>NZ_NTGM02000001.1:1321298-1651623 GCF_002289235.2 Streptococcus sp. FDAARGOS_256
GTTGATGTCCATGAGGGTACCCATGAGGAGGTCTGTGTCACCTGGATCCATGACACGAACTTTACGGATCATTTGACGAACCATTACCTCGATGTGTTTGTCACCGATTTCTACCCCTTGGCTACGGTAAACTTTTTGTACTTCACCGAGAAGGTAAGTTTCAACTGACAAGACATCACGAACAGCAAGGAGACGTTTTGGTTGGATAGAACCTTCTGTAAGAGCTGCACCGCGAGAGACTTGGTCTCCAACTTCAACACGCATACGGGCTGTAAATGGTACCACGTACTCACCTTCGCCAGTTTCACCCTTAACGAAGACTTTCTTAGTACGAGTTGACGCGTCTTCTTCGATGGCAGTAACTTGTCCTTTGACCTCTGTGATGACCGCTTCCCCTTTAGGATTGCGGGCTTCAAAGATTTCTTGGACACGAGGAAGACCCTGAGTGATATCGGTATTTGAGGCAACCCCACCCGTGTGGAAGGTACGCATTGTAAGCTGTGTACCAGGTTCCCCGATAGATTGGGCAGCGATTGTACCAACTGCTTCACCAACTTCAACCGCATCACCTGTCGCCAAGTTGATACCGTAACAGTGACGACAGACACCATGACGGGTGTTACATGTAAATACAGAGCGGATAGTCACTTCTTCCACACCAGCATTGACAATTTCACGCGCCTTGTCTTCTGTAATCAACTCATTTGGACCGATGATCACTGCACCAGTTTCTGGATGTTTAACAGTTTTCTTAGTGTAACGACCGTTGAGGCGTTCTTCGAGAGACTCGATCATCTCTTTTCCTTCTGCGATAGAACGGATCAAGAGACCACGGTCTGTTCCACAGTCGTCCTCACGGATGATAACGTCTTGGGCAACGTCAACCAAACGACGAGTCAAGTAACCTGAGTCGGCTGTCTTAAGGGCCGTATCGGTCATACCTTTACGGGCACCGTGAGTTGAGAAGAACATTTCGAGTACTGACAAACCTTCGCGGAAGTTTGAAAGGATTGGCAATTCCATGATACGTCCGTTCGGAGCAGCCATCAGACCACGCATACCGGCAAGCTGTGAGAAGTTTGAGATGTTACCACGGGCTCCAGAGTCCATCATCATAACGATTGGGTTCTTAGGATCTTGGTTGGCAACCAAACGTTTCTCCAATTTTTCACGAGCAGCACGCCATTCAGCTGTAACAGCGTTGTAGCGCTCGTCGTCTGTAATCATACCACGACGGAATTGTTTGGTGATTTGTTCTACACGTTTGTGTGATTCTTCGATGATTTCAGCCTTGTCTTCAACAACTGGGATATCGGCAATACCCACTGTCAAACCTGCAAGAGTTGAGTGGTGGTAACCGAGGTTCTTCATGCGGTCAAGTAGGGCAGAAGTTTCTGTCGTACGGAAACGTTTGAAGATTTCAGCGATGATATTCCCAAGATTTTTCTTCTTGAATGGAGGGTTGAGTTCAAGATTGCTGATTGCTTCCTTGATATCTCCACCTAGTGGCAAGAAGTACTTAGCTGGAACACCTTCTGTTAAGTTAGCATTTGTTGGTTCTTGCAAGTAAGGCAGACCCTCTGGCATGATGTCGTTGAAGAGGATTTTACCAACTGTTGTCAGCAAGACCTTGTGTTTTTGCTCTTCAGTCCAAGGTTTGTTGAGGCTATCTGTCGCGATACCAACACGTGAATGGAGGTGAACATAACCATTGCGGTAAGCCATAACCGCTTCGTCACGGTCTTTGAAGACCATTCCTTCACCTTCACGACCAGCTTCTTCCATGGTCAAGTAGTAGTTACCCAAAACCATGTCCTGAGATGGAGTAACAACTGGTTTACCATCTTTCGGGTTCAAGATATGCTCAGCAGCGAGCATCAAGATACGAGCTTCTGCTTGGGCTTCTTCTGAAAGCGGTACGTGGATGGCCATTTGGTCCCCGTCAAAGTCGGCATTGTAGGCTTCACAGACAAGCGGGTGCAAACGAAGGGCCTTACCATCGATCAAGACTGGCTCGAAAGCTTGGATACCCAAACGGTGAAGGGTCGGTGCGCGGTTCAAAAGTACTGGGTGTTCTTTGATTACTTCTTCAAGGATATCCCAGATACGTTCATCACCACGTTCCACCAAGCGTTTAGCCGCTTTGACGTTCTGCACGATGTCACGAGCAACGATTTCACGCATGACGAATGGTTTAAAGAGCTCAATTGCCATTTCACGTGGCACACCACATTGGTACATCTTAAGAGTTGGACCAACGGCGATAACGGAACGTCCTGAGAAGTCAACACGTTTACCGAGCAAGTTTTGACGGAAGCGTCCTTGTTTCCCTTTAAGCATGTGGCTCAATGATTTCAATGGACGGCTACCTGGTCCTGTGATTGGCCGACCACGACGACCATTATCAATCAAAGCGTCAACCGCTTCTTGAAGCATACGCTTCTCATTTTGAACGATGATACCTGGTGCATTCAACTCAAGCAAACGAGCCAAGCGGTTGTTACGGTTGATAACACGGCGGTAAAGGTCGTTCAAGTCAGATGAGGCAAAACGGCCACCATCCAACTGCAACATTGGACGAAGGTCTGGTGGAATAACTGGAAGGATGTTGAGAATCATCCATTCAGGTTTGTTTCCAGACTTGTAAAAGGCATCCAAAACATCCAAACGACGGATGGCTTTGACACGTTTTTGTCCAGTAGCTGTTTTCAACTCTTCTTTGAGTTCGGCAATTTCTTTTTCAAGATCTACTTGTTTCAAAAGGTCTTGGATGGCTTCGGCACCCATTTTGGCAACGAATGAACCATAACCATACTCACGCAAGCGCTCACGGTATTCGCGCTCTGTCATGATAGACTTGTGCTCAAGTGGTGTATCCTTCGGATCAATCACCACATAAGCCGCAAAGTAGATAACTTCCTCGAGGGCACGAGGACTCATATCAAGGGTCAAGCCCATACGGCTTGGAATCCCCTTGAAATACCAGATGTGAGATACAGGAGCTTTCAACTCGATGTGCCCCATACGCTCACGACGAACTTTCGTACGCGTTACTTCAACCCCACAGCGGTCACAAACAATCCCTCTATAGCGAATGCGTTTGTACTTACCACAAGCACATTCCCAGTCCTTTGTAGGACCAAAGATGACTTCGTCAAAGAGTCCTTCACGTTCTGGTTTCAACGTACGGTAATTGATTGTTTCAGGTTTCTTGACTTCTCCATAAGACCATGAACGGACTTTGCTTGGAGAAGCTAGGGTGATTTGCATACTTTTAAAACGATTTACATCAACCACTATTTCTTCCCTTTCTATTCTAAGTGAACTGCTTATTCTCGTTCAGCAGCTTCTTCTGTTGCTTCCGCTTTTGTTGCTTTCTCAGCTTCTTCAGCTTCAAAGGCTGCTTTAGCCTCTTGGGCTGCTTTTTCGCGGGCTTTTTCAAGGTCATCTACGTGGATGACATCTTCGTCCATTCCTTCATCTAGGTCACGAAGTTCCACTTCTTGGTCGTCTTCGTCAAGGACACGCATGTCAAGACCAAGAGATTGCAATTCTTTGACAAGAACTCGGAAGGATTCTGGAACACCTGGTTTTGGAATTGGTTTTCCTTTTGTAATAGCTTCATAAGCTTTCAAACGTCCGTTGATATCGTCAGACTTGTAAGTCAAGATTTCTTGGAGGACATTTGATGCACCGTAGGCTTCAAGAGCCCAAACCTCCATCTCACCGAAACGTTGTCCACCAAACTGAGCTTTACCTCCGAGTGGTTGTTGGGTAACGGTTGAGTATGGTCCGACTGAACGCGCGTGCAATTTATCATCAACCATGTGGTGGAGTTTGATCATGTACATGACACCAACTGATACACGGTTGTCAAACGGCTCACCTGTACGTCCATCGTATAGGATTGTCTTAGCATCGCTATCCATACCTGCTTCTTTAACAGTGTCCCAAAGGTCTTCAGAGCTTGCTCCGTCAAACACTGGTGTTGCGATGTGGATACCAAGAGTACGGGCTGCCATACCAAGGTGGAGTTCCATAACCTGACCGATATTCATACGTGATGGTACCCCAAGTGGATTCAACATGATGTCGACTGGAGTTCCGTCTGGAAGGTAAGGCATGTCTTCTACAGGAACGATACGAGAGACAACCCCTTTGTTTCCGTGACGTCCGGCCATCTTATCTCCGACTTTGATCTTACGTTTTTGAGCGATGTAGACACGAACCAGCATGTTAACACCTGATTGCAACTCATCTCCATTTGCACGTGTAAAGATCTTAACATCACGAACGACACCATCGGCACCGTGAGGTACACGAAGAGAAGTGTCACGCACTTCACGAGACTTGTCTCCGAAGATAGCGTGCAAGAGACGTTCTTCAGCTGAAAGGTCTTTTTCACCCTTAGGTGTTACTTTACCTACAAGAATATCGCCTTCTTTAACCTCAGCACCGATACGGATAATACCCATCTCGTCAAGGTCTTTAAGGGCATCTTCACCAACGTTTGGAATTTCACGAGTAATTTCTTCAGGCCCAAGCTTTGTATCGCGGGTTTCTGATTCGTATTCCTCGAGGTGGACAGATGTATAGACATCGTCTTTGACCAAGCGTTCGCTCATGATAACGGCATCCTCGAAGTTGTAACCTTCCCATGTCATGTAGGCAACGATTGGGTTTTGTCCAAGCGCCATTTCCCCTTTTTCCATAGAAGGTCCATCAGCGATGAAGTCTCCTTTTTCAACGACATCGCCAACTTTAACGAGAGTGCGTTGGTTGTAGGCAGTACCTGAGTTTGAACGACGGAATTTTTGGATGTGGTAGACATCCAATGAACCATCTTCACGGCGTACTTCTACCTTGTCAGCATCTGCGTATGTAACTTTACCATCATACTGAGCAATAACAGCAGCACCAGAGTCATGAGCTGCTTGGTATTCCATACCAGTACCAACGTAAGGTGCTTTTGGATCAATCAATGGCACAGCCTGACGTTGCATGTTGGCACCCATGAGGGCACGGTTGGAGTCATCGTTTTCCAAGAAAGGAATACATGCTGTCGCAACGGCAACTACCTGTTTTGGTGACACGTCCATGTAGTCAACCACTTCTGCTGGATACTCTTGGTTGACCCCTTGGTGACGTCCCATGACAACTTTCTCAGCAAAAGTACCGTCTTCGTTAAGACGAGAGTTGGCCTGCGCTACAGTGAATTCATCTTCTTCATCGGCTGTCAACCAAACGATTTCGTTTGTGACTACACCAGTTTCACGGTCAACCTTACGGTATGGTGTTTGAACAAATCCATACTTGTTCAAGTGACCATATGATGACAAGTTATTGATCAAACCGATGTTAGGTCCTTCAGGTGTCTCGATTGGACACATACGACCATAGTGAGTATAGTGCACGTCACGTACTTCATATCCGGCACGGTCACGTGTCAAACCACCAGGTCCTAAGGCTGACAAACGACGTTTGTGAGACAACTCAGAAAGCGGGTTGTGTTGGTCCATGAACTGTGACAACTGTGATGAACCAAAGAATTCTTTAACCGCAGCTGTTACTGGACGGATGTTGATGATTTGTTGCGGTGTCAAAACTTCATTATCCTGAACAGACATACGTTCACGGACATTACGTTCCATACGAGAAAGGCCAAGACGTACTTGGTTAGCAAGCAATTCACCAACTGCACGGATACGACGGTTCCCAAGGTGATCGATATCATCCACACGTCCGATACCTTCTGCCAAGTTAAGGAAGTAGCTCATCTCTGCAAGGATATCCGCAGGAGTTACAACACGAACCTTATCGTCTGGATTGGCATTTCCGATGATGGTTACAACACGGTCTGGGTCCGTTGGGGCAACAACCTTGAATTTTTGAAGGACAACTGGTTCTGTCAGAACAGCTGCATCGTTTGGAATATAAACAATTTTGTTCAAGTCGCCATCCAAGTGACTCTCGATACTTTCGATCACGCTACGAGTCATAATGGTACCAGCTTCTACCAAGATTTCACCAGTTTCAGGGTCTACCAATGGCTCCGCAATGGTTTGGTTGAGCAAGCGTGTTTTAACATTGAGTTTTTTATTGATCTTGTAACGACCAACTGCCGCCAAGTCATAGCGACGTGGGTCAAAGAAACGCGCTACAAGCAAGCTACGTGAGCTTTCAGCAGTCTTAGGCTCACCTGGACGAAGGCGTTCATAAATTTCTTTCAAAGCTTCGTCTGTACGAGAGTCCATTGGATTCTTGTGGATATCTTTTTCAACGGTGTTGCGAACCAATTCGCTGTCACCGAAGATATCAAAGATTTCATCATCACCTGAGAAACCAAGCGCACGAACTAAGGTCGTAAATGGAATCTTACGAGTACGATCGATACGAGTATAAGCGATATCTTTTGAGTCGCTTTCAAGTTCCAACCAAGCTCCACGGTTAGGGATAACAGTTGAGCCGTATCCCACTTTACCGTTCTTGTCTACTTTGTCATTAAAGTAAACACCTGGTGAGCGAACCAACTGAGAAACGATAATACGTTCACCACCATTGATGATGAAAGTACCCATTTCGGTCATGATTGGGAAATCACCAAAGAAGACTTCTTGGGTCTTGATTTCGCCTGTTTCTTTATTGATCAAGCGGAAGGTTACAAAAATTGGTGCTGAGTAGCTAGCATCGTGGATACGTGCTTCTTCGAGCGTGTATTTTGGTTCCTTGATTTCATAGCCAACAAATTCCAACTCCATTGTGTCTGTGAAGTTTGAAATTGGCAATACATCTTCAAATACTTCCTTAAGACCGTGATCTAGGAAATCTTTGAATGAATCCGTTTGAATTTCAATCAAATTTGGTAAGTCAAGAACTTCTTTGATTCTTGAAAAACTACGACGGGTACGATGTTTCCCGTATTGAACGTCATGTCCTGCCAAGATGATTCTCCTTTGTAAATAAATTCCAAGCCTTGTCAATCAGGCTTTTCTAATCGTTATATGGTTTTTAAAACCCCTATCACCGTGTCCCTTTGATGAATTTTCAGAATCTTTAAATCTTTGTTACAAACACTCAAAAACCTGAAAAAAAGCACAAAAAGAGCAGCTAAATCTGACTTTTTCAGAAGATTTAACTGCTGTGAGCTTTGTCTGGACAATATTTCAGACAAAACCTACGACAAATGATTACTCTTATTATACCTTATCGGACAAGATTTTTCAAGGTTTTTTTACTATTTTTCAAACAATCTTTTCCTATATATTATTTTAAAATTTCAAGAGAATGAAGCATTATATTTTCTCTCAAAAATTAGGAAAACGCTTGCACTAATGTTTACCTCGTGCTATACTGATAAGGAACAACTACACAAGGAGAATTGTGATGAAAAAGATCCCATCTCAAACTGAGAAAAAAATGATTTATGGTATCCGTTCCTTGAAGAACGGAACTGGTTCTGTCCTTATTGGTGCCAGCATTGTCTTGCTTTCTGCTACAATGCCAACTATTTCGGCCAACGAAAACCTTCCTCAAACTCAGGAAAATACCAGCGCTGTGACCAAGGCCCCTACTGAGACTGAAACGAGTCAAACTCAAAAAGAAACGCCTATTTCTGAACAAAAGAATGCAAACGCTTCCCTTGATTCTAAAAAGGAAGCTACAGTTGCGGAAACTACTACGGCTGTGGAAACTACTACAGCACCCGAAACATCTAAAACAGAAGATGCTACTACAAGCCAGACTAACAGCAAGGAAGAGAAAGTAGATGCCAGCACTTCGACACCAACTTCAGATCAAAAATCACAAGCAGACACATCTTCTGAAGAACCAATCGCAGACAACCACTTCCGCATCCATGTAAAAAAACTCCCTGAAGAAAACAAAGATTCTCAAGGTCTTTGGACTTGGGACGATGTTGAAAAACCTTCTGAAAACTGGCCCAATGGAGCCAAGCCCTTCAAGGATGCCAAGAAAGACGACTATGGCTATTACCTAGACGTCAAACTCAAGAATGATCAAGCCAAGAAAGTCAGCTTCCTTATCAACAATACCAAGGGGGATAACCTGACAGGGGACCGTTCTGTAGAGCGCCTCTCTCCAAAAATGAATGAGGCTTGGCTAGATGAAAACTACAAGGTACACAACTACCGTCCTCAGCCAGCAGGAACTGTCCGTGTCAACTACTACCGCACAGATGGCAACTATGACAAAAAATCTCTTTGGTATTGGGGCGATGTCAAGAATCCAAGCAGTGGAGAATGGCCTGACGGTACTGACTTTACAGCAACTGGAAAGTATGGCCGTTACATTGATATTCCACTCAATGAAGCTGCAAGAGAATTTGGATTTTTATTACTAGACGAAAGCAAGAAAGGCGATGATGTGAAAATCAGAAAAGAAGATTATAAATTTACTGATCTAAAAAATCACAGTCAGATTTTCCTCAAAGATGATGACGAAACCATCTACACTAACCCCTACTATGTGCACGATATCCGCATGACTGGTGCCCAACACGTGGCTAAATCTCGTATCGAAAGCAGTTTTTCTACCCTCGTTGGAGCTAAGAAAGATGATATCCTCAAACACTCCAGCATCACTGATTACCAAGGGAATAAAGTAGCTATCACAGACGTGGAAGTGGATGAGGCAGGTAAAAAAGTGACCTACATCGGCAACTTCTCTGACACCCAACACCCTTACACTGTCAGCTACAATTCAGACCGCTTTACCACACGTTCAAGCTGGCGCCTCAAGGATGAGTCCTACAGTTACGATGGGCCACTCGGCGCAACTCTAAAAGAAGATGGCAAGCGTGTTGACCTCACCCTCTGGTCTCCAAGTGCTGATAAGGTTTCCGTTGTTATCTATGACAAGAAAGATCCTGAAAAAGTAGTTGGAACTGTCGCCCTTGAAAAAGGAGAAAAAGGAACCTGGAAACAAACTCTGGATGCAAACTCTGGTCTCGGTATCAGCAACTACACTGGCTACTACTACCACTACCAGATCGAGCGCCAAGGTAAAACTGTCCTCGTTCTTGACCCTTATGCCAAATCATTAGCGGCTTGGAACAGTGACCTAGCAAAAACAGATGCCGCTCATAAGGTCGCTAAAGCTGCCTTTGTCGATCCAGCGAAGTTAGGTCCGCAAGACTTGACCTATGGAAAGATTCGTAACTTCAAATCACGTGAAGATGCCGTTATCTATGAAGCTCATGTACGTGACTTCACTTCGGATCCTGCCATCGCAAAAGACTTGACCAAGCCATTTGGTACCTTTGAAGCCTTTATCGAAAAACTAGACTATCTCAAAGACTTGGGTGTGACTCATATCCAACTCCTTCCCGTCTTGTCCTACTACTTTGTCAATGAATTGAAAAACCATGAACGTTTGTCTGCCTACGCTTCAAGCAACAGCAACTATAACTGGGGATATGACCCTCAAAACTACTTCTCCTTGACTGGTATGTACTCAAGCGATCCTAAGGATCCAGAAAAACGTATCGCAGAATTCAAAAACCTCATCAACGAAATCCACAAACGTGGCATGGGGGCTATCTTGGATGTGGTCTACAACCATACTGCCAACGTTGATATTTTTGAGGATATTGAGCCAAACTACTATCACTTTATGGACGCAGACGGAACCCCACGTACTAGCTTCGGAGGCGGCCGTTTGGGAACTACCCACTACATGTCTAAACGTGTCTTGGTAGACTCTATCAAGTATTTGGTCGAAACCTACAAAGTAGATGGTTTCCGCTTTGATATGATGGGTGACCACGATGCGGCTTCTATTGAAGAAGCGTACAAGGCTGCACGCGCCCTCAATCCAAATCTTATCATGTTAGGTGAAGGCTGGAGAACCTATACTGGTGATGAAAATACGCCTGTACAACCTGCTGACCAGTCTTGGATGAAGAAAACTGATACTGTCGCTGTCTTTTCAGACGACATCCGTAACAACCTCAAGTCTGGTTATCCAAACGAAGGCCAACCTGCCTTTATCACAGGTGGAAAACGCGATATCAACACTATCTTCAAAAATCTCATTGCTCAACCAACTAACTTTGAAGCAGACAGTCCTGGAGATGTTATCCAGTATATCGCAGCCCATGATAACTTGACCCTCTTTGACATTATTGCTCAGTCTATCAAAAAAGACCCAAGCAAGGCTGAAAACTACGCTGAGATCCATCGTCGTTTGCGACTTGGAAACCTCATGGTCTTGACTGCTCAAGGAACTCCGTTTATCCACTCTGGTCAGGAATACGGACGTACCAAACAATTCCTTGATCCAGCCTATAAGACTCCTGTCCCTGAAGATAAGGTTCCAAACAAGTCTCACTTGTTGCGTGACAAAGACGGCAAGCCATTTGTCTATCCTTACTTTATCCATGACTCTTACGACTCTAGTGATGCTGTCAACAAGTTTGATTGGACCAAAGCTACAGATGGCAAAGCTTATCCTGAAAATGTCAAGAGCCGTAACTACATGAAGGGATTGATCGCCCTTCGTCAATCGACAGATGCCTTCCGACTCAAGAGTCTGCAAGACATCAAAGAGCGCGTCCACCTCATTACTGTTCCAGGACAAAATGGCGTTGAAAAAGAAGATGTGACCATCGGCTACCAAATCACTGCTCCAAACGGTGATGTCTACGCTGTCTTTGTCAATGCGGATGATAAGGCTCGTGAATTTACTCTAGGAACTGCATTTGCTCACTTGAGAAAGGCTGAAGTCCTCGCAGATGAAAATCAAGCCGGACCAGTAGGAATCGCTAAACCTCAAGGTCTCGAATGGACTGAAAAAGGCTTGAAATTGAACGCTCTCACTGCTGTCGTTCTCCGCTTGTCTCAAGGAGGTGCTATTGTCGCTCCAGCTGTGGAAGAAAAACCAGAATTTGATCTTTCTAGCTTGGAAGTTGAACCAGAACAAGGTCAAGCTCAAAACCTAGCAGCCAATCCTGAAACTCAAGAAACTGCTGCAGAGGCTCACTCTCAGAACCTCCTTCCAAACACAGGAACTGAGAGCAAATCCCTCCTTGCCCTTGCTGGATTCAGTATCCTTGCCCTTCTCGGACTTGGATGGTTGATAAAAAACAAGAAAAAGAAATAACACTCAATGAAAATCAAAGAGTAAACTAGGAAGCTAATCGCAGGCTACTCAAAGCACAGCTTTGAGCTTGTAGATAAGGCGAAGCTGACCTGGTTTAAAGAGATTTTCAAAGAGTATAAACTAGCCCTCCTATAGAGAAAACACCCCATGGTCAGAAAAATCTTCTAGTCATGGGGTGTTGTTTTTATGATACACTTATCTATCAAATCATATATTCTACACTATAGGTTGCATCTGATAAGATACGAGCCAGAAACTGCTTGGTTCGTTCTTCTTGTGGACGACTAAAGAAATCGTGGGGATTGTTCTCCTCTACGATACGGCCTCCATCCATGAAAATAACGTGGTTTGCGACATCTCTAGCAAATCCCATCTCATGCGTGACGACCACCATGGTCACACCTTCTCCCGCCAACTGTTTCAGAACATCCAAAACATCTCCAACCAACTCAGGGTCTAGTGCAGAAGTTGGTTCATCTAGCAAAATGACCTCGGGCTTGACGGCAATGGCACGCGCAATTCCTATTCGTTGTTGTTGCCCTCCAGATAGTTGTGAAGGGTAATAGTCCTTATAAGCAAGTAAACCAACTTTTTCCAAGGCAGATTCTGCACGTTTGAGCGCTTCTTCCTTGGGAACTTTACGAGCTACGATTAGGCCTTCTAGAATATTTTCCAGAGCAGTTTTATTCGCAAAAAGATTGTAGTGCTGGAAAACAAAGGCTGTTTTTTGGCGAATTTCTAGAATGTCTTTCTTGCTCAATTTGGATAAGTCATAGGTTTTTCCTGCCAAGGTCAAACGGCCACTATCAGCTTTTTCTAAGTGGTTGAGACAACGGAGAAAGGTCGTTTTCCCCGAACCTGATGGCCCTAAGATAACGACGACATCCCCTTGGTTGACCTGGAGATTGACATCCTCCAGCACCTGCCTCTCACCAAATGTTTTTGCGATATGTTCTACTTGTAACATCCTGTCCTCCTATACAAAACGCGCACTAGATGCTTTTGCACTTTTTTCTTTTTTCACATAGCCTTTTTCCAGTAGAGAGAAGCCCCACTGAATCAAACCACAGATCAAAATATACTGCAAAAAGATCACAAAATATGACTCAAAATACTGGTAACCGTAGGACGCTTCCACACGAGCAATAGCGGTGATATCCTTGATGGTCATAACAAAGACCAGGGAGGTTCCCTTGACGATATTGATCACCAGATTGGCCAAGTTAGGCAAGGCTGAGCGCAAGGCTTGAGGAAAAACAATCCTTAGATAAGCCTGGGTCGTAGTCAGCCCAATTGCATGCGCTGCCTCTAGTTGTCCCTTGTCCACCGTCAAGATAGCTGAACGCAAAATCTCCGACAAACTCCCGACTGTCATCAAACTATAAATAATGAAGGCATAGTAGAGAGGATCAAGTTTGAAAATATCAAAGTCACTTCCTATGCTTTTGAAAAATTGATTCAGCAAACTTGGAAACAAACTATAAAAGAAGAGAATCAATAAAATCGGAGGAGTCGCTCGGATAAAGGCCAGATAGACCAGAGAAAAACTCCTCACACCTCGAACCTTGTAAATCTGCCCCAAGGCTAAAAATAGAGCTGGTAAAAAGCTTAAGACCATAGCCACAATCATGATAATCAAGGTGATTGGCACACCCTTCAAGGTCTCCAGAAAGGTCTTTACAATATAGTCTATATCCATTTCTTACCTCCCTTTTGTTTCCAAAGACTTCTCAAGCAAACGACTCAAGCTAGAAATAACCAAGGCAATCCCCCAATAAAGAAGCGCAACTGCCGTATAGGTTTCCAGAGAGTAGTTCCCTAAATTGCGACTGATCAAGAGATTCCCGGCCCCCATAACATCAACAAAACCAATCGTATAGGCCAAGGCAGCATCCCGCATGAGATTGAGAATAGCAGTTGTTATATTGGGAAGAGCAACTTGAAAAGCTTGAGGAAAAATGATTCTCCAAAAAGTCTGACTTGGAGTCAAACCAATACTAAGCCCGGCCTCTGTCTGCCCCTTTGGAATAGCTTGATAGGCCGCCTTGAAAACCTCGGCAACAATAGCCGCAAACAAGAGAATCATCGTCAAGAGAACAAAAATAGTTTTAGACCAGTTGTTGATATCCAAACCAAGCCACCATTTCAGAAATTCTGGCAAGCCATAAAAGACTAGAAAAAGCAAGACAATCGGCGGTGTACAACGTAGGGTAAAGATATAGCCTTTGGAAATCGCTGCAAAACTCTTGTCTTCTCCTACTTGCGCCCAGGCCAAGAGACCTCCAAAAAGGGAACCAAGAAGAGTGGTAAAAAAGAGAATGAACAAGGTCATAGGAAGTGCCTGCCATAAGGTCGGCAAAAACTGAAAGACCTTGGAAAAATCATAAGAAACCATGCAAAACCCTTTCTAGTCTTGGAATTTCTGGTCTAGTCTTTGTCTACATAACTAAAGACATCTTCTTTAAAGTATTGCTGAGATAACTTAGCAAGCGTTCCATCTTCCTTCAACTCTTTGATTGCTTTTTCATATTCTTTAGCGAATTTCTCACCCTTTTCATCATGGTGAATCAAGGGATAAGTTGGAATGCCCTTGTATGGGAACCAGCTGAGTTTATCCGCATATTGGTGGTAAGGGCCATCTTCTGCGGTAACTGCTTTTTCAAAGGACAGTTTGATATCAAAGAAGGCGTCATAACGTCCTTCTAAGACCCAGGCATAGGCATCTGCTACTTTAAAGGATTCTGCTGCTGTTAGCTCAATCGGTGCGTCCTGATGTTTTTCATTGTAGCTGGTGATAACATTCCATTGAGCATTCTGTGGAGAGATGGGAACCAATTTCCCTTTATTCTTAGCAAAGTCATCAATGGTTTTGTATTTCTGTTCATCTTCTTTTCTGACAGTAAATCCGATGATGCTCGCTCCCACTGGTTCAGATGGAATGACAAACTTTTTAGCTCGTTCATCTGTGTACCAAGCTCCCTTGGTTCCGATGTCATACTTGCCTGATTCCAGACCAATCAAGAGGTCATCATCACTGGTACCTGTATATTCAAATTGATAGTTTGCCAACTTCTCATCAACAGCCTTCAAAACAGCTACTTCATAACCATCTGATTCCCCTTTTTCATTGACAAAGTCATAAGGTACGTAGTTTTGTGTATGGGCAACCTTCAAGGTTATGACTTCAGCAGACGAAGCCGTTTCTCCCTCCTTGGCTGGAGCGCCAGCTAAACTTCTCCCGATAATCGTTGCCCCAATTACTGCAACAACTGCTACACCACCGATAATCCATGCTTTTTTACTCATCTTTTTCTCCTTTAGTTTTCAAGCGCTTCTCTCACCCACTGGATACGTTCAACTGCGATATCACTTGGAATGGTACAATCTGCCCCAAGTACCAAGCCCTCTTCCCCAGCTTCTGCAACTAGTTTCTTTGCCTCAGCCTGAATGGCATCCTTGCTACCAGTATACAGTAAGCCTGTCTTGCCATTTTCAAATCCTCCAAGAACCGTACGTCCCTTGAAAATCTCACGACCTTCCTTGAGAGTGATTCCCTCTGGTCCTACAGCCCAGTTAAAGACTTGGGCTGGATAGTCTGCAAAAAGGTGAATATCATTTCGCGCTCCCTCGTAGCCACAGATATGAAGAACTGTGACTCCACCAACAGCACTAGCTGCTTCCAGAACCGTTATCTCGCTAGGTGCAATGACGGCTTGATAATCTGCTGCTGACACTCGTTGATCTTGGATACTCTGCACGCTGAGGTATATTCCATCAGCACCAGCCTCTTCGATGACAGCTCGACTGAGACTCGCAATATCCTCTGCAATCACATCCAACACCTTCTTAAGAGCTTTAGGATCTTCCACCAAAAAATCAGCAATGAGGTCATCCCCACCAGACACTTCCCCCAGTAGCCACTTGAGATAGGTCACAGGAGCAAAAATATTGTAAATCGCAACGATATCTTCTGTAAACTCTTGCTTGATTTTCTTAACCAAGTCAACCTGCTCTTTTATCCAAGCATGATCTGGTCCGAGTGGTTGAATGGTCGCCAATTCTTGAAGTGATTTTCCTTTGGCAATCGCTGGATTTGGATAAGCAAAGTAGCCATCACTCATGAGTTTGATAAAGTCCGGCTGAACTTCTCGGATAAAGCGCTTATGGCCCTCAATATTCTTCTCGATAATGACTGGATTTGAAAAACCGTGTAGCCATTCGTCTTCGGATGTGAAATGGTGCCAAAAGCCAACTGGCACACGATCAACCTTTTCACCTTTAAATGCTTTTAAAACCCATTCTCTTTTTTCTGACATTCTTATTCTCCATTTCTTACTTTTTCAACTAATAAACTGCTTGCGATATCATTCGAGCGTAGAAAGGGGAGACTGGACTTGGAAAAATCCTGAACTCCACGACATCTCTCTCCATTTTTGCAGTGCCCATTTTTTACGACGCTTACGGCAACCAAAGCCAGCAAACCGATAACTGCAATGAAGATGCCCCATCTTTTACTTTTCATAACTCCTCCTTTTAGAGAACAGCTGCCTGCCGAATCCAGTCCAACCTCTCTAAGTCAAAGTCATCTGGAACAGTACAGTCAGCTCCCAGAAGAACGCCTTTACTACCCGCTTCAGCCAACAACCGTCTTGTTTCATCTTGCAATTCCGCCTTGGAACCTTGATAAAGCAAGCTTTTCTTGCCATTTTCAAATCCACCTAAAACGGCCTTGCCTGGAAACAACTCTTGACCCTGTGTCAAACTAACATCCTCATGGTGGGTCGCCCAGTTGACCACTTGAGCTGGATAGTCCTTAAATATCGTCACATCATTGCTCGCACCTTCAAAACCACAGATATGGAGGATATTGGTCCCACCAACCTGATTAGCTGCCTCTAAAATCGCTATATTGCTCGGTTCTATATAGGTTTGGTAAAGTGCTGGTGTGATGCGCTCATCTTGAATTTCCTGGGTGCTGAGGTAAATCCCGTCAACACCGCCTTGCTGGATGATTTTCTGAGTTAGGATAGCAATATCTCCTGCAATCACATCTAGAATAGCTCTGAATTGCTCAGGATTTTCAAGCAATAAATCAGCTACTTCCTTATCACCTCGAGAAGTTTCTGTACGGAACCAGCGCTTGAGGTAGGAGATCGGCGAAAAGATATTGTAGAAAGAAGCAATCTCTTCGGTAAAGGTCTCTCGAATCGCTTGTACCACTTCCACCTGTTGCTGAATCCATGGGTGTTCCTCACCAATCGACTCAATAGAAGTCAGCTCCTGAATGCTTGCAATCTTAGGACTATAGACATTACTTGGATAAAGGAAAAAACCGTCGCTCATAATTTTGACAAAATCAGGGCGAATCCTTCCCACATAGTTGCGATGCCCATCAACACTCTTTTGAAAGATACGTGGATTATTTAATCCCTGCCCCTTTTCTTCGAGTGTTACAAAATGAAACCAAAATCCCACAGGAACTCTTTCCACTTCATCGCCTCGAATCGCTCTAAAGACTAGATCTCTTTTACTTGCCATACCTTTCTCCTTCCATTTGGATTGAAACCATCTTACCACTCCTTTTCCCCTTTTCCCAATATATATTGACTATCAACTCGATTGGAAATTTTTATATCAATAAAGAAAAAAATCCCTGAAAAGCTTGATGTTACTAGCCTTTCAAAGATTCACTTTATTTTCATCTATTTTTCAAAAAGGAGTTGATATAGATTTTCTATCAAGCCGATTGGAAAATTTTATATCCATCTTCATTCCCAAATTAAGTACATAATTTTATCCTAATACCAAATTACTACTGAAAAATTTATTTTCTCCCAATATTCCCTTGCACAAATCCCGCGAAAACGCTACAATATTAATAGACTATTATTAGGAGGATGGGATTATGAAAATATCCAAAGTTACCGTTACAATTGCTTCTACACTTGCTTCCGTCATTTTACTGACTGGCTGTGGCACAAATTCGGCAAATTCACAGACAACACAAAGTAGTACATCTGATAATCAGGTTACCATGACCTATGATCAGTTGCGTTCAAGAGAAAATACTATGTCAACTCTTTGGTATCAAAAAGCAGCTGAGACCAAGGCACTCTACCTACAAGGTTACAATGTTGCTACTAATCGTTTGAAAGAACTACTAAAAACACAGACAGATAAACCCTACTCTATCGTTTTGGACTTGGACGAAACCGTATTAGACAATAGCCCTTATCAAGCACAAAATGTCAAAGACGGAACAGCATTTACCCCAGAAAACTGGGATGTCTGGGTAAAAAAAGCCGCAGCCAAGGCTGTACCAGGTGCTAAAGACTTTCTCCAATTTGCAGACCAAAACGGTGTCCAAATTTACTATGTATCTGACCGCACGATAGATCAGGTAGATGATACGATCAAAAACCTAGAAAACGAAGGAATTCCTGTACAAAGCCGCGATCATCTCATGTTCTTAGAAAAAGGCGTCAAATCTAAAGAAGGTCGTAGACAAGCAGTCCAAGAAAAAACCAACTTAGTCATGCTACTAGGAGACAATCTTGTGGACTTTGCAGAGTTTTCAAAGACCTCTGAAACTGAGCGCGACCAAAAATTAGAGGAATTACAAAAAGAGTTTGGTGAGAAATTCATCATTTTCCCTAACCCAATGTACGGATCATGGGAAAGCACTGTTTACAATGGTAATAAATTAGATGCCAAGGGTCAAACTGAAGAGCGCCAAAAAAACTTACAAGGTTTTGATAAATAAAATAAGAGAGCTATCTACCAGTTTACACCAACCACAAGATATCGTATTTGCGAGAATAGCGAAAAAAGACGATTTCCAAGCAGAAATCGTCTTTTTTACTATTTTATCTTGTACTTGGTATAAACTAGTATATATTCCACTAGATAGTATGCTCTATCTCTTGTACCACTTCCACCTGTTGCTGAATCCAAGGGTGATCCTCACCAATCGACTCAACCGATTGAATTTTTTTATATCCTCTCTTTCATGGCAAAGTAAGCTCGTACTTTGGGGGCCACTTGTGTGCCGAAGAGTTCAATAGCTCTCAAAACTTGATCATGTGGCATAGAACCAAGCGGTAGATGGAGCATGAAGCGGTCCAAGTCTAAATCCTCAATCATGCGAATCAATTTTTCTGCTACCTGATCAGGATTTCCCACAAACATGGCTCCATTTGGACCAACTTGCTCCAAATATTGCTCATAGGTCAACTCCTGCCAGTGCGGACGGTCTTTGGAAATAGTATCCACTACTTGCTTGGTCGGATGGAAATAATCTTTGACAGCCTGCTCGCCATCTTCCGCAATCCACCCCCAAGAATGAGCGCCCACTTTCAGGTCTTTATCCGCATGACCGGCCTCCCTACCAATCTCACGATAAGCTTGAATCAGCTTTTTAAAATAATGCGGATTGCCACCGATAATGGCATAGACAATCGGCAACCCTGCCCGAGCAATCTTCACTGTTGACTCTACATGACCACCTGTCGCCACCCACAATGGCAATTTGTCCTGAACAGGACGAGGATAGACTTCTTTTCCAGCAATGCTTTGGGTCAATTGCCCCTGCCAGTTCACTTTGGTGCTTTCATTTGCCAGCTGAAGCAGGTCTAACTTTTCATCAAAGAGAGCTTCATAGTCTTTCAAGTCATAGCCAAACAGAGGGAAGGATTCGGTAAATGAACCACGACCTGCCATAATCTCTGCCCGTCCATTTGACAAGGCATCGATGGTAGCATATTGTTGGAACAAGCGAATCGGATCCATACTCGAGAGAATGCTGACCGAACTAGTCAAACGAATCTTTTTGGTATTGACTGCCCCAGCTGCAAGAATAATCTCTGGCGCCGATACCGCAAAGTCCTCCCGATGATGCTCCCCAATCCCGTACACATCCAAACCAACCTTATCAGCCAGCTCAATTTCTGCCACCAACTGACGAATGCGTTCATCATGACTGTAAATCTGCCCAGTCGCTTCCAGAGCGGTTGTTTCACCAAATGTTGAAATTCCTAATTCTACCATACTGTTTCCTCGCTATCTCTTTTAGTTTTTAGAGTATTTTATCACTAATTAGTTTTACTTTCAATGGATTTGCTCATTAGAAAAAGCCTAGATGAACTAGACTTTCTTGGTTTATTCTACTGTTACTGACTTAGCAAGGTTACGTGGTTTGTCCACATCGAGTCCACGGTGGAGGGTTGCAAAGTAAGCGACCAATTGCGTTGGTACGACCATTGAGATTGGTGAGAGGTAAGGGTGGACAGTCGTAAGAACGATATCATCTGTCTCTTTGGCAACATTTTCTTCTGCGATTGTAAGTACCTTAGCACCACGGGCTGCGACCTCCTGGATATTTCCACGAGTGTGGTTAGCAAGGACTGGATCTGACAAGAGGGCCAAGACAGGTGTCCCCTCTTCAATCAAGGCAATGGTTCCGTGCTTGAGTTCTCCTGCCGCAAAGCCTTCACATTGGATGTAAGAAATCTCTTTGAGTTTGAGACTGGCTTCCATGGCTACATAGTAGTCTTGACCACGTCCAATGTAAAAAGCGTTGCGAGTTGTTTCAAGAAGCTCTCGAACCTTGGCATCAATGTTTTCTTTCTCAGAAAGAGTTGATTCGATAGACTGAGCTACGATTGACAACTCATGAACCAGGTCAAAGGCTTGCGCTTTGGCATTGCCGTTTGCTTCTCCAACTGCTTTTGCAAGGAAGGCAAGGGCTGCGATTTGTGCCGTATAGGCCTTTGTTGATGCTACGGCAATTTCAGGACCCGCGTGAAGAAGCATGGTATGGTTGGCTTCACGTGAAAGAGTTGAACCTGGCACATTTGTCACTGTCAAACTCGGAATTCCCATTTCATTAGCCTTAACCAAAACCTGACGGCTGTCAGCTGTTTCACCAGACTGGCTGATAAAGATGAAGAGCGGTTTCTTGCTGAGAAGTGGCATACCGTAGCCCCACTCAGATGAGATTCCAAGTTCTACTGGTGTATCTGTCAATTCTTCCAACATCTTCTTAGAAGCAAATCCTGCGTGGTACGATGTTCCAGCTGCAAGGATATAGATGCGGTCTGCATCTTGAACAGCCTTGATGATAGCTGGATCTACGACAACTTGACCTGCCTCATCCGTGTAGGCTTGGATGAGTTTACGCATAACCGTTGGTTGCTCGTCGATTTCCTTGAGCATGTAGTAAGGATAAGTCCCCTTACCGATATCTGACAAGTCGAGCTCAGCAGTGTAGCTAGCACGCTCACGACTGTTACCATCATAGTCTTGAACTTCGACGCTATCAGCCTTGACGATTACCAACTCTTGGTCATGAATTTCCATGTATTGGTTGGTCTCACGAATCATAGCCATAGCATCTGAGCAGACCATATTATAACCTTCTCCAAGACCAATCAAAAGTGGAGATTTGTTCTTAGCGACATAGATGACATCTGGATTTTCAGAGTCAATCAAGGCAAAGGCATAAGAACCACGAATAATGTGAAGGGCTTTTTTGAAGGCTTCAAGAACTGACAAACCATCTTCTTCTGCAAATTTCCCAATCAGGTGAACGGCAATTTCTGTATCGGTTTGCCCCTTGAAGTGGTGACCTGCAAGGTATTCTTCCTTGATTTCAAGGTAGTTTTCAATCACTCCATTGTGCACCAAGACAAAACGTCCTGTCTCAGAGCGGTGTGGGTGAGCATTTTCTTCCGTTGGTTTCCCGTGAGTCGCCCAACGCGTATGTCCGATACCAGTTGTTCCCTCAACACCAGCTGTCTTTGCAGACAATTCTGCGATACGACCAACAGCCTTGACTAGATGGTTTTCAGCACCACCTAGGACAAAAATCCCCGCAGAATCATAACCACGGTATTCGAGCTTTTCAAGCCCTTGAATCAAAATATCAGTTGCATTTGTGTTTCCAACAACACCAACAATTCCACACATAGTATATACGACACAGACCAGCTGTGCTTTCTCCTTAAATTGGTATAGTCTGATTTCTCTTTTACAGAACCAGCAAAAACAGTATATACTTGTTTTTTTAACTTGTCAAGAATAAAAATTGGTATAGTTTTTCTATCTGGTATTTTATCAAGATTTCACTTGATCCCTGACAAGTCAGCATCAATTACTTATAATAAAAAGAGGAGGTATTTGCCATGTGGTTTTTCTTCGCACTTTTATCAGCTATCTTTGCAGCCTTAACGTCAATTTTAGCCAAGATTGGGATTGAAGGAGTTCCATCCAATCTAGCAACCGCTATTCGTACAGTCGTCGTCATTCTTATGGCCTGGGCCATGGTTTTCTTGACCAATAGTCAGACCGAAATTGTCAACATCAGTAGAAAAAGTTGGCTCTTTCTCGTCTTATCAGGCTTGGCCACTGGTGCCTCCTGGCTCTGCTACTACAAGGCCCTACAGATGGGCAATGCGACTGAGGTATCTGCTGTCGATAAATTCAGTCTCGTCATTACCCTCGTTCTAGCCTTTTTCTTCCTACAAGATATCCTGACGTTTAAAACAGTTATTGGCTGTATCCTGATTACGATTGGGACCTTGGTGATGATATTGTAATAAAAAGTGAGATGAACGCCATCTCACTCTTTTTATTCTTAAAATCCATTATGGTCGCTGAGTTCCTTGAACCAGTGCCCTGATTTCTTCAGACGGCGTTCTTGTGTTTCCAAGTCTAATTCAACCAAACCATAGCGGTTTTTATAGCTATTGAGCCATGACCAGCAATCAATAAAGGTCCAGATTAAGTATCCTTTACAGTTTGCTCCATCTTCAATGGCACGGTGAAGTTCACGCAGATGTCCTTTGACAAAGTCAATACGATAGTCGTCCTGAATCATGCCATTCTCACGGAACTTGTCTTCCCCTTCAACACCCATGCCGTTTTCGGTCAGCAACCACTCAATATTACCATAATTTTCCTGGATATTTTGAGCGATATCATAAATCCCCTGCTCGTAGATTTCCCAACCGCGGTGAGGATTGATTTTACGGCCCGGCATGACGTAAGGTTCGTAGAAATGCTCTGGCAAAAGCGGGCTATCAGGATGTTTAGCAAAACGTGGCGCCATAACGCGCAAAGGTTGGTAGTAATTGACTCCAAGGAAATCAACTGTATTCTCCCGAATAAGGTCCAACTCCTCAGCTGTAGAATTCGGTAACAAATCATACTCAGCTAAAATTTCCACCAATTCCTTTGGATAAGCTCCCAGTACAGACGGGTCTAAGAAAGATTGGGCTTGGAATAGGTCGGCAATGCGCGCAGCCTTGACATCCGCAGGATGTTGGCTACGTGGGTAAGCTGGTGTCAAGTTAAGGACAATCCCAATCTTAGAATCAGGCAAAATCTCATGACAGGCCTTAACCGCAAGACTGCTAGCCAGTTGTGTGTGATAGGCTACCTGAACCGCCGCTTTGGCATCTACCTTATGAGGATAATGGGCATCATAAAAATAACCAAATTCTACGGGGACGATGGGTTCATTGAAGGTAATCCATTGGTCCACCAAGTCACCGTAAGTCTCAAAACAAAAACGAGCATAGTCTTCATAGGCTGAGACAGTCGCCTTATTTTCCCAGCCATCCCCATCTTCTTGTAGAGCAAATGGCAGGTCAAAGTGATAGAGATTAACTAAGAGACGAATTCCCTTGGCCTTAATGGCTTCAAAGACCTGACGGTAGAAAGCCACCCCTTGCGGATTGACCTCTCCACGGCCTTGTGGGAAAATGCGAGACCACTGGATAGAAGTTCGGAAGGCTGTATGCCCAGTCTCTACCAGAAGCTCAATATCCTTTTCCCAGTTTTCATAGAAAGTCGATGTTTTGTCAGGTCCAATCCCATTGTAGTAGCGATTGGGCTCCACCTGATACCAATAATCCCAGAGATTATCTCCTTTACCATCACCAAGCACTCGTCCTTCTGTCTGTGGTCCAGAAGTGGAGGAACCCCAAACAAAATCCTTTGGAAATTTTAGCATAGCTTTACCTCTTCGTTTACTCATTTTTCCCATTATATAGAAAAAACAAGGTAAAAACTAGTTACATTTTTGCCTTGTTTTTCTTCTGATTATAGTTTTTATTTCTTGCTGAGGATTTCAAGCGTTTCAAGCAAGTTGTCTGCATGAACTTCGATGGTGTCACCAGTCGCCTTAATCTTAACTTCTACGATGCCATCGGCTGCTTTCTTCCCAACAGTAATACGGATTGGCAACCCAATCAAGTCGCTATCGCTAAATTTAACCCCGACACGTTCGTTACGGTCGTCTGTCAAGACTTCGTAACCAGCTCCCATCAAGTTTGCTTCAAGTTTCTCTGTCAAGGCTTGCGCTTCTTCATCTTTGGCATTGACAGTGATCAAGTGCACATCAAATGGTGCCAATTCTTTAGGGAAGTTAACTCCCCAAGCATAACGGTATTCCCCTTTAGGCGTTTTGTTAACAAAGAGGCGAGCGTGTTGCTCCATAACTGCTGAGAGAAGACGGCTAACACCAATACCGTAACATCCCATGATAATTGGCACAGCACGACCATTTTCATCCAAAACATCTGCACCCATGCTTGCTGAGTAGCGAGTTCCGAGTTTGAAAATATGACCGATCTCAATACCACGGGCGAAGTTTAAGACACCTTGTCCGTCTGGGGAAATTTCACCCTCACGAACTTCGCGGATATCTACATATTCTGCAGTAAAGTCACGACCTGGATTCACACCCGTCAAGTGGTAGCCATCTTCATTAGCCCCTACAACAGCATTGCGAACATCTTGCACCTTACGGTCTGCAATGATTTTCACATTTTCTGGCAAACCAACTGGGCCAAGCGAACCAAAGCCAGCTGAGATAACATTTGCTACTTCTTCCTCGCTCGCAACATCAAAGAAATCTGCTCCCAAGTGATTTTTCAACTTAACTTCATTGAGTTGGTCATTTCCAACTAGAAGGGCTGCAACAAGCTCTCCATCTGCCATGTAGAAGAGGGTTTTGATCGTTTGCTCTTCTGGCACGTTTAGGAAGGCTGCCACTTCATCAATTGATTTAACATCTGGTGTTGCGACACGAGTCACTTCTTCTTCCGCAACGACACGGTTGCTTGGTTTGTACTCGTTTGTTGCCATTTCTAAGTTAGCCGCATAACTAGACTCACTTGAGTAGGCGATGGTATCTTCACCAGAAACCATCCATTTAAGTAATTCTGCCTTGATTTCTTCTTGCACTTCTTCAGGAATTTCATCAAATGAGGCAACTGACTTGTCCAAGACAACCCAGCGGTCAAGGTCTGTACGGGCTGGTGTAATGGCCATAAATTCTTGGCTATCCTTACCACCCATGGCGCCACCATCACCGATGATAGCCTTGAAGTCCAAGCCACTACGAGTGAAAATTCGTTCATAGGCCGCTTTGTACTCGTCATAAGTCACATCCAAACTATCGTAATTAGCATGGAAACTATAGCCGTCTTTCATGATAAATTCACGCGTACGGAGAAGACCGTTACGTGGACGTTTTTCATCACGGTATTTCGGTTGGATTTGGTAAAGGTTGAGTGGCAATTGCTTGTAAGACTTGATAGAGTCACGAACAATAGCCGTAAAAGTTTCTTCGTGTGTCGGACCTAGGATAAAGTCTGACTTTTCACGGTTTTTCAGTTTATAAAGGTCTTCACCATAGGTTTCATAACGACCTGATTCACGCCAAAGATCGGCACTGAGAAGGGCAGGAGCCAACATCTCCACCGCACCAATCTTATCAAACTCTTGGCGCATAATATTCTTAGCCTTTTCAATCACACGGTTAGCAAGTGGCAGGTAAGAATAAACACCAGCAGAAACTTGACGAACATAACCAGCACGCAACATAAGGGCGTGGCTGATAACTTGAGCATCGCTTGGCATTTCGCGAAGCGTTGGGATTAGCATTTTACTTTGTTTCATAATATTCCTCGATTATCTAAAAGAAGAGTCGCATAATGTCATTCCAGGTCACAGCTAGCATCAAGACAACCATGATAACTACACCAGCCATGGTGACATAGGTTTCAATTTCTTGTTTAAGGGGTTTCCGGCGGATAGCCTCTAGGATATTGAGCACAATCTTTCCACCATCCAAAGCCGGGATAGGAATCAAGTTAAAAATCCCGATATTGATGGAAATTATAGCTAGGAAATAGAGGACATTCTCAAGACCATTTTTAGCAGCATCGCTACTTGCCTTAAAAATGGCAACGGGACCACCGAGTTTGTTCAAATCTGGATGGAAAATCAAGTTTTTCAGAGCCGAAAGGATGCGAAGTCCTGAGTCAGCAGCGGTTGTAAAGCCACCAACAAACATGGATAGAAAGTCTGACTTGACCCCCGGTTGAACCCCGAGAATGTAACGTCCTTGATTTTCTTCTGGCGTCACAGTAACTTGCTTTTCACTACCATTTTCAGAAATGGTCACATCCAAGGTCGGGGCTGTCTTGTCCTTAGTATCTGCTTCCACAGCCTGAGTCAAGTCTTGCCAATTCTTAACCTCATGCGAGCCGACCTTGGTAATTTGAGCGGTCTCAGCTACGCCTACTTTAGCCAAAGCGCCCTCTGGCATGACGTGAAAGAGATTGGTCTGAGCATCTCTAACACCGCCCTGCAAAAAGATCAAGATCCAAAAAACAACAACACCTAAGATAAAGTTATTCATAGGACCTGCAAAGTTGGTGATGAGCTTGCCCCAGATAGAAGCATTTTGATACTGTACATCCAAAGGAGCTATGCGCACTTCGGTTCCGTCTTCTTCAACAACCGTTGCATCGTGATCTACTGCAAAAATCTTTTCTTCTTCCAAGACCAACCCCTTGATAAAGAGCTTGTCTTCAAAGTCAAACTGGGTTACCTGCATAGGAAGAGCCGTTTGATCCAGTTTCTTCCCTGAGAGGTTGATCCGTTTGACCTTACCATCATCAGCAAGTGTTAAACTGACTGGAGTTCCTGTCTTGATTTCTGTCGCATCATCACCCCAGCCTGCCATACGAACATAGCCTCCTAGAGGAAGGATTCGAATGGTATAAGCAGTGCCATCCTTACCGATATGGGAAAAAATCTTGGGCCCCATACCAATGGCAAATTCACGAACTAGAATGCCTGATTTCTTGGCAAAATAAAAATGTCCAAACTCATGCACCACCACAATAATCCCAAAAACGAGGATAAAGGTTAGCAATCCAATCATTCAATATTCCTTTCTTTAAAACAGGCCAAATAAGTGCATCATTGGAAACACAATCAGCATGCTGTCAAAGCGATCCAACACACCGCCATGTCCAGGGATAAATTTCCCAGAATCCTTGACACCGAAATGGCGTTTCATGGCACTCTCAATCAAGTCACCAAACTGACCTGCCACACTGAAGAAGGCAGCAAAGAGACTCATTCTATAAATTCCATAAGGAAGAGCAACTGTACTGTCCACTAGCATGAAGATTACCGTTATCAGTACCGCACCTAAAATACCCCCGACAAAGCCCTCAATACTCTTATTAGGAGAAACTCTCGGTGCCAACTTATGTTTACCAAAATTCATCCCTGTCAGGTAGGCTGCGCTATCTGTCGCCCAAACGATAAAAAGGGCCAACAGTACCTTGTCAAAACCTGCCACCCGAGCATCTAGTAAGGCATTAAAGCCAAAACCAACATAAAAGCTCACAGCAATTGGAAAAGCGGCATCTTCAATCGTGTAGCTTTTACTGAAAACGGTGGTCCCTAGCATAATCATAATTAAAACGCTGTAGGCAACCACATTCCCATCAACTGGCAAAAAAGTTAGGTAATTTTCTAAGGGGATTGTGAGAGCAAAGGTCGCAAAGAGGGTCATGGCACCCTCGATGGTCATAGTCTTTAGCCCCTTCATGTGCAAGAGTTCATGGACGCCTAGCATCGCTAACAAGCCAATCCCTATCTGCAACAAGAGCCCTCCTGCAAACAAGACTGGAAGGAAAATTGCCAGGGCCAATACCGCAAACAATGTTCTCTTTTGTAAATCCTTGGTCATATCTTCTCCTAAACTCCTCCAAAACGGCGATTGCGATGGTTAAAAGCAGCAATAGCTTCCTGCAAGGCAGCTTCATCAAAATCAGGCCACAAGGTATCCGTAAAGTAAAGCTCACTATAGGCTGCTTGCCATGGCAAGAAATTACTCAAACGCAACTCACCACTCGTACGGATAATCAAATCCGGATCCCGCAAATCCTTTGGCAGGTGTTGCGTAAAAAGATAGTCCCCGATCATATCTTCTGTGATGTCACCAGGGTTGATTTTAGCATCTAGAACATCTTGAGCCAAGCCCTTAAGAGCCTGCGTAATTTCAGCACGACCACCATAGTTAAGCGCAAAATTGAGAATCAAGCCCGTATTGTTCTTAGTCAACTCCTCTGCTTTTTTCAAAGCTTCAAAAGTCGGCTTAGGCAGACGGTCTGTCTCCCCAATCATCTGAATCTTAACGTTATTTGCATGCAATTCAGGGACATAGTTATCATAAAACTCGACTGGCAAGTTCATGATAAACTTGACTTCTTGATCTGGGCGCGTCCAATTTTCCGTTGAAAAGGCATAAACCGTGATGACCTTAACTCCCATCTTGTTAGCTGCCTTGGTTACCTTTTGGAGGGCTTCCATCCCCGCCTTATGACCAAAAACCCGTGGTTGCATCCGTTTTTTAGCCCAACGACCATTCCCATCCATGATGATACCAATATGAGCAGGAACCTGTGTTGGAACCTCGACTTCTACAGCTTTATCTTTCTTAAAAAATCCAAACATGTTCTTATTCCTATTCAAAAATCTATCGTTTCATTATACCATATTTCCCTATTTTCTTCTATTGCTAAGTTATTAGCTCTCCGTACATACAAAAAATAAGCCGCCTGATTGGGCGACTTAATTTTATAGGGAGATTATTATGAAAAAGTTTTAGGAGTTTAAGTTAAGTTCCTCTTAACTTATGAACCTAGTATACCGTCCCTAACTTAAATTTTTCTTAAGTTTTTTGAAAAAGTGAGATTTTTCCATTTTTCTTGCCAATTTTTCTTGGACAAGCGTTCTTGATAGAGCTTCATTCGGTCCTCATTCTCTAAAAAATGAGGAGTTGGGGAAACCTGAAAGTTCAAAATATCCTCTAAACCATAAGGCGCAAAGAGCTCTAAAGTTGCTTCGGCATGCAAGCGAAGCCCTATCGCCGTACAGCGTTCAGGATACTTACTCATAGCATCACGAGAACTCGTGTAAGGCGCAGTGTGGGGACTGTGCTGATGCATATAGACCTGATTTTTCAACTCCCACTGATACTGAGGAAAATCTTCTCTCAGTTTTTTCTCTAGGGATACTGTTTCCTCATAAGAAATATCTGGATCAAAGAAAATCACATCCACATCCGTCTCACTATCAAAAGGCGATTTATCAGACAAGAGATTCCAGATGAAATTCCTGACAGAACCTGCTGCCAACCACGAGTCTTTCAGATCAAGGTCACGAATGATGGTCAAAATGGTCATCATATCCGGATTTTCTCTGAAAGCATCTAGAATTTTTTGTTCATTTTTCACTGTATTCATACCCTAAATGCTCATATGCCTTAGCCGTTGCAACCCGCCCAGAACGAGTTCGCATGATGAAACCTTTCTGAATCAGGTAAGGTTCATACATATCTTCTACCGTCTCACGCTCTTCAGCAATATTAACAGAAAGGGTTCCCAGTCCTACAGGACCACCACCATACATCTCAATCATGGTGCGAAGGATTTTTTGGTCCACATAGTCCAAACCTTCACGGTCTACATCCAGCATGGTCAAAGCCTTATCCGTAATCACATCATCAATCAAGCCATCCCCCATAATCTGGGCAAAGTCGCGCACGCGCTTGAGGAGACGATTGGCGATACGAGGAGTTCCTCGACTGCGCAAGGCCAGCTCAGCAGCCGCCTCATGAGTGATTTCCATCTCAAAAATATCTGCTGTCCGCTCAACAATTTCCGTCAAATCAGCATGAGCATAGTATTCCATATGACCTGTAATCCCAAAACGTGCCCGTAGAGGATTTGAGAGCATCCCCGCACGTGTCGTTGCACCAATCAAGGTGAATGGTGGCAAGTCCAAATGAACACTGCGACTGCCTTCACCAGCACCAATCATGATATCAATGTAGAAGTCTTCCATGGCACTATAAAGCACCTCTTCCACCGACATGGGCAAGCGATGAATCTCGTCAATAAAGAGAACGTCTCCAGGCTCCAAATCATTCAAAATCGCTACCAGGTCACCCGCTTTTTCAATGACAGGACCTGACGTTTGCTTGAGATTGACTCCCAGTTCATTGGCAATAACAAAGGCCATGGTTGTTTTCCCGAGACCTGGAGGACCAAATAAAAGAACATGGTCCAGTGCCTCATCCCGCATTTTGGCAGCTTCGATAAAGATTTGCAGCTGGTCCTTGACCTTATCCTGCCCAATATATTCACGTAAATACTGAGGACGGAGGGTACGTTCTACCAACTCCTCATCCCCCATGATTTCATTATCTAAAATTCTACTCATGGCTCTATTATATCAAAAATCCAAGCCACAAACAAAAAAGCCACCTGATTGGGTGGCCTCTTTAGGGAGATTATTATGAAAAAGAAAAGTTTAGGATTTCATTAAATAAAGTTAGGAGGTCTTTATTTAATGATTATATAATACAAGATGAATCTTAAAGCTAACTTAACTTTTTCTTTGTTTTATCATTTTTTTAAAAATTTTTTCAAATGAAATTTTCTTTTTCAAGCCACAAAAAAGCCACCTGATTGGGTGACTTCTTTGGGAGATTATGATGAAAAAGAAAAGTTTGGGATTTTATTAAATAAAGGGTACTCAATGAAAATCGAAATAAGACTAGGCAGATAGACGCAAGCATAACTATAGTTAGCTAAGTCGACTCTAACGAAGGCTGGTGAGATTTTCGAAGAGTATTAGGAGGTCTTTATCTAATAACTATATAATACACGAGGAGACTTAAACTTTACTTAATAAAAAATAATTTTTTTTTATCTTTTTCGATCCACCCAAATCATTCCTGTACAATCATAAGTAGATAAGGTTTCAAATCCCAGAGAACGATAGAATCCCAAGGTTTTTTCTGTCTGTTCGGTCACTAGTTGGACTTGATAGGCATCTTTGTAATCACCTAAAGCCTCTTTCATCAAGTCGCTACCAATCCCTTGGCGCTGATAGCTAGGCAAAACGATCAAATCCTGGACAAAAATCGATGAAAAACCATCTCCGACTAAACGGACCAAGCCCACCACGGCATCGCCATCAAGTGCCAGATAAATCGCTAAGGAGTGAGATAAGGCCTTCTCCAGCATCTGAGGTTGATGGGTATAATTTGTCCATCCAACTGCCTGATAGAGATGCAAAACATCCTCTAGCTTGACAATTTCTTGCCTTCTAATAGTCATCATCTCAATACCTCTCAGAATTCTCTCAAGCTCTTGTACTGCCGTCCATTTTTATCAAAATTTTCAGGAGCCAGCCATGCTTCCAAACGAGCTTTAACTCGAGGCCAGTCCTTATCAATCATAGAGAGCCAATCCGTATCCCTCGTACGCCCCTTATAAACGACTGCCTGGCGGAAGGTTCCTTCATAGACAAAGCCCAAACGCTCCGCAGCTCGTCTGGATGGGAGATTTAGAGCATCACATTTCCACTCGTAGCGACGATAGTTAAGCTCCTCAAAAACATACCGTGCCAGGAGATACTGGGCTTCTGTCCCTATCCGTGTTCCCCTGAGTTCTGGAGAAAAAGTGACAGCTCCCACTTCTATTACTCGGTTATTCTGGTCAATGCGCATGAGAGAAAAAGTTCCCAAGACCTTATCAGTTGCCTTATCTATGATTGCATAGTAAAAGCGATCCTTACGAGCTAACATCTGATTTAAAAGGCTAACCAGTTCCTCCATATCTGCCACTGGTTCCTGAAAGAGGTAGGTCCACATCTCCCGAGGAGTATCTGGACCATAAACAGCTAGCAGATCCTCCGCATGCTTTTCCACCGAAAGAGCCTCTATCCGAGCGTAGCACCCTTCTAAGAAATCAATGGAAGGCAATTCTCCTGGAGTATAACCTTCCATTGACTCACCAATTATCTGACCATATTCATTTACTGGCATTGTTTTCTCCTTGTTTTACTTTTCAAACTTTATAATTGCACATAGTATATCATACTTTCATGAAAAAATTCAAAAAATCCTCCAGAGTTCAGCTCTGGAGGATTCCTATCTTATTTCACAACAATATTAACCAATTTAGTTGGCTTCAATAGTCCAGTGGACTATTGAAGGTGGCAGATAGAGATAATAAACTCGTTATTTAACGACGATATTAACGAGTTTGTTAGGTACCGCAATCACCTTCACGATTTCCTTGCCGTCAATTTCTGCTTTAACTTTTTCATCAGCCAGAGCGATTTCTTGCAATTCTTCGCGTGATAGGTCTTTAGCAACCATCAATTTGGAACGAACTTTTCCTTTGATTTGGACGACGATTTCGATTTCATCTTCAACCAATTTACTTTCGTCCCAAGTTGGCCAAGCTACATAAGAGATGGACTCACCTGTTGCAGCAACTGTTTGCCAGAGTTCTTCTGCCAAATGAGGTGCAAATGGGGCAATCAATTGGATAAAGCCTTTGGCGTAGTCCACATAGAGTTTGTCTTCCTTATTAGCAGCGTTGACAAAGACCATAAGTTGGGCAATAGCTGTGTTGAATTTCATGGATTCGATTTGCTCAGTAACAGATTTAACGGTTTCGTTATAAACCTTGTCAAGAGCACCATTATTTTCCGCAACAATTTCTTTACTTGTAATCAAACGGTAAACACGGTCTAGGAATTTACGGCTTCCTTCCAAGCCTTCTTCAGACCAAGCGATGGAAGCATCGAGTGGCCCCATGAACATTTCATAGACACGAAGAGTGTCGGCACCATATTGTTCCACCACATCGTCTGGATTGACAACGTTCTTGAGTGATTTAGACATCTTGGCTGGTGCTTGCTCCAACTCTTCTCCTGTTTCCACATGGAAGAAAGAACCGTCACGTTTTTCAACCTTATCAGTCGCTACAAGAGCTCCACGGTGGTCACGGTAGCTTGTTCCCAAAATCATTCCTTGGTTAAAGAGTTTTTGGAATGGTTCCTTAGTCGGAACAACACCGAGGTCATAGAGGAATTTATGCCAGAAACGAGCGTAAAGCAAGTGAAGTACAGCGTGCTCTGCACCACCCACGTAGATATCTACTGGCAACCATTGTTTGAGGAGATCCTCGTCAGCCAATTTCTCAGTATTATGTGGGTCAATATAGCGGAGGTAGTACCAGCTTGAACCAGCCCATTGTGGCATGGTGTTGGTTTCACGACGACCTTTGACACCATCTTCACGCGTCACTTCCAACCAGTCGGTCAAGTTAGCCAATGGGCTTTCCCCAGTACCTGAAGGACGGATATCCTTGGTGACTGGCAAGACAAGTGGGAGTTCACTTTCAGGAACAGCTGTTGAAGTCCCATCTTCCCAATGAATGATTGGGATTGGCTCACCCCAGTAACGTTGACGGCTAAAGAGCCAGTCGCGGAGACGGTAGGTAACCTTCTCTTGTCCACAACCTTTCTCTTCCAACCAAGCCACAATTTTAGCAATCGCTTCTTCTTTGTTAAGGCCATCTAGGAAGTCTGAATTGACATGAAGACCATCTTCAGCATAGGCAGCTTCTTCTACATTTCCACCTTCAAGCACTTCTACGATTGGGAGGTCAAATTGTTTGGCAAATTCCCAGTCACGTTGGTCGTGGGCTGGCACAGCCATAACGGCACCTGTTCCATAGCTCGCAAGAACATAGTCGGCGATCCAGATTGGAATTTCCTTACCATTGACAGGGTTGATAGCATAAGCACCAGTCCAAACCCCTGTTTTTTCCTTGGCAAGGTCGGTACGAGCCAAGTCAGACTTGAGACTAGCTTGGTGTTTGTAGTCAGCTACAGCCTCAGCTTGCTCTGGACTTGTGATGGCGTCAACCAAGTCATGCTCAGGAGCCAAGACTGTGAAGGTCGCACCGAAAAGAGTATCAGGACGAGTTGTAAAGACGGTGAATTCCTTGTCAGTCCCTTTCACTTTGAAAGTTACATTGGCACCAATTGATTTGCCAATCCAGTTGCGTTGCATGTACTTAATAGACTCTGGCCAATCCAACTCATCCAAGTCATTAAGCAAGCGCTCTGCATAGGCCGTAATTTTGAGCATCCATTGGCGCATTGGTTTGCGGACAACGGGATAGCCACCACGCTCAGAAGTTCCATCAGGAAGCACTTCTTCGTTGGCAATGGCCGTTCCCAATTCTTCCACCCAGTTTACTGGTACTTCGGCTTCATAGGCCAAGCCTTTTTCGTAAAGCTTGGTGAAAATCCACTGAGTCCACTTGTAATAATTTGGATCTGTGGTGTTAACTTCACGGTCCCAGTCGTAAGAGAATCCAAGCGCATTGATTTGGCGTTTGAAGTTGGCAATATTTTCCGCCGTAAATTCTGCTGGGTCATTTCCTGTATCCATAGCATATTGCTCTGCAGGCAATCCAAAGGCATCCCATCCCATTGGGTGAAGGACGTTGTATCCTTGCGCACGTTTGTAACGGCTGAGAATATCCGTTGCTGTATAACCTTCTGGGTGTCCTACATGCAATCCAGCTCCTGAAGGATATGGGAACATATCGAGAGCATAAAACTTCGGTTTTGATGCATCTGTTCCTGTCTTAAATGTATGATGTTCTGCCCAGTAGCCCTGCCACTTAGGCTCAATTTCTTTATGATTGTAAAAACTCATGGTCTCTCTCCAATTTTGTGATGTTACTATTATACCATTTTTGGGGGAATTTGGTCTCGTTCTATTCTACACTTTTCTATTTTACCTTGCTCTAGAATTTTTAAACTGCTATACTTATAACAGAAACCCCTTCTAAAGGAGGTAACGGATGTCTCATTCCTTTAAAAGATCTCTTCAAAAAGAAATTCTACATAGAAGCTCCATAGCAGCTTTTATATCTTCTCTTTTATTACTAATTTTTCTTTTTGGGTTTTCCTATTTTTTACAAAAACAACAACTAGCTAAAGATACTCAACAAATTGCTCAACATGTTCATGACATGAAACAAGCGAATTATGAATTGTTGGAAACTATGAATAAAAAAATGGTTCCAGAATTTATAGAAGGTAAACACACTGACAGGGAATTATTTAGTCTATTTTATGAAACAAAAGCTCAACTAAAACTCAGTTCTGATTTTGTCATTCTCGATGATACTGGCGAACTTTTATTTAGCACTAATCGCAATCATAAAGAAACTCTTTTAGCTCCCTATTATTTAAAATTATTAATTCAAAATCCTACCCAAGGATCCATTTCAGAGAAAGTTGCTCTATCTATGGATAAGCAGCATTATGCTGTCTTTATTATGCCCATAATTCAAAATCAACGAGCAATAGCTTACAGTATTTCTTTTGTTAATGAGAATGACTTCGTATCAAGTATCCCTTTAATTAATTCAAAATACGTCATCACAGATACCTTTGGTAATATATACTCTAGTAATACTAATCAATTTACACAATCAACTCTGGAAAAATTTGATGAGAAATCTCTCCATTCAAAAACACATTGGTTCGTTGAAAATCCAATTTTGATTGAAAAGCGTAAAGTTGATTCAATTTTTTCAATTTACACTTTCCAATCATTCTTTCCTATTCCTAGCTTACTTAGTCTTGCTTCCATACTAACACTTTGTATCTTTCTATTATATTTTTGGCAGGCTAGGAGAATTGCCCATAAAATCGCAACCCATAATGCTGGTCCTATTGAAAGTTTAGTCTTTCAATTACATGAAATTCCTAAGAAAAAAGAAAAGAAACTTACTCTCCATACTGAGGATGAATTTGAACTGATAGCTGAGAAAATTAACGATATGCTACAGGAGTTGGACGAACTTCATCAAAAGATGTTGACCATTGAAAAGGAAAAATGGGTTTTTGAAAGAAAAATGCTAGAAGCTCAGTTTAATCCTCACTTCCTATACAATACCTTGGAAACTATTAAAATCACGAGTATGATTGATGCTAGTATTACACAAGACCTTATTCAAAATCTAACACGCATCCTGCGATACAGCGTGACTGAATTAGAAAAAGAAACGACTCTTGGGAAGGACTTAGAAATTATCGAAGCATATCTAAAGATTCATCAGATTCGCTTTGAACAATTTTCTTATCATATTGACTATTCTCAAAAACTATATTCACAAGTCATCCCAAAACTTTTCCTATTACCGCTTGTAGAAAATGCTCTAAAATACGGAAGGCAGTATCGTATAGATCTTTCCATCTCTATCAAAATCACTCAGAATCAGGAAGAGCTAACCTTTATCATTATGGATAATGCCGGTGGTTTAACTAAACAAGAACGCCTACATATCCTAGAATCCCTGAACAGTCCACATACTCAACACGGTATTGTCAATAGTTACAAACGATTGAATAACTTCTTTGAAAATGTCGAATTGGATTTAGGAGTAAATCCTAAAGGTGAAACGTTTGTTAAATTTGTCACGAAAGGAAGAACACATGTTTAAGCTAATCATTGTCGAAGACGAGCACTTAATTCGAAAATGGCTTGAGATTGCTGTAGACTACTCTACCTTAGGTATTCAAGTCGTAGGAACCGCTAGTCATGGACAAGAAGGAATGGAACTAATTCAAAAACTAAAACCACATATTGTACTGACAGATATCACCATGCCTATCATGGATGCCTTCATGATGTTTGAAGCCACACAGTCTATTTCCTATGAAAAAGTAATCCTATCTGGCTATGATGATTTCCAAAATGCAAAAAAAGCTATGCAATTTGGAGCTGTAGATTTTCTATCAAAACCCATAAATATCATAGAATTAACAGAATGTCTAGAGAAAATAATTCTTCGCCTTCAAATGGATCAACATCAAAACAAGCCATTTTTACAAGATTATCAGATTTTTGTCACCTCTCTTCAAAAAATCAATCCTCAAAACCAACTGATTCAACAAATTCTCGAATTTATACACCAGCACTACTCCGAACACTTTACTATTTCTACTATTGCAGAAAATTTAGGCTATAGCGAAAGTTATCTATATAAAGTTATCAAAGAAGATTTTCCAATTACCTTGAATGAATATATCCTACAGTATAGATTAAAACAAGCAGTTGAAAAAATAATCCAACATCCTGACTATCCACTTAGCCAAATTGCTGAACAAGTGGGGTTCTCAGACTATAAATATTTTGGGAAAGTTTTTAAGAAATACTTTCATATTTCCCCAAAAGAATTAAAAACCATTGGAAGAATAGTATAAAAACTATTCTTCTTTTTTGTAGAGAATTTTCCACTATTAGGATAGAATTTTGAGTTTTAAAAACGCTTACATTCTTTTACAATAGATATAACAAAAACTTTGGAGGTATCCATCATGAAAAAGAAATGGATGTATTTTGCTGCTTGTGGACTTGCTATTCTAGGACTGACTGCCTGCTCTTCTGACGACACTTCAGGAGATAAGGCAACCGAAAACGGTGGAAGTGACACTCTGGTAGTCTATTCGCCAAACTCAGAAGGCTTAATTGGTGCGACAATTCCTGCTTTTGAAGAAAAATATGGTATTAAAGTTGAACTCATTCAAGCAGGAACTGGTGAGCTCTTTAAAAAGCTAGAGTCTGAAAAAGAAGCACCTGTAGCAGATGTCATATTTGGTGGTTCCTATACTCAATATGCCACTCACGGAGAACTCTTTGAAAATTACGTTTCTCCAGAAAACGAAAATGTAATCAAAGAATATCAAAATACAACCGGTTACTCAACTCCTTACACATTAGACGGTAGTGTATTAATTGTAAATCCTGATTTGACTAAGGGTATGAATATCGAAGGATATAGCGATCTTATCAAACCAGAGCTCAAAGGAAAAATTGCAACAGCTGACCCTGCTAACTCTTCTAGTGCTTTTGCTCAACTAACAAACATGTTACAAGCTGAGGGGGGATATGCAGATGACAAGGCTTGGACTTATGTAAAAGATCTCTTCACATTAATTAATGGTAAAATCGGTTCAAGTTCATCTGGTGTTTATAAAGCAGTGGCAGATGGAGAAATGGCTGTTGGTCTTTCATATGAAGATCCTGCAGTTAAACTTTTAAACGACGGTGCTAACATTAAAGTTGTTTATCCAAAAGAAGGAACTGTTTTCTTACCAGCGAGTGCTGCTATTATAAAAAACGCAAAAAACAAAGAAAATGCTAAGAAATTTATCGATTTCATCATTTCTCAAGACGTACAAGATACTCTAGGTACTACAACTACTAACCGTCCTGTTCGTAAAAATGCTAAAACTAGCGAAAATATGAAACCAATCGAACAAATCAAAGTACTAACTGAAGACTATGACTATGTCATCAAAAACAAATCAGAAATTGTTAAGAAATACAACGAAATCTTTACAGATATCCAATCTAAACAGTAATAGGGGTTGACTATGAGCGAGATTAAAATTATTAATGCTAAGAAAATTTACAATGATGTGCCCGTTATCGAAAATTTAAATGTTACAATTCCTAAGGGAAGCCTTTTCACTCTCCTTGGGCCTTCAGGATGCGGGAAAACAACTTTGCTTCGTATGATTGCTGGGTTCAACAGCATCGAAGGAGGAGAATTCTACTTCGATGATACCAAAATTAATAACATGGAACCTAGCAAGCGTAACATCGGAATGGTGTTCCAAAACTATGCGATTTTCCCACATTTGACAGTGCGTGATAACGTAGCGTTTGGACTCAAGCAGAAAAAAGTTCCAAAAGAGGAGCTCATAAAACAAACTAACAAATACCTTGAGTTGATGCAGATTGCTCAGTACGCTGATCGTAGACCAGATAAACTTAGTGGTGGTCAACAACAACGGGTTGCCTTAGCACGCGCTTTAGCTGTTAATCCTAGCGTTCTCCTTATGGATGAACCTCTAAGTAACCTAGATGCCAAACTTCGCTTAGATATGCGTCAAGCTATCCGAGAAATCCAACACGAAGTTGGTATTACAACTGTCTACGTAACTCATGACCAAGAAGAAGCCATGGCCATTTCTGACCAAATTGCTGTTATGAAAGACGGTGTTATTCAACAAATTGGTCGTCCCAAAGAGCTTTACCATAAACCAGCAAATGAATTTGTTGCAACATTTATTGGTAGAACAAATATAATCCCTGCTCGTCTAGAAAAACAAGCTGACGGAGCTTACATAGTCTTTGAAGACGGCTATTCTCTTCGTATGCCAACTCTTGATCAAGTTGACGAGCAAAACATCCGTGTTAGCATTCGTCCTGAAGAATTTATCCGTGATGAAAATGGTCCAATCAATGGAACAATCACTGACAGTGTTTACCTTGGGCTTAACACTGAATACTTCATTGAAACTGGATTTGCTCCAAAACTTCAAGTAAGTGAAGAATCAACATTCGAAGAAGATTTAGAAAAAGGAGATTGTGTTCGTTTGAGAATCAATACTCAAAAACTCAATGTCTTCTCTGAAGACGGTTCGCGAAATCTCATAAAAGGAGTCAGCCATGGAGCGTAAAAAACTAAACATATGGACTGGATCTTCCTTCTTCATTTTCCTTACCTACTTGGTTTTCTTGGTCTACCCAATTGTGACTGTACTAAAGCAAGCACTGGTAAATGAAGGTAGCTTCTCTTTAGAAAATTTTGTTACATTCTTTAGCAAATCTTATTATTCTGAGACACTCATTAATAGTTTTAAAGTTTCTGTAACTGCAACAATTACTTCTGTCGTTGTTGGTACCTTGCTAGCTTATCTATTTTCAATGTATGACTTCAAGGGGAAGAAATTTTTGCAAATCTTGATTATCATCGCATCCATGTCAGCTCCCTTTGTAGGTGCCTATTCTTGGATTCTACTTCTTGGTAGAAACGGAGTTATTACAAAATTTCTAACCAACACACTCCATTTGCCCGCTTTTGATATCTATGGCTTTAAAGGTATTGTACTTGTCTTTACACTCCAACTTTTCCCACTCGTTTTCCTTTACGTAGCTGGAACCATGAAGAGTATTGACAACTCCCTCTTGGAAGCTGCTGAAAGCATGGGATCTTTCGGCTTTAAACGAATTGTAACAGTCGTTTTACCTCTTCTAGTCCCAACTTTACTAGCAGCAGCGCTCCTAGTGTTTATGAGAGCTTTCTCAGACTTCGGTACTCCGATGCTGATTGGTGAGGGATATCGTACTTTCCCAGTATTAATCTATACTCAGTTTATCAGTGAAGTTGGAGGCAACTCGGCTTTCGCATCTGCCTTAGCAATCATGGCCATTACAATCGCCCTTGCTATCTTCCTCATCCAAAAGTATATTTCAAATCGTTTCAGCTTCAGTATGAACTCGCTTCATCCAATCGAACCTAAGAAAACGACAAAAGGAAAGATGGCTGCTATTTATGTAACTGTTTATGGTATTATTATATTCTCTGTCTTACCTCAAGTTTACTTGATTTATACATCATTCCTTAAAACATCAGGTATGGTATTTGTTAATGGATACTCATTAAATAGCTATAAAACAGCCTTCAACCGTATGGGGTCTGCTATTTTCAATACCATTCGCATCCCTCTACTTGCCTTGATTCTCGTTGTTTTATTTGCAACCTTCATCTCATACCTTGCTGTTCGTAAACGCAACCTATTTACGAATCTAATCGATAGTCTTAGTATGGTACCTTATATCGTACCAGGAACTGTTCTCGGTATTGCATTTATCTCTTCATTCAATACAGGAATCTTCGGAAGTGGCTTCCTTATGATTACAGGAACAGCCTTTATCCTGATCATGTCCTTATCTGTTAGAAGACTCCCATATACTATTCGATCTTCAGTAGCTAGCTTGCAACAAATTTCTCCGAGCATTGAAGAAGCTGCAGAAAGTTTAGGAAGTAGTCGTCTTAATACCTTTACTAAAATCACCACCCCAATGATGCTTTCAGGTATCATCTCAGGGGCAATCCTATCATGGGTAACGATGATTTCAGAACTTTCTACTTCAATTCTCTTATACAATGTTAAGACTAGAACAATGACTGTAGCTATCTACACTGAAGTACTTCGTGGAAATTATGGCGTGGCGGCTGCTTTGTCAACTATCCTCACTGTCTTGACAGTTACTTCATTATTACTATTTATGAAAATTTCTAAAAACAATAGCATTACCCTCTAGTTTTCCCCTATCAAAAACAGCCAAAAGGATATCCCTCGGCTGTTTTTTTCTTATGTTTATATGGTTACCAAATCTCTAGTTTATGGCAAGCAGTTCTATTTTGACTAAATAGAGGGCTCTTCCATCTTCTTACGTCCGAGCTCTCGATAGCTACGGTCACCAACAACTTCTACGCTAAACTGACCGTCCTCATATTCAAGAATCGTCACGCTACCATTATCCAGACCATGCGGATGCATGCCATTGATCAGATAAACAATGGTACCAATCGTCATTCCATGGCTCACAACGAGGGCATTACCCCCACCTTGTTCTTCCATTTCTTTAGCAATCGCTTCAAAGCCTTCCTTGATTCGACCACTGAGTTTTTCCCAACCTTCAGCCCAGCCTGCAGTATCAACCTCTACCAAACCTTCTGCTAGTTCTGCATAGGACAACTGATGAACATGGTCTACATTGAAAATTCTCGGAATCAATCCCATAAAGAGGTCCCCATCATAGGCCCCATCAAAACTACCAAAGCACCACTCTCTGATGCGCTTGTCCATGCGGTAAGGGATTTTCCCCTGTAGTCCAAGTTCTTCTAGGATAATTCCCATGGTTTGAATAGTGCGACCTGAATCACTGGAATAAGCGCGGTCAAACTGCAAGCCAGACTCTCTCAAGCCAATTCCCAGTTCATGGATTCCCAACTCACCTTCTGCAGTCAGAGGTGTATCACTCCATCCTTGAGCACGTCCAATGGTGTTAAACATCGTTTTCCCATGACGGACCAAATACAATCTTACTTTAGACATTTTCTATCCTCCATTTTCTTCTATTATATCATGGATCAAAGAAATATTCGGCTTTCAAAAGCAAAGCCAACATTTGTAAATTATCCAAAAGAAAAGCTACCCTCATGGTAGCTTCCCTAGGAGATTATTATGAAAAAGTTTAGGATTTCTATTAAATAAAGTTAGGAGGTCTTTATTTAATGATTATAGTATACACAGTCATCCTTAAACTCAACTTAAATCCTCTCGCTTTTTTATTAATTTTTAAAACTATGGATTGGAGCTGGGATTTGCCCACCGCGAGAGATGAAATCAACAGACGAAGCCCCGTTGACCTTCATAACTGGAGCTGTCCCTAGCAAGCCTCCAAACTCAATCATATCGCCTTCTTTGCCCTTTGGAATAATACGGACGGCCGTTGTTTTCATGTTAATGACACCAATTGCCGCCTCATCCGCAATCATAGCTGCAATGGTTTCAGCAGGCGTATCTTCCGGAATGGCAATCATATCCAGCCCAACAGAACAGATAGCCGTCATGGCTTCTAGTTTCTCTAAATTCAGAGAGCCATCTTGTACCGCACCAATCATCCCCTCATCTTCAGAAACGGGGATAAAAGCACCTGACAAGCCACCGACTTGGTTACAAGCCATCACTCCGCCCTTCTTAACTTGGTCATTCAAAAGAGCGAGGGCAGCCGTCGTCCCATGCGTACCAACTGTTTCTAGGCCCATTTCCTCAAGGACACGAGCCACAGAATCGCCAACTGCAGGAGTTGGTGCCAAGCTTAGGTCGACAATCCCAAAGTCAACACCCAGTCTCTCGCTGGCCATTTGACCGACTAGCTGACCAATACGAGTAATCTTAAAGGCTGTTTTCTTGACCGTCTCAGCTACAACATCAAAACTCTGACCACGAACTTTCTCCAAGGCGCGTTTGACAACACCAGGACCTGAAACACCAACATTGATGATAACATCTGCTTCCCCAACACCATGGAAAGCCCCTGCCATAAAAGGATTGTCCTCAACAGCATTAGCAAATACGACCAACTTGGCCGCACCCATATCTGATAGCGCAGCTGTTTCCTTGATGATACGCCCCATATCAGCGACCGCAGTCATGTTGATACCTGACTTGGTCGAGCCAATGTTAACAGACGAACAAACCTTGTCTGTCTCAGCTAGAGCGCGCGGGATAGAATTGATGAGAATTTCATCACCTTTTTGATAACCCTTTTGTACCAAGGCAGAGAATCCACCAATAAAATCAACACCGATCTCCTTGGCAGCCTTGTCAAGAGCCTTTGCCAAAACAAGATAGTCCGTCGCATCAGTCGCTGCACCAATTAAAGAAATCGGAGTCACCGATACTCGTTTATTAACAATAGGAATCCCAAGTTCTGCAGCAATTTCGTCTCCTACAGCCACTAAATTTGCAGCTTTAGTGGTGATTTTTTGGTAAATCTTTTCAGCAGCACGTTCAATATCTGGATCAATACAATCCAAAAGGGAAATCCCCATGGTGATGGTTCTGATATCGAAGTTCTGCTCCTCGATCATGGCAATGGTTTCTGTAACTTGTCTAATATCCATAGCCACCTCCTAGATATTATACATAGCGTCAAAAATCGCCGCACTTTGAATATTTATTTTGACATTCAAGGTCTGACCGAAAGTTTCAAACTCATTTCGAAGATAAGTGAAATCCTGTTTTTCGTCACTAGAAACGACCGCCATCATAGTAAAGTATTCATCCAACACCGTCTGAGAAATATCGTCAATATTCAAACCCAACTCTGCAATCTTAGTAGACACGCCTGCAACGATCCCAGCCTTGTCCTTACCAACCACTGTAATAATAGCCTTCATCCTTATACCCCATTTCTACGATTTTTAGAAAACCTGAACGTTTTTGATTTTCTTTTTTCCTAGTATAGCATATTTCCATAGAAAATACTAAAAAACGCCTGCTTACGAAGTTGTTCTTAAGAAAAAAACAATTTCGTAAACAAGCGTCTACCCTATCAAATGATGATGAGTGTTCCCGCTAGGACATAAGTCCCAGCGGTAGACCAGAGCTAGACTAAGAGCACAAGACTCCATCATCATAACACTCAACAAAATTGATGATTTTATACTAATTCGATGATCGCCATTGGCGCAGCATCACCACGACGTGGTTCAGTTTTAAGGATACGAGTGTATCCACCGTTACGTTCAGCATAACGAGGTGCGATTTCTGAGAACAATTTTTGAAGTGCTGTAGTAGAAGTGTACTTATCAGTTGCTTCATCATAGTTTTCAGATGCGATTTCATTACGTACGAAAGCAGCTGCTTGACGACGTGCATGCAAATCACCACGTTTACCTAGAGTAATCATTTTTTCAACAGTTTTACGGATTTCTTTAGCACGAGCTTCAGTTGTCACGATTGATTCGTTGATCAAAAGGTCAGTTGTCAAATCGCGAAGCATTGCTTTACGTTGTGAGCTAGTGCGTCCTAGTTTACGGTAAGCCATGTATTCCTCCTTTATTTATCTTTTAATCCAAGACCCAAGTCAATGAGTTTGAGTTTCACTTCTTCCAAACTCTTGCGTCCAAGATTTCGTACCTTCATCATCTCTGCTTCAGATTTTTCTGTCAAATCATGCACAGTATTGATACCGGCACGTTTCAAACAGTTGTATGAACGCACAGACAAGTCCAGTTCCTCAATCGTACGATCCAAAATACGATCGTCAGATTCAGTATCAGCTTCTTTCATCACTTCAGTTGACTTAGCAATCTCAGTAAGATTTGTAAACAAATCAAGATGTTCTGTCAAGATACGCGCTGAAAGCCCTAAAGCATCTTCTGGAATAATTGTTCCATTAGTCAAGATTTCAAGGGTTAATTTGTCAAATCCATCATTGCTACCTACACGAGCAGGCTCTACTTGATAGTTGACTTTTGTAACTGGTGTATAAATAGAATCTACAGCAAGTGTTCCAACTGGTGCATTATCTTTTTTGTTTTCATCAGCAGGTACATATCCACGACCACTGTTAACAGTCATTGTCGCTTTTAGAGAAGAACCTTCACCGATTGTAAAGAGATAATGATCTGGATTTACAATCTCAATATCACTATCAGTCAAAATGTCTCCAGCTGTAATTTCAGCAGGACCTTCAACGTCAAGTTCAATGATTTTTTCGTCTTCAACGTATGATTTCACTGCAATCCCTTTAATGTTCAGAATGATTTGCATCACGTCTTCACGAACACCTGGGACTGTGTCAAACTCATGCAAGACACCTTCAATGTTGATAGATGTCACTGCTGCTCCTGGTAGAGAAGCTAGTAGTACACGACGAAGAGAGTTACCAAGAGTTGTACCGTAGCCACGTTCAAGTGGTTCGATTACAAACTTGCCATAATCTTTATTTTCATCAATTTTTGTTATATTTGGTTTTTCAAACTCAATCATTTAGTTACTCCCTCTTAAACGAAAAGCAGTGTAATGCGATGATTATACACGGCGACGTTTTGGAGGACGAGCACCATTGTGTGGCACTGGAGTCACATCACGAATTGCTGTTACTTCAAGACCAGCGGCAGCAAGCGCACGAATAGCTGACTCACGACCAGAACCTGGACCTTTTACAGTAACTTCAACTGATTTAAGACCGTGTTCTTGTGCAGATTTAGCAGCAGCTTCAGAAGCCATTTGAGCAGCGAATGGTGTAGATTTACGAGAACCTTTGAAACCAAGAGCACCAGCTGATGACCAAGCAATTGCATTACCATGCACATCAGTAATCATAACAATAGTGTTATTAAATGTAGCGTGAATATGAGCAATACCAGATTCGATATTCTTTTTCACACGACGTTTACGTGTTGGTTTAGCCAAGACTTTTACCTCCTATATTATTTTTTCTTACCAGCAATCGCAACAGCTTTACCTTTACGAGTGCGAGCGTTGTTTTTAGTGTTTTGTCCACGGACAGGAAGTCCACGACGGTGACGAATACCACGGTAAGAACCGATTTCCATCAAACGTTTGATGTTCAAGTTTACTTCACGACGAAGGTCACCTTCAACTTTGATTGCATCCACTTCACGACGGATAGCATCTTCTTGATCTGATGTAAGGTCACGTACACGAACATCTTCTGAGATTCCAGCAGCAGCCAAAATTTTCTTAGATGTTGCAAGTCCGATACCATAAACGTAAGTCAATGAGATTACTACGCGTTTGTCATTTGGAATGTCAACTCCAGCAATACGAGCCATGTTTTCTCCTTTCTATCTTATCCTTGACGTTGTTTGTGTTTTGGATTTGCTGGGCAAATTACCATAACACGACCATTACGACGAATTACTTTACAGTATTCGCAAATTGGTTTGACCGATGGTCTTACTTTCATTTCTTATCCCTCCAAGTTTTTCGATTATTTAAAGCGGTAAGTGATACGTCCACGTGTCAAGTCATATGGACTCATCTCGACAGTAACACGATCTCCCGCTAAAATACGAATATAGTTTTTACGAATTTTACCAGAAACTGTTGCTAAAATCTGATGTCCATTTTCAAGTTCAACCGTAAACATTGCGTTAGGCATTGTATCGACTACTTTGCCTTCAACTTCAATCACATCGTCTTTTGCCACGCAAAAGCACCTCCATAAATTTCGATTCGATGCCTCTGAAAACAGAGACAACAATTATAAGTCAGACTATCTCAGTATAACATTTGTAGCGATTTTTTGCAAGTGTGAAAAACGCTTTATTTCAAATTTGTCAATACTTTTTCGATGTCTTTGAACACATCATTGATATCTTGATTTCCTTCGATATCGTGGACCAAACCTTTGGCACGGTAGTGAGCAATGATTGGTTCACCTTGTGCAATATTCACATCCAAACGACGCTTCACTGTCTCCGGTTTGTCATCTTCACGTTGGTAATAATCTTCTTCCTTATAGTCAACTGGTGGGTTGAAAACTTTGTGGAAGGTTTCACCTGTTTCGCGATGGATGATACGGCCACTCAAACGTTCCAAGAGACAATCTGGGTTCACTTCGATATTGATCACACCTTCTAGTTCGATACCGAGTTCCGCCAATGTTTTATCCAAGGCATGGGCTTGTTCAATAGTACGTGGGTAACCATCCAACAAGAAACCTGTTTCCTTGATGTCGTCCTGTGAAAGGCGTTCTTTAACGATTCCATTTGTAACTTCATCTGGAACCAACTCACCTTTGTCGATGTATGACTTTGCAAGTACACCCATTTCAGTTTGATTTGCCATAGCAGCACGGAACATATCTCCAGTTGAAATGTGTGCCACGTGGAATTGCTCCACAATTTTAGCTGCTTGCGTTCCCTTACCTGCTCCAGGTAAGCCCATAATCAAAAGATTCATGATAGGATCTCCTTATTTTGTATTTAAATAGAAGCAGAAATCTCTTTCAACCCCTATTTAAAAACAAAATAGAAGAGGGGAGACGAAAATCTCTCTGATAGATAAATCTTCATACTCCACTCTCTAAGCAAAAGTAATTTTGCTTTTATTCTGTTTTATCCATGAAACCAACATACTTACGTTTCAATAGGTAACCTTCTAGCTGTTTGATTCCTTCGATACCAGTTGAGATAATGATCAAAAGACTAGTTCCCCCAAAAGCAACAGCTTCTGAAAGACCAAAGACATCTTTTGCCACAATCGGCAAGATTGAAATCACACCTAGGAAGATCGATCCGACAGTCGCAAGGCGACGAAGAAGTTTCGACATGAATTCTTCAGTTCCCTTACCAGGACGGACACCATGAATGTAGGCTCCACTCTTTTGCAAGTTTTCTGCTGCTTTCTCTGGATTGATCTGTACAAATGTATAGAAGAACGTAAAGAGAATGATTAGCAAGGCATACATAGCAACACCAGTCGGAGATGTTGTAGATAACATTTCCTGTGCTGTACGTACCCAAGCCCAATCATGACCTGTAGCACTCAAAAATTGAAGAATGGCTGCAGGTGCTGCTGTGATGGAACTTGCAAAGATAACTGGGATAACCCCCGCTGGGTTTACCTTCAATGGAAGGTATGAGCTTGATGGGGCTCCTTGAGCAACTTTTGTATATTGGATTGGAATTTTATATTCTGCCTGTTGAACATAGGTTGTAAAGTATACAATCAACAAGACAGCGATAATCAAAATAACGACAAAGATAATAGATGAAGTCAAACGGCTACTTGGAATATTGACGAAGTAGTCAACATAGATGCCTTTAATCATCTCAGGGATTGAAGCGACAATACCTGCAAAGATGATCATAGAAACACCGTTTCCGTATCCCTTATCTGTAATTTGTTCCCCGAGCCAAGTTACAATCATACTACCTGCTGTGAGGATAATACCAATAGTAACAAAAACTTGTGGAGTTAAAGCTGTCGTTAATAATTTCGCTCCAGATAGAGTATTAAATCCTGCTGTAATCCCGATAGATTGAACAAATGCAAGTACAAGTGCAATATAACGAGTAGCCTGGTTTAGTTTTCTCCGTCCTACTTCCCCTTGTTTGCCCCATTCTACAAACTTCGGTAAAATATCCATTTGTAGCAATTGAACAACGATTGAAGCAGTGATATACGGACTTACTCCGAGTGCAAAAACGGAGAAGTTCTTCATGGCATTCCCTGAAACAAGACTAAGCATGTTCAAGAAAGATAAACCGCTGAGAGCTTCTAAACTTTTTGCATTCACACCTGGAACAGTAATACTTGTCCCAATACGAAAAACAAGAATGATAAAAATCGTAAAAAGAATTTTTGATCGAACTTGTTTAACCTTGAGCGCTTCTTTTAGTAATTTAAAAAACATGGGTCACCTCTCTTAGATGACTTCTACAGAACCACCTTTAGCAGTGATAGCTTCCTCAGCTGATTTAGAGAATTTAGCTGCTTTCACAGTCAATTTCTTAGTCAACTCACCGTTACCAAGAATTTTAACTCCTGATTTTTCAGCTTTCACAATTCCTGCTTCGATAAGCACAACTGGAGTTACTTCTGCACCGTCTTCAAAGACGTTCAATTGGTCAAGGTTTACAATTGCGTATTCTTTAGCGTTGATGTTAGTGAATCCACGTTTTGGAAGACGACGGAACAATGGAGTTTGTCCACCTTCAAAACCAAGGCGAACTCCGCCACCGCTACGAGCTTTTTGACCTTTTTGACCGCGACCAGATGTTTTACCGTTACCTGATGAAGTACCACGACCAACACGGTTACGTACTTTACGAGAACCTTCTGCAGGTTTCAATTCATGAAGTTTCATTATTATTTTCTCCTCTTTTGTAAAATGCTAGCGCCGATAAGAGAGAAAAGGTTGTCTCCCTTATCAACTCGCCTATACATGGTCATCTTAGATGACTATACCTAGTTTTAGGGGATGAGTATTGCCACATCCCCTAAAAATTCATTAGTTTACTTCTTCAACAGTTACCAAGTGAGATACTGCAGTGATCATACCACGGATAGCAGCGTTGTCTTCTTTGATAACAGAGCTGTTCAATTTGCCAAGTCCAAGTGCTACAACAGTTTTACGTTGTGATGGAATGCGTCCGATTGGAGACTTAGTCAAAGTAATTTTAATTTGAGCCATTTTATCCCCTTTCTTATGCCAAATCAGAAACTGAGATACCACGAAGGGCAGCAACTTCTTCAGCGCGTTTCAATTGTTTCAAACCTTCAACAGTTGCGCGAACAATGTTGATTGGAGTGTTAGAGCCAAGTGATTTAGATGTAATATCTGCCACACCTGCCAATTCCACAACGGCACGAACTGCACCACCAGCGGCAACTCCAGAACCTTCTACAGCAGGTTTCAACAATACTTTAGCTCCACCGAATTCTGAAAGAACTTCGTGTGGGATTGTTGTTCCAACCATAGGAACCTCAATCAATTTTTTCTTAGCATCTTCTACTGCTTTGCGGATTGCTTCTGGAACTTCTTGAGCTTTACCAGTACCAAATCCTACGCGACCATTGTGGTCACCAACAACAACAAGAGCTGCGAAACGAAGACGACGTCCACCTTTAACAACTTTTGTAACACGGTTGACAGCAACTACGCGTTCTTCTAATTCAACTGCATTGTCTTTAAATGCCATTTTCTAGTGTCCTCCTATTAGAATTTCAATCCGTTTTCACGAGCTGCATCAGCCAAAGCTTTCACACGTCCGTGATATAGATATCCACCGCGGTCGAACACCACTTCTGAAATACCTTTAGCGTTTGCACGTTCTGCAACGAGTTTACCGACAGCAACGGCTTGTTCAGTTTTAGTTCCTTTTGAAACTTCTTTGTCAAGAGTTGAAGCACTTGCGAGCGTTACACCCGCTACGTCATCAATCACTTGAGCGTAGATGCCTGTATTAGAACGAAATACGTTCAAACGTGGGCGATCAGCAGTTCCAGAGAGTTTTCCGCGAACGCGACGGTGGCGTTTTTGGCGGAGTTTGTTTTTATCTGGTTTAGAAATCACAGTTTTCACCTCTTTAGTTTTAAATCGTGTGCTATGCACTAAGTTGGAAAATAGGTTGGTGGTTAAAAATCAACCACTCAACATTATTTACCTGTTTTACCTTCTTTACGGCGAACGAATTCACCAACGTAACGGATACCTTTACCTTTATATGGTTCTGGTGAACGAAGGCTACGTACGTAAGCAGCAGTTTGACCAACTACTTCTTTTGAAATTCCGCTAACAACGATTGTTGTTGGGTTTGGAAGTTCAAAAGTAATTCCTTCTGGAGCTTCAACTTCGTCTGGATGAGATTTACCAACAGCCAAAACAAGTTTAGATCCTTGAAGTTGTGCACGGTAACCAACCCCGCGCATTTCAAGTTCTTTCTTGAATCCTTCTGATACACCAACAACCATGTTGTTCAAAAGGGCACGAGTAGTTCCGTGGATTGTTTTCATTTCTTTTGAATCGTTTGGACGGTGAAGAGTTACTTCAGTACCTTCCACACGAATTTCAATATCTTTTGAGAACTCACGAGTAAGTTCTCCTTTAGGTCCTTTTACAGTTACAACGTTGTCATTGTTAGTGATTTCAACACCAGCAGGCAACACGATAACTTTATTACCAATACGTGACATGTTTATTTTCTCCTGTTAAATTGTCAGGCCAGAATGGCCAGTTTTCACGGGGGGTTAAATCGATTTCTCGATTTAAAGGAACATTTAGGTTTCAATTTCAAAGTGAATCTAGGCATCGTCTCGCCGGCATAACTTTGGGTTAGGCAAGAGACGATAACGACGAGTCTCAAAGAAATTGGGAGCTAAATATTACCAAACGTAAGCGATAACCTCACCACCAACATTCTTTTGGCGAGCTTCTTTATCAGTAAGCAAACCTTCAGAAGTTGAAAGGATAGCAATTCCAAGTCCGTTAAGAACTTTTGGAAGATCTTCACGTTTTTTGTAGACACGAAGTCCTGGTTTAGAAACACGTTTCAAGTTAGTGATAACTTTTTCACCGTTTGGTCCGTATTTAAGGAATACACGGATGATGCCTTGTTTGTCATCTTCGATGATTTCTACGTTCTTAACAAAACCTTCGTGTTTAAGGATTTCAGCAATCCCTTTTTTGATGTTTGATGCAGGCACTTCAAGTACTTCGTGTTTCGCTTGGTTAGCGTTACGAATACGAGTTAGGAAGTCTGCGATTGGGTCAGTCATAACCATTTTGTTTTTCTCCTCTTACTAGTAGTTTGCAAGTTGCACTTGCTAGTTAATGATTGAGCTGGGCTCAGATAGTATTGACACATTCAAATGAGAGAACTCTTATTTGAAAACGAGCTACAACCTGTGCAAAAAAGATAAATTTGTTTTGGAGCATCGCTCCTTCACCAAATTTTCTATTTTTGCTGTGGTTGTTACGCTCTTTGTATCATGATATTACCAAGATGCTTTTGTTACACCAGGAATTTGTCCTTTGTAAGCTAATTCACGGAAGCAAACACGGCAAAGTTTAAATTTGCGGTAAACTGAATGTGGACGACCACATTTTTCACAACGAGTATAAGCTTGAGTAGAGAACTTCGCTGGACGTTTGTTCTTAGCAATCATTGATTTTTTAGCCATTAGATTTACCTCCTATATTATTTTGCAAAAGGCATTCCAAGGCCTGTAAGCAATGCACGTGACTCTTCGTCAGTGTTAGCAGTTGTTACGATAACGATGTCAAGACCACGAGTTTTGTCAACGTCATCAAAGTTGATTTCTGGGAAGATCAATTGTTCTTTCACACCAAGTGTGTAGTTTCCGCGTCCATCAAATGATTTTGTTGGAACACCGTGGAAGTCACGCACACGTGGAAGTGAAACTGAAACCAATTTGTCCAAGAATTCGTACATACGTTCACCACGAAGGGTAACTTTTGCACCAATCGCTACACCTTCACGAAGACGGAAGCCGGCGATTGATTTTTTAGCTTTAGTGATAAGTGGTTTTTGACCTGAGATAAGTGCCAATTCTTCAGCAGCTTTTTCAAGACTTTTAGCGTTTGATACAGCTTCACCAACACCCATGTTCAAAACGATCTTATCTACTTTAGGCACAGCCATCACTGATGAGTAGTTGAATTGTTCTGTCAAAGCAGGAACTACTTCATTAAGATATTTTTCTTTTAAACGATTTGCCATTATACTTCTCCTTTCCTTCGTGATTAATCAAGCACTTCGCCTGATTTTTTGTTGTAGCGAACTTTTTTACCGTCTACAAATTTGTAACCAACACGACCAGCTACACCGTTTTTATCCAATACTTGAACGTTTGATACGTGGATAGCTGCTTCTTTCTCGATGATACCACCTTGAGGAAGCTCGTTAGTTGGACGTTGGTGTTTCTTAACGATGTTAACACCTTCAACGATAACTTTGTTTACTTTTGGAAGGGCAGTAAGGACAACAGCTTCTGTTCCCTTATCTTTACCAGCGATTACGCGAACTTTGTCGCCTTTTTTTACAAACATTAGGTTTCTCCTTGATTTTTCTTACGCCCATAAGGGCACCCTAGCCTGAAGCTAGGGGACTAGTTTGTTTGTTTTTGCTCTGCGAAAATCAAAGCAATCCTTCGTCAGTTTCAACTCACCTAACTTAAGTTATGCTTTCGTTTCACTTCCTAGACTTGTTTTAATTTTCTTTGAGCAACCAATTAAAGTACTTCTGGAGCAAGTGACACGATCTTCATGAAGCCACCTTCACGCAATTCACGTGCAACTGGGCCAAAGATACGTGTTCCGCGAGGAGTTTTGTCTTCACGGATGATAACTGCTGCGTTTTCGTCAAATTTGATGTATGAACCATCAGCACGACGAGCACCTGATTTAGTACGAACGATAACAGCTTTTACAACGTCACCTTTTTTAACCGCACCACCAGGAGTAGCTTGTTTTACAGATGCCACGATAACATCACCGATGTTTGCAAATTTACGTCCTGAACCACCAAGAACTTTGATAGTCAAGATTTCGCGCGCACCGCTGTTGTCTGCGACTTTCAAACGAGTTTCTGTTTGAATCATTTCAGTTTTCTCCTTTCAGGTTTGATTAGATGATGACCGCTTCTTCAACAACTTCTACAAGACGGAAACGTTTTGTAGCTGAAAGCGGACGAGTTTCCATGATACGTACGATATCGCCTTCTTTGGCAACATTGTTTTCATCATGTGCTTTGTATTTTTTAGAGTAGTTAATACGTTTACCATAGACTGGGTGGTTACGTTTTGTTTCAACTACAACTGTGATTGTCTTGTCCATTTTGTCAGATACAACACGTCCAACAAGAACTTTACGATTATTGCGTTCCATTGAAATTTCTCCTTCCCTAGTCTATTATTTCGCTTCAGATTGAACTGTTTTGATACGAGCGATTTGTTTTTTAACTTCTTTCAAGCGAGCTGTTTGTTCCAATTGACCAGTAGCAGCTTGGAAACGAAGTTCAAACAATTCTTTTTTCAATTCGTTTTCGCGCTTCGCGAGTTCTTCTTGAGAAAGACCACGAAGTTCTTTAACAAATTCTTTTACTTCATTAAGTTTCATGCCTTCTCCTTATTCTGCTTCACGTTTTACGAATTTACATTTAACTGGCAATTTGTGGCTTGCAAGACGAAGCGCTTCGCGAGCGATTTCTTCAGATACACCAGCGATTTCAAACATCACTTTACCACGTTTAACTGGTGCTACCCAACCTTCAGGTGCCCCTTTACCAGATCCCATACGCACACCGATAGCTTTAGCAGTGTATGATTTGTGCGGGAAGATTTTAATCCAAACTTTACCACCACGTTTCATGTAACGAGTCATGGCGATACGAGCAGCTTCGATTTGGCGGTTAGTGATCCAGTGGCTAGTTGTAGCTTGAAGACCGTATTCACCGAATGCTACTTCTTTTCCACCTTTTGCTTCACCGCGCATTTTTCCACGGAATTCACGACGGTGTTTAACACGTTTAGGTACTAACATTGGTTATTTACCTCCTTTAGTGTTTTTACGAGCTGGAAGAACTTCACCACGGTAGATCCATACTTTAACACCAAGTTTACCGTATGTAGTATCTGCTTCTTCCCAAGCGTAATCGATATCTGCACGAAGTGTGTGAAGTGGAACAGTTCCTTCAGAGTATCCTTCAGCACGGGCAATATCTGCACCGTTCAAACGACCTGATACTTGAGTTTTAATTCCTTTAGCTCCAGCACGCATTGCACGTTGGATTGCTTGTTTTTGTGCACGACGGAAAGCGACACGTTGCTCCAATTGACGAGCAATTCCTTCACCTACAAGGTGAGCATCCAAATCAGGTTGTTTGATTTCGATGATGTTGATGTGTACTTGTTTTCCAGTCAATTTGTTAAGTTTTGCACGGAGTGCATCAACATTAGCACCACCTTTACCGATAACCATACCTGGTTTAGCAGTGTGAAGTGAAACGTTAACTTTGTTTACTGCGCGTTCGATTTCGATAGTTGAAACTGCTGCGTCAGCAAGTTCTTTTTGAACGAATTTACGGATTGCAAGATCTTCATGAAGGTAATCCGCGTATTCTTTTTCAGCATACCATTTGGCATCCCAATCACGGATGATGCCGACACGCATACCAATTGGATGTACTTTTTGACCCACGATGTTACCTCCTTATTTTTCTGCAACAGCCACAGTGATGTGAGCTGTACGTTTGTTGATTGGTGAAGCTGAACCTTTCGCACGTGGACGGAAACGTTTCATAGTTGGTCCTTCGTTTGCGAATGCTTCAGATACTACCAAGTTAGCTTTGTCCAAACCAAAGTTGTTTTCAGCGTTAGCTACAGCTGAGTTCAAAACTTTCAAGATGATTTCAGCAGCTTTGTTTGGTGTGAATGTCAAGATTGCAATAGCATCGGCTACGCTTTTACCACGGATGTTGTCAAGAACAAGACGTGATTTACGAGGTGAAACACGTACTGTACGAGCCATTGCTTTAGCTGAAGTAATTTCTGCCATTTATGTTCTCCTTATTTTCTACGTGTTTTCTTGTCGTCTGCAGCGTGACCTTTGTAAGTACGAGTTGGTGCAAATTCACCAAGTTTGTGACCTACCATGTCTTCTTGGATGTAAACAGGTACGTGTTTACGTCCGTCATAAACTGCAATAGTGTAACCAATGAAACTTGGGAAGATCGTTGAACGACGTGACCAAGTTTTGATAACTTTTTTCTTTTCGTCGTTAGCTTGAGCTTCAACTTTTTTCATCAAATGCTCATCGACGAAAGGTCCTTTTTTAAGACTGCGTCCCATTTTTATATTTTCTCCTTTAAATGTTGTACCACAGCGGCTTGCGCTCACATGGAGCGCTACCGAGCTGGCGGATTTCCTAGTTGCTTAGGCGACTAGTTTACTATTATTTCTCGTTGCGACGACGAACGATAAGTTTGTCAGATTTCGCTTTCTTGTTACGAGTTTTAAGACCAAGAGCAGGTTTGCCCCATGGAGTAGATGGCGCTTTACGACCAACTGGTGCTTTACCTTCACCACCACCGTGTGGGTGATCGTTAGGGTTCATTACAGAACCACGAACTGTTGGGCGGATACCTTTCCAACGGCTACGTCCTGCTTTACCAAGGTTTACAAGTCCATGTTGTTCGTTTCCGACAACACCAACTGTAGCACGACAAGTTCCAAGAATCATACGAACTTCGCCAGATTGAAGACGAACAAGAACGTATTTACCTTCTTGACCCAATACTTGGGCAGAAGCACCAGCAGCACGTACCAATTCTCCACCACGACCTGGTTTCAATTCGATGTTGTGGATCAAAGTACCAACTGGGATGTTAGCAAGTGGAAGAGCGTTTCCGACTTTGATATCTGCTTCAGGACCTGAAACGATACGTTGACCAACTTCAAGACCTTTTGGAGCGATGATGTATGCTTTCACACCGTCAGTGTAGTGTACAAGAGCGATGTTTGCAGAACGGTTTGGATCGTACTCGATTGTTTTAACAACTGCTTCAACATTGTCTTTGTTACGCTTGAAGTCAACCAAACGGTAGAAACGTTTGTGTCCACCACCTTGGTGACGAACAGTGATACGACCGTTGTTGTTACGACCAGCCTTGCTCTTCAAAGCAACAAGCAATGATTTTTCAGGAGTGCTTGTTGTGATTTCAGCGAAATCCAAAGAAGTCATATTACGGCGACCGTTTGTTGTTGGTTTATAAACACGAATTCCCACGATATTTCCTCCTTAGATTATTCAGCTTCAGCAGCGAACAACTCGATTGCTTTTGAATCAGCTGTAAGTGTGATGATAGCTTTTTTAGTTTTGTTAGTAAAACCAGTGTAACGTCCAACACGTTTTGCTTTTGGTTTTACGTTGATTGTGTTAACGTTGGCAACTTTAACACCTTCGAAAGCAGCTTCAACAGCTTGCTTGATCAAAAGTTTGTGTGCACGAGTGTCAACTTCAAATACATATTTCCCTGCTTCAAGTTGAGCCATTGAGCTTTCAGTGATGACAGGTTTTTTGATAACATCATACAAATTCATTATGCAAGAACCTCCTCGATTTTAGAGATAGCTGCTTGTGTGACAAGAAGTTTGTCGCTATTTGCGATGTCAAGAACACTTGCAGTTGTAGCAGTTGCAACTTTCACGTTTGGAAGGTTACGAGCTGAAAGAGCTGCGAATTCATTTCCTTCTTCAAGGATAACAAGAACTTTAGAATCGATGCTCAATGCTGCAAGAACTTTTGCAAATTCAGCAGTTTTTGGAGCTGTAAATGAAAGAGCGTCTACAGCTACGAATTTGTTTTCAGCAACTTTTTCAGAGTAAACTGATTTAAGAGCTAGGCGACGAACTTTTTGTGGAAGTTTGTAGCCGTATGAACGTGGAGTTGGTCCGAAGACAACACCACCACCACGCCATTGTGGTGAGCGGATAGAACCTTGACGAGCACGTCCAGTTCCTTTTTGACGCCATGGTTTGCGTCCACCACCTGATACTGCAGAGCGGTTTTTAACAGCGTGTGTTCCTTGACGAAGGCTTGCGCGTTGGCTGATGATCACATCAAACACAACTGATTCATTTGGTTCAATACCAAATACTGCATCGTTAAGAACAACTTGGCCAGCTTCTTTACCAGTTTGGTCAAATAATGTTACGTTTGCCATTGTGACTGATTTCCCCTTTCTTTATTATTTACCAGCTTTAACTGCTGATTTGATAGTGATAAGAGATTTCTTAGCACCTGGTACGTTACCTTTGATAAGGATAACGTTCTTTTCTGGAACAACTTGTACAACTTCAAGGTTTTGAATTGTTACGCGGTCGCCACCCATACGTCCTGCAAGGTTTTTACCTTTGAATACGCGGTTAGGTGCAACAGGTCCCATAGAACCTGGACGACGGTGGTAACGAGAACCGTGAGCCATTGGTCCACGTGATTGTCCGTGGCGTTTGATAACACCTTGGAAACCTTTACCTTTAGAAGTACCAGTTACGTCAACAACGTCTCCAGCTGCGAATGTTTCAACTGTGATTTCAGCACCAACTTCCAAGCCTTCAACGTTTTTGAATTCACGAATGAAGCGCTTAGGAGCCGTGTTAGCTTTCGCTACATGTCCTTTAGCAGGTTTGTTGCTCAATACTTCGCGTTTGTCATCGAAACCAACTTGGATAGCGTTGTATCCGTCTGTTTCAACAGTTTTAACTTGAAGAACAACGTTTGGAGTTGCTTCAATAACTGTTACAGGGATCAATTCGCCAGCTTCAGTGAAGATTTGAGTCATTCCCACTTTTTTCCCTAAGATTCCTTTTGTCATGAGAAAATAGTTCCTTTTCTATATTTTTTATTCAAAAAGTTTTTAACGAGCGTTTTTTATGCTCAAGGTATCAAGCTTTAGATTAAAGTTTGATTTCTACGTTTACACCACTTGGAAGATCCAATTTCATCAACGCATCAACTGTTTTTTGAGTTGGGTTAACGATATCGATCAAACGTTTGTGTGTACGCATTTCAAATTGTTCGCGAGAGTCTTTGTATTTGTGAGTCGCACGAATGATTGTGTAGAGGCTACGCTCAGTTGGAAGTGGGATTGGACCCGCAACTTGTGCACCTGTACGAGTAGCTGATTCTACGATTTTTGCAGCCGCTGTGTCAAGCGTACGGTGTTCGTAAGCTTTCAAACGGATACGGATTTTTTTGTTTGCCATCTTTTTCTCCTTTTCGTCTATTTAAGATAATAGGCTAGCTCCACAAGAAAACCGACGCGCGTTGCGTGGCAATGCAACCGAGCGTGTCGCAACCTCTTGCATCACAGCTAAGGCTGTAATTTACAGCACCATAATAGAATAACACAAAGCCCCTGCGATTGCAAGGGATTTGTGAGCTTTTTCTCGTTTTTTTACTAACCTAAGTTACTAGAGTATGTTCTGATCCTCTTTCGTAAATAAAACATAGTTTGACAATTCACCCATTTTTGGGGGTGGCGATAAAGATAGATACTGTCTGATCTGGATCATATTTTTCAAAATCAATACTATACTGACGTTGCAGTTCTCTTGCTTCTTCTGCCTGCCAAATTTGTTGCCAGGTATGGAGAAACCCTTTTGAATCACTTGTATCCACCTCAAATACTTGGTAGGTTTGTTCTGAAGTGTCAAAATCCCAGTCTTCTTTATCGGATAGACTACAGAGCGACAAGCTGTAATCCCCCTTGTAGTCGCTGACATAATCATGATAGACTGCATAAATCGGAAGCCCTTGGGCAAATGCCTCCTCTACTTCTTTCTGGTGCTCCTGCCATAGATGGCTAATTTTTTCCATCATGTTTGGATCTTGGAAATTATTTGTAGAGATACTACTGATTATTTTTAAAAACATTCCTTCGCTCCTTTTACTTTCACTTCTAAGGTGACTGACTAGCAATCAACCTCAGCTCTAAACTTTCTAGCTACCAAGAGGCTAATTCACGCAACAAAATGAAATAGCATTCTTTGCGTATAGGATATATCACACCATTCACTATCAACTCCCTTTTCCCAGAAAAAACGGTGCCTATAACAAACAAAACGTTCAATTTACCGGTCTCAACCAGAGCTGAAAAACAATGCAGGCTTCAACCAAGACCATCCTTCCAATTCTTATTGATATAGTCTGGAAAGTTTTTAACGAACATTTTTTGTGCTCAAGTCTAAGACATAAAGGGATTCAAACTCAAAGCAAAAATAGGAAATCGACGCGCGTTGTGTGGCAGTGTATCCAATCGTGGTCACAACCTCTTGCATCACAGCTAAAGATGTGATTTACAGCACCACGGTAGAATAACACAAAGCCCCTGCGATTGCAAGGGATTTGTGAGCTTTTTCCGTTTTTTTTAAGATGAAACTGTTTTCTCTTTTTATCTTTCCAAAATTACGGATTTACATCTATAAAAAACTACCTTTTCTTCTATATAATATGTGCCATTTTGACCTTGAATGTATCTTCTGATTGATCTACTAAAATGTCCGCTTTAGACTCGGTTTCTCTATAGTATCGCAGATACTGCTCCCGTCTCATCTGATGGCTAGCTAATACAAAAGATGCATCGCGATTTCTCATAGTCGTATCTCGAGCTAAGCGCCTCTTTAATTCGGTCTCCTCATCCGTGTAGAAACAGATGGTTTTGTCAAAGAGTTCCTTGGGAAGAAAACCCACGGACATCCCTTCAACAATAAGAATTGGCTTTCCTCCAGACAAGACCTCGCTAGCCTTCCAAGGTTCATCAATCGTCAAGATGTCCATGCCTGCCTGCAAGGCGAGAATATCTCTCTGTAAACTTGCTAGTTCATGCGCCACTGGCAGACAAGCCGTCACCTTTTGATCTGGCGCTTGCTTTGGTACTACCAGGTGACGTTCTGAGGTGATATAAGGATCTGTTTCTAGTAAATTTACTGTAGTAGAATCTAGAGCTTGATGTAATTCCTGAGCGAAGGTTGACTTGCCCGAAGCCCCATGACCGTAGATCCCTAGCGTCCTAATTCTTCCCGTTTCGATCTCTGAAACCAGTTGTTCTATCAGGTCTTTTTTCTTCATTCTCTCTTCACCTGTTCATAGCTTTCTTTTCCGTCATTAAGCTTGTCCCAAATCACCACTTGCCCACTTTTGAGGGATTTTTGCACATCGATAATCCGTTGATTGGACGAACCTCGAAACTGGAGCATAAGATTGCGTTTGCTTTTATCATACCGTCCATCGACAAGGATGTCAATCAATGATAAGAGTTCCAGTTTATCTGGAGTCTCCAGCATCATTTCTTCCCAAGTATAACCCGTCCAGGACCAGATGTCTTTTTCTGGTAATTCCTTTCGAATGCGCTTAACGAGAGGCAAGAGAATGCCCGTATTAAGAAAGGGTTCTCCTCCTAGCAAGGTCAAACCTTGAACATAGGGTTGGGCAAGGTCTTCCATGATTTGTTCTTCTAATTCTGCCGTATAGGGAATGCCTGCGTTGAAAGACCAAGTCGCAACATTATAGCATCCCTCGCAGTGAAACATGCAACCTGATACATAGAGAGAGTTTCGCACACCTTCTCCATCGACAAAATTAAAAGCCTTGTAATCAATGATTCGCCCTTTACTAAGCTCCTCACTTTTCCATTCACCTGGTTTTGGTGTATTCCATGTCATCCTTTTACTCCAAATCTATCCAGTAACGTTCTACACCATTGCGAACATCCTCAAACACCCCACCATTTGCCACAATCACCGCCCTACTAGCAGGATTTTCCGTACTACAGGTCACAAGTGCTTTTTTGATGTTCTTTTCCTTGGCAACTTGCAGGCCTTGTCTGAGGGCTTCTTTGGCATAACCTTTGCCTCTTTCAGAGGGGCGGATGGAATAGCCGATATGGCCCCCATTTTCTAGTAAGTAGTCATTTAATCGGAGACGAAGGTTGAGAAAGCCAAGAGCCTGGCCTGCTACGTCAAAACTAACCAGCTGGATAGCAGGAACCCAGTTTTCAGGAATATTGAGTCCCGCTTCCGCTTGAAGATTTTCTTCTAGCCACTCTTCATAAACAAAATTCTCAGCATCCCAAAATCCGCCATCATGGGCTGATTGAGTCTGTTCAAACTCTGCCATCATCTCTAAAACTGTTTCTTTATCAGCTAATCTTGGTCTACGTAATTCCATCCTTACCTCCCGCTAAGAGAAAAGCGAGAGCGGACTCTCACTTTTATTTTTTCTTGTTCTTGTTTAAAAACTGTTCTCTGAGGTTGAGCAAGCGTTCTTTTTTACCTGTTCCACCTTTCGAGTGTTTCTCGTGATAACGGGTCACTTGTGCGCGTCCCTTATCGTCTAATTGGTATTTCCCCATTCCATTTCCTTCTAATTTGTTACTTCATGTCCTGCTGTTTTAATAGTTGAACCGTTCATGTGTTTGACACGCGCAGCGATTTCCTTGTGGCGTCCATTAACCATCGGACGCGCTTGAGGATTTCCCAGATAACCACACGTACGTTTGACCACATCTACTGTTTTAGGGTCGCTATTGCCACAGTTGGGACAAGCAAATCCTCTCTCAGTTGGTTCAAAATCCCCTTCAAAGTCGCACTTGTAGCAACGATCAATCGGAGTATTGGTCCCTAGATAGCCGACACGGTCATAGGCATAGTCCCAGACAGCTTCCAGGGCTTTAGGATTTTGTTGAAGAACTGGATACTCACAATAATGGATGAAACCACCTGACGCACCTGCTTCTGGATAAACTTTCTCAAAGTCTAATTTTTCAAACGGTGTTGGATTTTTACGGACATCATAGTGGAAAGAGTTGGTATAGTATTCCTTGTCCGTAATATCAGGAATAGAGCCAAACTTCTCTGTATCCAAGCGACAGAAGCGGTCTGTCAGACTTTCAGACGGTGTGGAGTAGATAGAGAAATGGTAACCATATTGGTCAGACCACTCTTCCACACGACGTTTCATATCGCGAATGATTTCCAATGTGAATCCCTTAGCCTCAGGATTGCTTTCCCAGCTGTTTCCAAAGAAGACTGTCGCCACTTCGTACAAACCGATGTAGCCCAGCGAAACTGTTGCACGGCGATTCTTAAAGAGCTGATCAACACTTTCTTCTTTTCCAAGACGGCGACCAAAGGCTCCGTACTGATAGAGGATAGGGGCATTCGCTGGTGTTGCTTCCTTGGTTCGTTCGACACGATAAACCAGAGCATCCTCCGCAATGTTCATCCGCTCGTTGAAGATTTCCCAGAACTTATTCATGTCGCCCTCAGACTCAAGGGCAATGCGAGGCAGATTAACCGTCACAACACCTAGATTCATCCGACCTGAATTGACCTCAACACCATTTTCATCTTTCCAGCCTTGGAGGAAGGAGCGACAACCCATAGGAACCTTGAAAGAACCAGTCAGTTCGATAATCTTATCGTAGGACAAGACATCTGGGTACATCCGCTTGGTTGCACACTCGAGGGCCAACTGTTTGATGTCATAGTTTGGAGTTCCCTCTTCCAAGTTGAGGCCTCTTTTTAGCGTAAAGATGAGTTTAGGGAAGATAGCTGTGCGGTGTTCTGAGCCAAGTCCCTTGATTCGGATGGTCAAGATAGCTTTTTGAATTTCCCGCTCAAAACGACTAGTTCCTAAACCAAAACCGAGCGAAGTAAAAGGTGTTTGGCCATTTGAGGTGAAGAGGGTGTTGATTTCATACTCGAGAGATTGCATGGCATCGTAGATGTCTTTTTGGGTTTTCTTCCAAGCATAATCTTCCCGTTTATCAGGCAGGACCCACTCTTCCGCATCCTTGAGGTGTTTCTGGTAATTCTTCTCTGCATACGGAGCTAAGACTTCATCGATACGGTCAGCTGAGCAGCCCCCGTACTGGCTAGAAGCAACATTGGCGATGATTTGTGAAATTTGAGCTGTCGCAGTCTGGATAGACTTGGGACTCTCTACCTCTGCATTGCCAATCTTAAAACCATTTTCCAACATCCCTTTAAAATCAATCAAACAGCAGTTGGTCATCGGAGTGTAGGGGCTGTAGTCCAAGTCATGATAGTGGATATCCCCTTTTTGGTGAGCATTGGCTACGTGCTTAGGAAGCATTTGTAGCCCGATTGACTTCCCAACAATCCCTGCTGTCAAATCACGCTGGGTGTTGAAGACATCGCTGTCTTTATTGGCATTTTCATTGACAACTGCCTGGTCTTTATTGAGAAGTTTATGGATACTAAAGTTGATATCTGTCGCTTTTGAGCGCTCAAAATCCCTTTGTGTCCGATAAGTGATATACTCCTCAGCCAAGGCATATTCTTTGGCTTCAAGGAGTTCATGCTCTACGACATTTTGAATTTCGTAAATCTTGACACCTTGAGGGAAGCGGCTGTGAATTTCAGTCACGATTCTTTCAACTAGACCATTTAGGCGTTTTTCTACTAGAGGCGTAAGGTCCATAACCTTTTCCGCTGCCTTGTGGAGAGCCTTGTCAATCTTGTCTACATCAAACACCACACGTCTACCATCTCGTTTTTCAACGAACAAGGTGGGAACGGTTGCAAGCTTTTCTTCTAATACAATCATATCCATGCTCTTTTCTAAAATGTTGTTCTATGAAGTATTATACCACTCTAAAAATAAAAATCAATATCTTGTGTTAAAAATCCTAAAATTTTTAAAATTCCACAAGATATTGATTTTTTGTTATTTTAATTTATAAAGTTTAAACTCGCTAGTATCTGTCTGAACAAGCTCATAGTTTTCACTGAGCCAGCTCTCTACATCTGACCACAAGGCAACTTTTTGATTGACCACAATCATCTTCGGTTGATTTTCTTTCAGGTCATTCATCAGTTTGGTTTTATTTTCATCGCTTGCAGTATAGAGTGTTGGAGTTGATAGAGAAGTCGGCGCCAAGCGTTCACTTGCACGGTAGAAATCAGGACGATCATCCCAAGCATAGACACGATCCTCAGAACTCGTTTGTTGTTTGACCACGCTAGCCAGACGGTCTCTCTCCTGATAAGTCGTTGGGTGAGAAAGGTAACGACTCACGATAGGAAGAACAATAAGGTAGGCAAGGGCAATCAGTGGTAGATAGAAATTCCCTTTAAGGAAAGAAGTTTGTTTCTCACGTCTTCTTCTACGACGACTCCCTCCCTCCGAAACATCTTCCTTGATTCCTGTCAGAAGGAGCAAGACCAAGAAAGGAATTAGCACCACAAGACGAGTACCGTTGATAGGTTCTTTAGAGAGAATCAAGATTCCCAAAGAAAGCAACACTCCCAAGCTAGCAGCAATTGAGAGGGCATATTGCTTGGCTGGTTTTGACTGGAACAAGCCTGCAAAGAGCAAGCCAAGGGAACCTAATCCAATAGCAAGCAAGCCATAGAAGGCTGCATTTTCAAGCAAATGCGAATTTGAAAAGAGGCTAAGAGTATTTACCGGATACAAGGTCTGGCTAATGGCATCTCCAAAACTACCTGTCCACACTGTATAGTAGCCTAAAGGATAGAATAAGAGTGAAAATCCTAGGGCTGACGCAAAGAACTGATATAAGCCATGAACAAAGTGACCTTTGCCTAGATTAAAGCCGATAATCCCCAAGGCCAGTACAGCCGCAAACAAGGCGGTTGGGATTGGCGCAAAGAAGAAAGCGAGAGCAAGGCTCATACCCACTCGTACAAATCCTTTGTCGTCCTTTGGAAAAGCTAGATAATTTGTAACGATACTCAATGAATAAAATAGGAAAGGTAGGGCTAGCAAGAGAGCATAACCACCACCAAAAGCGAGGCCTGCTACAAGCAAGTATAAAATAAAGACAAGTCGTTTCGCTTCCTTTTCTTGGCCGACAAGAGTATCTGCAGCCTTAAAAAGAAAAACACCTGCTCCAAACAAGGCCAACCACTCAACCAAAGCAATCAGAATGCTGCCTCGAAAAAGGTAAGCTAGCACATAATAGAGCAATCCCTCCGTCCCAAAATAATCTGTATACATTTGACCATTTTGATGCAAGGCCCAACCGGTATAAAGATCTTGAGTTTGTTGCGGACTGACTAAACCAAAAATAAAAGGCAGGGCAATCGAAATGGCTGTGGCCACTAAACTCCAAAGCAAAATACTAAAAAAGGGAATGGGAGCTCCTTCTCGTTTTTCTGGCACTGACCAGTCTTGGTAATGAGATTCTTCTTGTTTCTCATCTATTTTCCCGTATACGTTCATTCAATTTCTCCTCTAAGTTTATCTGTTTTAGTATATCAAAATCTTACAGGAATGTCAGCTTGGGATTGATATTTGCTGAATTTCTTATCCAATAGCGCAAAGCGTTCGATTTCACGAAAACGGTGGAAGCGACTATTTCTATACTCTCTGATAAAATCATCATCTTCTAGATTAAGCATGGTTTTCTCCTTTACTTATCTATTCGTAAGAAAACAAAAAAGACCCAGCCTTGGGCTAGATCTTGATGGATAGTCAGAGCATAGGTGCAAACAACTGGACAATTTCCTTGATGAGGCTTTGATACCAGCTGGTTTTGATGGTGTGAGGATAAATTTCTTGAGAAACTTTAAAAATTTCTTCGAAGTCCCTTTCAATAGCGATGATAGACTGCGTTCTATAAAGCAAGACGGCATTTTCATAGTGATGAAGCAAGCTCCGATAGTCAAAATTGATGGTTCCCACGGTGGCCACTTCTCCATCGACAAGCATTTGCTTGCTATGAAGGAATCCCGGACTGTACTCATAAATACGAACCCCCGCAGATAACAAGTCTGGATAGGCTCCTCGAGTAACCAATTGGATGACCTTCTTATCTGGGATACACGGCGTCACAATTCGCACATCTACCCCTCTCAGAGCTGCATTTTTGATACTTTCAGTTAGATCGTAGTCCGCAATCAGATAGGGAGTTGTGATGTAGACGTAATCTGTAGCTTGATTGATAAGATTTTGATAGACCGTTTTTCCAACTTGAGCTCGGTAGATGGGTTTTGGCCCACTACTATAGGGAATACAGAGCCCCATCCCATCTTTGGGCTGATTTTCGAGATGGTATTGGTCAAAGTCACTAATCTCTCCACGGTTGATATACCAGGCAGATAAAAAGAGTCTGGTAAAAGCCTTAACTGCTGGTCCATCCAAACGAATCCCACTATCCTTCCAGTAACCAAAACGTTCGATATGGTTGATATACTCATCGGCCAGATTGACACCACCTGTATAGGCAATCTGCCCATCAATAATCATGATTTTACGGTGGTCACGGTTGTTATAAGCAACGGTCAAACGTGGAATCACCTTGTTAAATTTGTGGGCTTCAATCCCTCGACCACGAAGCTGGACGGTGTAATCTCCAGGTAAGGTTGCCATACAACCAATATCATCATAGAGAAGCTTCACCTCTACTCCTTGAGCTGCCTTTTCTTCCAAAATCTCCAAAATACTATTCCACATCAAACCTTCTTCGATGATATAGTATTCGAGAAAGATAAACTTCTCAGCTTTCTTGAGATCCTCTAGCATCTGATGCCACATGCTTTCACCAGATGCAAAAAATTGTGTATCCGTTCGATCATAGACATCAGCATTCGTATCCATGCTGAGGAGAGATTTGATAACTCCGTAAGCTGACTTGTCCTGCTCTTTTAACTCCAAACGGAGAGCTCTGCTATTATCCTCTCGATCAACCATTGATTGGAGCTGCTTTAGCTGCTTCATTTCTTTTTTAGATAAACGACGCTCTCCAAACATGATATAGAGCAATGGGCCAAACACTGGCACAAAGGCTACTAACAGCCATGTTACCTTACTCTCAGGATTCATAGACCGATTGACAATCGATACAATGGTCGCCATACTCATCAAAATAACTAGAATAATCCAGAGAATCGGAGCCATCTGCCCTAGATAGAGAAATAAACCAAAGACGATAAACAACTCTGCCAACATGATGGTAATACTGAAACCATATTTGGACATGAGTAGCTGCATTTTTCTAGCTGTCATACATCCCCTTTCTTTTCTAACATTCTCCTTAACTGCTTGATAAACTAATCTTTCTACTAGTATACCTCAGTCCAGGGGTAGATGGCAACCTTTTACCTTTGCTCAAGTTCCAGTCGTTCCGTGTTTAGATGATTATTACAATTTCAGAGCCAACATATTGACCGTCATACCAGCTGCAGTCCCCATAAGGTAGACGACATCTCCTTCTTTGATAAGTCCATGCTCCAAAGAATAAGCCAGGCCAAACGGTACAGAGACTGACACCATATTTCCATAGTCAGTAACGAGATTGAGGTACTGATCCTCGGCCACACCTAGTTTTTCCATGACCAAAGGAAGAGCACGACTTGCTTGGTGAGGAATGATATAGTCCACGTCTGCCAAGGCTAGCTGTGTTTTTTCTTGAAACTCTTCAAACATGACTGGGATTTTACGAGCAGACAAGAGGAGGATTTTCTTCCCCTTCATGTCAAACATATAGTTGGTCTTCGTCGCTTCAGAGTACTCTTTTGGTTGAAAAGAAGTCAGACCTCCACGAATCTCCGTATCGTGAGCTCCTTCTGACCAAGTACGTTGGAGACTAGCAATGATCCCTTTTTCCTGATGACTGTTTTGGAAAATAAAGGCTGCTGCCCCATCACTAAAGAGTTCAAAACTTTCTTTTTGCTTGGGATTGAGCCCTAAACTACCAACCTCACTAGACACAATCAAGACACGATTGTATTCGCCCACCTCAATCAAGTGGGACATAGTCGATAGAGCAGAAATAAAGCTGGTACAGGTCGTATTGATGTCCATTGCTGGAATTGAGAGTCCTTTTGCCACGCGCTCATGAATCAAGGCAGCCGTACAAGGGATAGGCTGAACACCAACTGCACTAGCTGATACAAGGCAATCGATATCTTTAATATCCAAATTTGCATGTTCAAGTGCACGGTGGATAGCTCCTTCTGCCAAGTCGAGTTGCGTTTCTTCATTTTCAACTACACGATAACGGGTCTGGTCTTTAAATTGAACTGTATGCTTTGGAAGGCAAATGCCATAACCTGCGATTTCTACATGTCTTTTTACTTCTGTCATTGTCTTTTTTCCTTTCATAAACGTTGGATACGTTTGAGTTTACGGCTAGTATCCCAGTGATAATCTGAAAATTGGATTTGAGGAACTATGAACTCTTTTTGCTGGGCCAAGAGTTGGAACTGTGCTAAAATTGCTGTCTCTACGTCCTCATCTCGTCGGCTTAGACAAACTTCCACTAATTTCTCAGAATGTTGCTTAACTTGGTAATCTCCCACATTCTCCACAAAGAGGATGCAACGTCTGATAAAGTCTGGATAGATCGTTACCTGCCCCCCATTCTGCCCTTCAAAGTAGAAGATATCATCAGAACGTCCTTCGACCTTGTCAATCCGTGTATAGTAGGAGCCACAGGGACAAGGCTCCGGATTTTCAACCAAGATATCATTGAGCTGGTAGCGATAAACAGGCTGACTACTTCGCTTAAAGTCCGTAATCACTGGATAAAAACGGCGGTCATCTAGATACTGCTTTTCCACAAAGATAATGTCTTCGTTGAGATGTAGATTTCCAGCTGAGCAAGTGCAGGCTAGGAAACCTTCTGTCGCCTGATAAACTTGGTCAATGATGGATAGTGAAAAGGCTTCTGCGATCCGTCCCCTATCACTATCTTCCAAGATTTCCGCCACCGAAACGATTTTTTGTGGGTGAATAGCTAACTCTCCATCCTTGAGACGCTTGCTCAATTCAATCAACATCGAGGCTGGCGCCACAATAATCGTTGGTTGATAGTTGTTGAGTCGCTCGATATGCTCATCTGTATGTTTGAAAATATCAAAATACTCTAGACGAATGAGCGCCGTATTGATGGTCTGATAGAGTTCATTATCAGCTCTCAGGAAAAAGGCGATGCGGTGTCCAAAAAGCTGACCCTTGGGCAACATCTTTGCCAAGATAGCTGCAGCCCACATACTTCGCTCTTTCTCTGTTGTGATAAAGAGCCCCCGATGTCCAGACGTCCCTGAAGACAGACCGACGGCTACTTCGCCTTTAAGTTCAGTGAAGTCACGGGTCTTCTCACTTTCAATAGCCAAGCTCAAGGCTTCATCACGATCCACTCCTTGGGTGTTGAGCTCATTGAAATGTTCCATCATAAATGCCTTGTCCATATGATCAAAGTTGCTAGGAACTCCATTTTTAAAGTAGGGCGACTCTCGCTTTAAAAAGTCCATATAGTTAGTTAATTGCTTTTTCTGATAGTTTTCTACAGCTTCTCGAGATTTGAAATGATGAAGCCAACGAGTTTGGATAAAGGTTTTAAGAAAGGTTATTTTTTTCATGTAGGATTGACTCTATCCTTTCTACAGGATCATGGCTAACAACTACCTCAATACCGGCCTTTAAGACTTCCTCCAGAAACTCTGTCCCCCTGATATAGTCGGCCCTATTATCCTGGACCAAGGAAGGAATCAGGTGCATCTGCTTGGTGTAAGGTAAGAGGTCAATTCCCCAACAGAGGTCCGCTGCAATGAGGAGATTAAGGTCTGGAAAATATAGACAGGCTTGCCCCCTAGCATGCCCGTCAACAGAGGCTACTAGGATACTGCCATCTCCGAAAAGATCACAAATCGGACGATAGGGAAAAGTTGAAACTTGCTGGTCAGCTCTGATAATGGTTAGATTTTTCTCAAAAGAAGCTGGTAAAAACTCCTTGAAAATCAGGTCTTTCAACTTGGGTTTTTGGTAGACTTCATATACTTCTTTTGTCAAGATAAAGGTTGCACGAGGAAAGAAACTAGCTCCTCCCAGATGATCTGGATGTAGGTGTGATAGAAGAACATAGTTAATTTCTTCTGGTTTGATTCCCTTCGCTTCCAGCAAACGTGAAATCTGGTCCTTCTCCGTCATTTGAACGGGCGTTCCTAGCCGATAGAAACCATAGCGAAGCCGGGTCTTAATATCGTAATGATAGCCTGTGTCATAGAGGAGATAGCCCTTGTCCCTGTGTTTGATAAGAAAAACACCTGCTGGAAAGGTCATCTTTTGATTCTTAACTCCCTTAAATAGCAAACCTGTGTAGCTGGTACAATAGCCTGCTGGGAAATAATCAATGCTTTCGATAATCTTGGACATATTGTTCAATCCCTTCCGAAATACTGATCTGAGGGCGATAACCCAAGTCTCGCTCCGCCTTGCTGATGTCCAGCGTCTGACTATAACGGAGCAGATAATAGGTATAGCGTGTCAGTGGCGGTTCACCTTTGAGTTTTAATACCTTATACAGAAACTCTAAACTACTGGCAATAACTGAAAGAAGAGGAGCTGGCACTTTTCTGTATGTTATTGGATAACCCAACCCTCTCAAGGTTTCTTCTATCAAATCCTTAAAGGCTCTTGGTTCCCCATTGGTAATATTATAAACTTCGCCACTAGCTTGAGGGGCCTCTAGTGCCAAGCGAATTGCCAGAGCGACATTTTCCACACAGGTCATATCCATGAGCTGACGACCATCCCCTATCAAGGGAATGCCAATCTTCTGACTGAGTTTGAGAACTCGGGGCAAAATACTGGTATCCCCAATCCCAAAAAGCCCACGAGGTCGTAAGATAATACTCGGAACATCGGGATAGTCCTTAAACAGCTTCTCCGAAGCCAGCTTACTACGAATGTAGTTGTTCAGATTATTTTCCTGAGGCGCAGCACTTTCTTTGATAGCTAACTGATCTCGAGGCGCAGCATAGATGCTAGGCGAGGACACATAAACCAAACGCAGAATACCAGCCTCTCGGCAAGCATCCAGAACATACTTGGTCCCTAAGACATTTGTCTGGTAGAAATCCTCCCAAGGCCCCCAAACGGTAGAAAGAGCACCCGCATGCACAACCATGTCCATCCCCTGACAAACCCGAGCCAAGTCCTCTTGCTTGGTCAAATCTCCCTGAAAAAATGCCACAGAGGAGTTTTCTAAAGACTGACCCACATTGCGATTGCGTCCAAAAGCGCGTACCTGATAGCCCTGCTGACTAAGCTCTTCAACAACATACTTGCCTAGAAAGCCCGTAGCACCTGTCACCAATACTTTCTTCATTTTTTACTTCTCCTTGTCCCCTAAGAGCCGATGTATTTCGCTCTTCAGAATCTCTGTTGGCTGATAGATTTGAGCTGCACGACTAAGTCTGTTCAAGTCTGGCCAGTCATCTCTAGCCAACAACTCATCAAAGGCACGTCCAATCGCTTCCGTATCCTCTCGTTTAGCAGTCAAGGCAATCCCTGCCTCTAATCCACGAACTGCATAGTCATACTGATCATAGTCATGGGGGAGAATCAAGGCAGGCTTACCATAGATGATACACTGGTAAAAAATACCCGCACCACCATGATGAATCACATAATCCATCTGAGGAATGTACTCCTTATAGGGAAGATAGGATACCACAGAAACATTGTCCATGAGCTCTTCACATTGGAAGTCTTGTCCGCCAAACCCCAGAGTCACAAAGAAGTGGCAATCTGGATGTGCTTCTGCCAATTGTTGTGTCTGATAGAGGAGATTGTCTTTAGCCCATGCTAGCTGAGTGCCACAGGAGACAAGGACCTTCTTATAACCTGCATAAGGAGACAAATCGAGTGGATAATTTTCTGCCCTCTCAATCGAAGAGCCAAAAGGTCCCACCCAAAGGTAGTGCTCTGGAAAACCGCTTTTCAGCTCCAACTCTTTCATCCCAATTCCCAAGATGGAATAGGGTGAATAGATGGTTTCCTGACCTTTCTGATTGTAGAGCCTAAAATCGTAACGTTTCAATCGTTCTCTCAATAAAAAGCTTACGATTCGTTTCCCTAAACGAGTCCCTTTTCTTCCTAGCCATTGCAGACCAGATTGGAAAGATGTTTTTGGACTGCCCATTCCTCCAAAGAAACAAGGCGGTCCATCTGTCGTTTCAATGGCAAACTGTGTCGCCATCGTGGTAATCCAGGGAATGTTCAACTGTTCCGCAACAAGTCCTCCAGAGAGGGTTATAAAGTCCGCAATCACAATATCCGGTCTATTTTCCTGCCACTCTTGCACTAATTGATCTGAAACCACATTGATCAAATCAAGACTAGCTGACAACTGTCGATAAGCAGAAAACAGGTTTAATTGACCTTCATTGTTGGCTACACGCTCAAACTCATCTACACAATTTTCTAAAATGGGAATCACCCGGAATCCCATCTCCTCTGCTACAGTTTTTCGTTGCGGTCCTGTAAATAATCGAATCTCATACAAGGGATCCTTCAACAAGGGGGCAAGTAAATTCAGTGTTGGGAAGAGATGCCCACTCAAGGGAACTACAACCACATCAATTTTGATTTTTCTCATATGTCTAGGATAGCAAATTTTTAAAAAAAGAACTACCAAAATGATAGTTCTTTCCAATATTATTTATATTTTGAGGAACAAGTCCCGTCTACTCTACTTGATTTTTAGAAGAGTTCTTTGTAGAGAGCAATGGTTTCTTCTAAAGTTGGCATAAATGGATTGCCTGGCGCACATGCATCAATCAAAGCATTCTTAGAAAGGTAGTCAAAGTCAAAGTCTTTTTCTTGGATACCGAGTTCAGTGAGTTTCTTCGGAATACCAACAGTTTCAGAAAGTTTCTCAATCTCAGCGATAGCATAGTCAGCGCATTCTTGGTCTGTTTTCCCCTCCACATGGAGTCCCAAAGCCTTGGCTACATTGCGGAATGCTTCTGGTACACGCTTGGCATTTTCACGTTCTACAACTGGGAGAAGCATGGCACAGCAGACACCATGTGGCAAGTTATATACCGCACCGAGTTGGTGAGCCATAGAATGAACATAACCCAAACCAGCATTGTTAAAGCTCATACCACCGAGGAAGATGGCATTGACCATACCCTCACGCGCTTCAATATCTTGGCCATTTGCCACAGCACGAGGAAGATACTCCTTGATGAGTTCAATCGCTCCGATAGAAAGTTTCTTGGTCACATTATAAGCACCTGGTGTTACCAAGGCTTCGACAGCGTGAGTAAGAGCATCCATACCTGTCGCTGCTGTCAATCCTTTCGGCTTTGAAAGCATGAGTTCTGGATCATTGACAGAGATAAGGGCAAGGCTATTCTTATCAACCATTACCATCTTGACCTTGCGCTCTTCGTCAGTAATAACATAGTTAATGGTGATTTCTGCAGAAGTTCCAGCTGTTGTATTGATCGCAACCACTGGCAAGCCTTTTTTAGCAGACTTGTGGAGACCTTCGTAGTCCTGTGGTTTGCCACCATTTGTAGCAATGATAGAGATACAACTAGCCGCATCCTGAGGAGATCCTCCCCCAAGACTGATGATGAAGTCACATCCATGCTCTTTCAGGACAGCCACTCCGTCTGTGACGTTCTTGCAAGTCGGATTTGGCTCCACATCGCTAAAGATTACATATTCGATCCCTTCAGCATCTAACGGTTTTAGGACTTTGGGTAAAATATCACTACCTTCGATGAACTTATCTGTCACCAAAAGGGCCTTCTTATACCCCAGTTCCTTGATATACGGACCTACTTCATTTACAACACCTTTACCAATAAGGTTAACTGCCGGAACGTAAAATGTAGCCATATGCTTTTCCTCCTGCGCCTTTGCGCTATTTGATTATTTACTATAAGTATACGACCTTATAAGAAGTTTTACAAATATTTGTAAGCGTTTTAAGTAAAAAGTTAGTAAAGAACAGCCAGCCACTTTTTCAAGAAAAAAGCTCCAAAAAGATAGATTTCATCTCATTGGAACTTTTACTTAATCATTATTGCTTAGTTAATACCACTCGGTCAGATGCCTCTCGGTCCATATCATCAATAATCAATTGATTACCATTAACCGTGTAAATTTTGACATCATCACCGATAATGACACGTTGATTTTCTGGTTCAAAGCTGACTTGCTTGATTTCCTTATCTCCATCTGGCTCGACCTCAGTCCATGTACCAGTTTTACCTGTTACAACAAGAGTGATTTGGTCATTCTCATCTTTTCCAGTATAGGTACCATCGATATTCGTAGGTTGAGCTACAGTAGTGTCCTGACTTGAGGACGCCTGTGGTTGACTAGCACTTGTCGCAGCGCTAGAAGATGATTCTTGTTGAGAAGATGATTGCTGAGCAGATTGCTGGGTAGGGGCTTGTGCCTTAGGTCCACAAGCTGCTAAAAGACTAAGAATTGCTAGGGAAGCAATAGAAAGTGTGAATGTTTTCGTTTTCATAGCGATTTCCTTTCTTTTGTGCCAATGTTTTGCTGGAATCGTTTCCAGATATACCTCCTACCTCAAGTATAACAACTTAAGCCTAGAAGGTCAACTAATCCCATCGCTTCCTTGCAAACTCGCTCGGACTTCCGAGATAAAGTAGAGCGAGCCCGTCACGAAAAGCAAGTCCTGATCTTTGGCCTTTTCTTTAAATTCTCTGATAAAACCGCCATAGGAAGAAATCAAATCGTAACCCGCCACATCCTTTTCATCCAGAGAGCCTTGGTAGTCAAAGCCTGTTACCTTAAGTTCCACCTCAGGCAACTGCTTAGATAGATAGCCTAACATCCCCTGATAATCCTTGCGTTTAAGTGCTCCAAAAAGGATGCGAACCTGGTAACCTTGCTGGATTTTCCCTTGGATAAACTCGACTAGACGAGTCAAGGCTGGCAGATTGTGAGCCCCATCTAGGTAGATTTGTGGACGAATCCGTTCCAATCGACCTGCCCAATGTGTCTCCTTCAAAGCCCGTCTGACAAACTCTTCTTCGACCCTTTCACCTCTTGACGCCATAAACAGAAGAAAAGTTTCTAAAGCCAAGGCGGCATTTTCTTGCTGATAAGCACCTTCTAAACCGATTTCAAGCTGTGAAAAGTTTGCTAGCTTACTTGAAAAATCCCCAGCATTCAAGGTGAAGTCTCGCCCAGCTTGATAAAGTTCGACAGCTAACTCTCTCGCTTTACTTTGACAGACAAGCTCCGCTTCTGGAGTAAGCTTGGCAATGACTGCCTTCTTGCCAGCCTTGAAAATACCAGCTTTCTGCTCGGCTATTTCCTCTAGACTATCGCCCAAGGTCTCCTGATGATCTAGCCCAATGGAAGTAATAACTGCAATCTCTCCTGTTACGACATTAGTCGTGTCAAGCAAACCACCAATCCCCACCTCTAGCAGGACTAGATCCACTCCCTGCTCTTTAAAGTAAAGCAAAGCAATCAAGGTCAACAACTCAAAGAAAGACAATTGATCATGTGTTTCTAAAAGAATTTTCTCCATCTCCTTGACTTGGTTGGCTATACGGACAAAGTCTTCCTCTGCGATTGGTTGCCCATTGATACAGATTCGATCATGGATGCTGATGATATGAGGAGAGGTAAAAGTACCAACTTTTTTACCATGAGCAACAAACAACTCCCTCATAAAGGCAATAGTTGACCCTTTACCGTTAGTCCCTGTTACATGGATAATGGGATAAGCCTTCTCAGGATTCCCCAGCAAATCCACAGCTCGCTGCATTCGTCCAAGGCCAGATCTAAAGTTTAAACCAATCCGACTATGAAGCCATTCTTCTACTTCAAACATACATGTCTCCTTAACAAAAGTCCAATCAACTACCGCATCAAAGTATGATTACAAATAAAAAGTGAGGTCAGGACTAAAATCCCAACCTCTTACCTGGTTAGCTAATCACTAGCTACTATGAATTTCAACGTGGGCTAAAAACGTCCCCCGAACGTTCCTGCGTTCCTAATTTCTGGCGCAGGGCTAAAAACATCCACTGGACTTACTTACGGTCTTTATTTTTAGCGTAAGGGTAAAAATGTTCACTGAACAAACCAGTTCTCTCTTATTTTAAGGAACTGGGCTAAAAACGTTCCCCGAACGTTTTTACTCCTCCATAAAGCTGTTGAAGACTTCTTCAATCATGTTCCATTCGTCTTCTGAGTCTTCTGGGATTGGTTGCAATTCGCCTTCTGTTCCGTCTTCATTTTCGATGAATGAGTAAGCTTGAATTTCAACTTCACCATTTTCATCTTCTTCTGCATTAACTGGCACTAGCAGAACATAGTTTTTACCAAATTCTTCTTTCCCGTCGATGGTCAAAAGAATTTCAAACAAGGTTTCATTTCCTTGCTCATCTACTAGTGTAATCAATTCACGTTCTTCGTGGTCATGGTTGTGATCGTGTGACATAGTTTCTCCTCTGTCTTAAAATTTTCTATCTAAATAATTTTGCAAAATCAGCTGAGCAGCCAACTTATCAATAACTTTCTTGCGTTTGTTACGGCTGATATCTGCTTGTTCAATCAACATACGCTCCGCAGCGACCGTTGTCAAACGCTCATCCTGATAGTCTACTGGCAAACCAAAGAGTTCTTCTAGCTTGGCACCATAGGCTTGACTGGCTTCTACTCGCGGACCACTGGTATTGTTCATGTTCTTTGGCAAACCTACTACAAAGCGTTCTACCTTATAGCTGTCAACCAATTCCTTGATGCGGTCAAAACCAAACTGGCCCTGGTCCTCATTAATCTGGATGATTTCAAGTCCCTGAGCGGTGAAACCGAGCGGATCGCTAATAGCCACCCCTACTGTTTTTGAACCGACGTCCAATCCCATAATTCTCATAGATTATAGATCGACTCCTTGTCCTTTTAGGTAGTAGCGTACCAATTCTTCAACAATTTCATCACGCTCATACTTACGGATTTGATTTCGTGCATTGTTATAACGAGGAACGTAGGCAGGGTCTCCACTCAATACATAACCGACGATCTGGTTAATCGGATTGTAGCCCTTGTCATTCAAAGAAGCATAAACATCTGTCAATGTTTCGCTAATTTCTTTCTTATTGGAATCATCCAATTTAAACCGTACAGTTTCTTCAGTAAATCCCATTCTAACACCCTCTTTCCTTAGAATAGTACTATTATAGCACATTCCCTGACGTTCTACAAATAAGTCAGTCTATTAATTTGGATTTTCTATTGTTCTGTCGCCCCATTTGCCACTCTATCTGCAATATATTGGCTAGGTTCGTTTTTTAAGAGATTTTCAAGGCCGATATTTTTTAAATATTCCAGCTGAGATGCCTTTTTGACATCCAATACTTGAAAATCATAAGTCGTTGTCGTCTGGATTTCTGTCTCGCTGAGTAGCTTGGTTTCCAGTTTGAATCCTGCTAGTTTGCGTGCCTCTTGGATGGTCTCATCCTTTTCTTCCGCTTCTAGAAGCGCTTTTTGCGTCTCCTCTAGGCCATTTTCAGAGATAAAGGTCTTGAGTTCATCCCCGACAGGTCGTTTTTGCTGGATGGTCAAGGTCAAAAACTGATTGCCTTTATAAGTAATGGTCTGAATCTGCTGCGTTCCATTTTCTGACTTCGGCATCAGCAAGGTCTTGGTGACAACCGTATTCTTTTCGGCATTGTCCAAAACGGGAAGGTTGGATTGGAGAGGTTCAGATGCTGTTGTAGAAGCAGCAGGGGTTTCCTTTTTTTGCCCACATCCCGCAAGCAAAAAGAGGAGAGCAAAACTAGCAATTAGTAACTTTTTCATAATTCCTCACATGATTTTAAAACAAAAGAGCAAACAAGGCTAGGAGTCACTCCCAGCCTTGATGTTTTATAGAGCTGCACGTAGACGTGCTTCTGCATTTTCTACATTACGGACAGAGCGTGGCAAGAAGGCACGGATATCATCTTCTTTATAGCCGACTTGTAGGCGCTTCTCATCAACGAGAATCGGACTCTTTAAGATCCGTGGTGTTTCCATGATTAAGTTGAGCACTTCATTGACACTCAAATCCTCGATGTCAACTCCAAGTGCCTTAGCGTAGCGGTTTTTTGACGAAACGATACTGGCAATTCCATTATCTGTTTTCGTGAGAATATCTAATAACTCTTCTCTTGTAATTCCTTCTTTACCGAGATTTTGTTCTTTATAACTTAACTGGTGGGCATTGAGCCAGGTTTTCGCTTTTTTACAGCTAGTACAACTTGAGACTGTATAAATTTTGATCATGTACCTACCCCTTTCGCTACATGTTACTATCAGTTTAGTCTATTATACCATAAAAAACATCCGACTTGCGACCTATTTTTAAAAAAAATTAACTTTTTTCGCGATTTTCGTACTTTTTTCTTGACAAAATCAATTTATAACCAACTTTTAAATTTTTTGATATACAATCGTTTTACAACTGTAACACTTATCATATAGAGAACGATAATCAAAAGCAAAAAGAGGAAATAAATTGGTTCCAAAGGGGTTAAATGAAGCAGGCTAGCAATTGAAGAGTAGGGAAGGAAGGTCACAAAACTAGCTGCTAGCAAGGTTGTTCCAAGAACAAACCATGATGGACGACTTTGTAAGAAAGGAAGTTTTGCTGAACGAAGCATATGGATAACCATGGTTTGGGACCACATGGATTCAATGAACCAACCTGTCTGGAACAAAATGATAAAGCCCGTTGCAGACTCTGCTCCGTGAGCATAAGCTTGACCTGTCGCCATTGGAACAATGACAAAATAGAGCAAGATAAAGGTCAAAATATCAAAGGCAGAAGAAATCGGACCCATCCAAATCATAAAACGAGTAATAGACTTAGCTTCCCACTTATGGGGATGCTTCAAAAAGTCTTCATCTACATTATCAAATGGCAAGGCAATGCAAGAAAGGTCGTAGACGAGGTTTAACACAATCAAGTGAATCGGAGCCATAGGAAGGAAAGGTAAAAAGATACCAGACACTAGCAGAGAGAAAATGTTCCCGAAATTAGAGCTGACCGTCATCTTGATATATTTGGTCATATTAGCGTAGACCTTACGCCCTTCAACCAGCCCTTTTTCAAGCACCATCAAATCCTTATCTAGCAAAATGACATCAGCCGTTTCTTTGGCAATATCTACTGCTGTATCAACAGAAATCCCCACATCAGCCACTTTCATAGAAGGGGCATCATTGATCCCATCTCCCATATAGCCGACACAATGTCCATTCGATTTGATTTGTAAAATGATTCGTGCTTTTTGATCCGGAGAGAGTTTGGCAAAGACAGTCACTTTCTCAACTGCTTGGGCCAATTCTTCGTCCGTCATGGCATCAATATCAGAACCCAACAAGATTTGATCAACGTCTAAACCAACTTTTTCGCAAACTGCTTGGGTTACCTTTTCATTGTCACCCGTCAAGATCTTTGTTTGAACACCGTGTTCTAACAAAGCTTGGATAGCAGGTGCTGCTGATGGTTTTGGTGGATCTAGAAAGGCAAGATATCCTGTTAGAATCATCTCTTTTTCATCTTCAACGGAGTAAGCAAAACCTTCCTTTAAGCCTGTTTTATAAGCGACTCCCAAGACTCGCAATCCCTGTTGATTAAGTTGATCTACTTCTTTTAAGATTTCCGCTCGGATATCATCCGTCAGAGGGCTAATCTGACCTTGATATTCCACATGGGTTGAAATCGCAAGCATTTCCTCTAGAGCACCCTTGGTTACCAAACTAACAACTTCGTTCTCATCCTTGACGATGACACTCATCCGTCTGCGTTCAAAATCAAAGGGTAATTCATCTATTTTTTGGAAGCTAGTATCCAAATTTTGTAGAATAGCGTGTTCTTTAGCTTCTTTTTCAGTTCTACTGATAATGGCACGGTCCATCAAGTTTTTCAAACCGGTTTGAAAATAGGAATTGAGGTAGGCACGTCTCAACACAGACAAATCCAAATCTCCATGTATATCCAAAGGATATTCAAGGACAATTTCGTCTTGGGTAAGGGTTCCGGTTTTATCTGTGCATAGGATATCAATAGCACCTAGGTCCTGTATGGCATTGAGTTTTTTGATGACCACTTTTTCCTTGGCCATGATAATGGAGCCTTTTGCTAAACTAGCCGTGATGATCATAGGAAGCATCTCAGGTGTCAAACCAACACCAACACTCAGTGCAAATACGCCAGCTTCCAGCCAGTCTCCATCCGTCAAGCCATTGGAGAGAAAGACGATGGGAACCATGACCAGCATCAAACGGATTAAGAGCCAAGAGATACTGTTCATCTCCCGTTCAAAAGAGGTCGGTTCGTCATAGGTATTGAGAGTCTGCTCGATTTCTCCCATCATGGTGTCATCACCGACCGCTAGAATCAAAGCCTTGGCGCTTCCTGATATCACATTGGTTCCCATAAAAGCGAGCGCTTCTGCTTCTAGCAGACTATCAAAATTTGACTGACTCATTTTTGACAAGGCTAGTTTTTCAACCGAGTCACTTTCACCTGTCAAACCAGACTGTTGAACAAAGAAATCACGTGATTCAATCAAAAGGAGGTCTGCTGGTATCATATCCCCAGCACTTAATTTGACTATATCTCCAACGACCAAATCTTCAATTGCAACCTCTAAACTCTGGCCTTCACGAATAACTGTGGCTGTGTTCACAATCATTTTTGATAGATTGGTCGCAGCCTTGTCACTACGCAGTTCTTGGACAAAGCGTATACCACCAGAGATTAGAACGAGAACAACGATGATGATAGAGGTCGTCGGATCTTCTTGTCCAGGCTTCGCCAGCCAGACATTGGTCACCATGGAAATCATAGCGATGACCAGCAGGATGATTGTAAATGGATTGATGATGGATTCGTAAATCTTTTTGAGGATACTGTCTTCTTGACCCTTGGTGATGGTATTTTCGCCATATAGGTCACGATTTTTCTCCACCTGCTCCTCAGTCAAGCCTGTTAGACTTGTCTTATAAAAAGATAGAGTTTCGTTTAAGGGTGTGTGAATAGCTGTTGCTAATCTTTCTTTTGTAGTTTTCATTGGTTTCTCCTATCTGTATGAATGATGTGTTTCATACACAGAGACCAATCACTTTATAAGGGCAGAACGACACAAATCAGCGATTGGCTGTGTATGTGCGGTTCTGGATGATCGTCAATTTGCATCGTTTTTCTCCTTTCTTTTTCTTAAAACAGTAGAAAATCCCACCATAAAATGGCAGGATTAAAAAACTAATTATCTGTTTTTTCGTTCAAGCTTTAACTCCATAGGGCGATGTAATGAGCTTAGTCTTGGCCTTCGCGACCAGGACTGTTGACCAACGAGTAGTGTCTCCACTGCTTTGCGGTAGTCATCCGTATCCCTATGGTAGCCTCACCTACCGTTTTCGTCTATCAGTATAAACCTTTAAAATATAAAAGTCAATGATTTATCTTAATTTTCTTAAATAACAATTAATTCCTTCGGCGCTAGAGTCAACAATTCGCAACCGTTATCTGTAATTAAGATATCATCTTCAATACGAACGCCATATTTACCTTCAATATAAATACCCGGTTCATCAGTCAAGACCATACCAGATTTAATGACTTCTTTGGAAGTTTGGCTAAAGTAGGGTTCTTCGTGGATATCCAGTCCGATACCGTGTCCAATACCGTGGGTAAAGTAGTCGCCATAGCCTGCCTCGATGATAATATCACGAGGGATTTTGTCAAAGTCACGGAAACCTAAGCCAGCCTTAGCTTGGTCAATCAGAGCTTGGTTGGCTTTCAGAACCGTATTGTAAATCTCTGCTTGCTCGTCGCTGACATGTCCTAGATAGATGGTCCGTGTCATATCACTGACGTAGTGGTCGTAGAGACAGCCGAAGTCCATGGTGATTGCTTCGCCTAGTTCTACTGGCTTGTGCATTGGGTGGGCGTGAGGTTTAGAAGAGTTGATTCCACTTGCTAAAATGGTATCAAAAGACAAGCCTGCTGCTCCTAGCTCACGCATGCGGAAATCAAGGAAGTTGGCAATTTCGATCTCAGTTTTTCCTGATTTGATAAAGTCAAGTGCATCACGGAAAGCTTGGTCTGAGATAGAACATGCCTTACGAATAGTCGCAATCTCTTTCTCATCTTTAATCATACGAAGTGCTTCAACAAACTGAGTCTGTGGAAGCAAGTCCAAACCTGCAAAAGCTGCCTGCATACGGTGGTAATAAGAAACCGAAATCTCGTCCTCAAAACCAACGCGAGACAAACCCATATCCTTAACAATGCCTGCAATAACGGCCAATTCGTCACGATCAGCCACAATTTCAAACCCTGTCACTTCTTGCTTAGCTGCAATGATATAACGAGAGTCTGTCACCAAAATCTGACGGTCACGGCTGATAAAGACTGTTCCATTTGAACCCCAAAAACCAGTCAAATAATAGACGTTTTTAAGGTTGTTGATGATGATACCATCTAGTTCTTTTTCTTGCATTTTAGCTAGAAATGCTTGCACACGTTTATTCATGATGTAACTTTCCTTTCAAATAGTGTCCTGTGTAGCTGGCTTCATTGGCCGCTACTTCTTCTGGGGTTCCTGTTGCGATGATGGTTCCACCACCGACACCGCCCTCAGGTCCCAAATCGATGATATGGTCTGCCGTCTTGATGACATCCAGATTGTGCTCAATGACGAGGACTGTATTTCCATCGTCAACAAAGCGAGCCAAGACTTTAAGCAAGCGAGCGATGTCCTCGGTATGAAGCCCTGTCGTTGGCTCATCCAGAATGTAGAAGGATTTTCCAGTCGAGCGTTTGTGGAGTTCACTAGCCAACTTCATACGCTGGGCTTCTCCACCTGAAAGGGTGGTAGCTGGTTGTCCTAACGTTACATAGCCCAGCCCTACATCCTTGATGGTCTGGAGTTTACGTTGAATTTTCGGAATATGTTGGAAGAATTCCACCGCATCGTTGACGGTCATGTCCAAGACCTGCGAGATATTTTTTTCCTTGTAGTGAACTTCAAGGGTTTCACTGTTGTAGCGGGTTCCGTGGCAGACTTCACAGGCAACATAAACATCTGGTAAGAAGTGCATCTCGATCTTGATAATCCCGTCACCTGAGCAGGCTTCGCAACGACCACCCTTGACGTTGAAACTGAAACGGCCCTTCTTATAGCCTCGTATCTTAGCTTCATTTGTCTGGGCAAAGAGGTCACGTATATCGTCAAAAACTCCCGTATAGGTAGCCGGGTTGGACCTCGGCGTCCGTCCAATGGGGCTCTGGTCAATATCAATCAAACGGTCTACATGCTCAATCCCTGTGATGGTCTTGAATTTACCAGGCTTGTCTGAATTGCGGTTGAGCTTCTGGGCAATAGCTTTTTTGAGGATGCTGTTGATTAAGGTCGATTTCCCTGAACCTGATACACCTGTCACCGCGATGAATTTTCCTAGCTGAAAGCGAGCAGTGATATTTTGCAAGTTGTTCTCACGCGCACCTGTCACTTCGATAAAACGACCATTTCCGGCACGGCGCTCTTCTGGTACTGGAATCGCTCGCTTTCCTGATAAGTACTGGCCTGTGATAGACTTGCTGTTGCGAGCCACCTGCTTGGGCGTTCCTGCAGCGACAATCTCTCCACCAAAAACACCAGCACCCGGACCAACATCAATCAGATAATCCGCCTCGCGCATGGTATCTTCGTCGTGTTCCACCACGATGAGAGTATTGCCCAAGTCACGCATCTTTTTCAGACTAGCAATCAGGCGGTCATTATCCCTCTGGTGGAGACCAATGGACGGCTCATCCAATATATAGAGGACACCTGAGAGGTTGGACCCAATCTGAGTCGCCAAGCGAATTCGCTGACTCTCCCCACCTGACAGGGTTCCTGCCGAACGTGACAGCGTCAAATAGTTAAGCCCCACGTTATTGAGGAAGGTCAAGCGATCCTTGATTTCCTTGAGAATGGGACGAGCAATAATGGCTTCATTTTCAGACAAGGTCAACTGGCTCACCAACTCCAAATGGTCTGCGATAGACAAATCTGAGATTTCACCGATATGTAGCCCTTGCTCCCCACCAACACGGACAGACAGGGCCTGATCGTTGAGACGGTAGCCGTGGCAGGTTCCACAAGTCAGCTCATTCATGTAGAGACGCATCTGGGTACGGGTGTAGTCACTGTTAGTCTCATGGTAACGACGCTTGATATTATTGACAACTCCCTCAAAAGGAATGTCAATATCGCGCACACCACCAAATTCATTTTCATAGTGGAAATGGAATTCCTTGCCATCCGAGCCGTAGAGAATCAAGTTCTTATCTTCTTCTGACAAGTCCTCAAAGGGCTTATCCATATCCACTCCAAAGGCTGTCATGGCTTGCTCTAGCATGTTTGGATAGTAGTTAGATGAGATAGGATTCCAAGGTGCCAAAGCCCCCTCACGTAGCGTTTTGCTGGCATCTGGCACTACCAAATCAATATCCACCTCTAACTTGATACCCAAACCGTCACACTCACTGCAAGAACCAAAAGGAGCATTGAAGGAGAAGAGACGAGGCTCTAACTCTGGTACGGTAAAACCACAAACTGGACAGGCATAGTGCTCAGAGAAAAGCAACTCAGAATCGTCCATGGTGTCGATAATCACATAGCCTTCTGCGATACGAAGGGCAGCCTCGATTGAGTCGAAGAGACGGCTACGAATGCCCTCCTTGATGACGATACGGTCGACCACAACATCGATATTATGTTGCTTGCTCTTAGACAACTCTGGCACTTCGGTTACATCATAGACCTCCCCGTCCACACGGACACGAACATAGCCATCTTTCTGAATCTTTTCAATGACACTCTTGTGTTGACCTTTTTTCTTGCGGATGACAGGGGCCAAAATCTGCAGACGTTGGCGTTCTGGCAACACCAAAATCTTATCCACAATTTGCTCCACAGAAGAAGCCTTGATAGCCCCATGCCCGTTGATACAGTAAGGCGTCCCCACACGTGCGTAGAGGAGACGCAGATAATCATTGATTTCAGTCGTCGTTCCCACGGTCGAACGAGGGTTTTTACTAGTCGTTTTCTGGTCGATGGAAATAGCTGGGCTGAGACCATCAATGGCATCCACATCTGGTTTTTCCATGTTACCCAAGAACTGACGGGCATAAGCTGATAGACTCTCTACATAACGACGCTGCCCCTCCGCATAAAGGGTATCAAAAGCTAGACTGGATTTCCCAGAACCTGACAAGCCTGTTACAACAACCAGCTTGTCTCGCGGAATCTCCACATCAATATTTTTTAAGTTATGGGCACGTGCCCCATGAATCACAATTTTATCTTGCATCTTTGTTCTTTCTAGTCCATTATTGCTTTCCATTATACCAAAAAATGTGAAATTCTATTACCCAAAAAGCTGTTTTTATAGTATAATAGTACGGTGCAAAAAATGAATCACTGAATAGTAGGAAAGGATAGGGGATATGAAACAAGTTTTTCTCTCAACAACAACGGAATTTAAAGAGATCGACACGCTTGAACCGGGTACTTGGATCAACCTCGTCAATCCTACACAAAATGAATCGTTGGAAATCGCTAACGCCTTCGACATTGACATTGCCGACCTTCGAGCACCGCTCGATGCGGAAGAAATGTCCCGTATTACCATCGAAGATGAGTACACTTTGATTATCGTGGACGTTCCCATCACAGAAGAAAGAAACAATCGTACCTACTACGTTACGATTCCGCTGGGGATTATCATCACCGAGGAAACCATTATCACCACCTGCTTGGAATCCCTCCCCGTTCTCGATGTCTTTATCAACCGTAGACTGCGCAACTTTTACACCTTCATGCGTTCACGCTTTATCTTCCAGATTCTCTACCGCAACGCCGAACTTTACCTTACGGCCCTTCGTTCGATCGACCGCAAGAGTGAACAGATCGAAAGTCAACTTCACAAGTCTACTCGAAACGAAGAGCTGATCGAGCTCATGGAATTGGAAAAGACCATCGTCTATTTCAAGGCCTCACTTAAGACGAACGAACGCGTGATTAAGAAATTGACCAGTGCAACCAGCAATATCAAGAAATACCTAGAAGACGAAGACCTACTCGAAGACACTCTGATTGAAACCCAACAGGCCATCGAGATGGCAGATATCTATGGAAATGTCCTTCACTCTATGACAGAGACCTTTGCCTCTATCATTTCCAACAACCAGAACAACATCATGAAAACCCTGGCTCTCGTGACCATCGTTATGTCTGTCCCAACCATGATCTTCTCAGCCTATGGTATGAACTTCAAGGATAATGAAATCCCTTTGAACGGTGAACCACACGCCTTCTGGTTAATCGTCTTTATCGCCTTTGCAATGAGTGTTTCGCTCACTCTCTATCTCATCCACAAAAAATGGTTCTAAGAGGAATCCCTATGTCTCAGATTGATTTACAAAAATTAACTAAGAAAAACCAAGAGTTTATCCACATCGCTACCCAACAATTTATCAAAGATGGTAAAACAGACGCTGAAATCAAGGCTGTCTTTGAGGAAGTCATTCCTAAAATCCTTGAAGAGCAGGCCAAAGGGACGACCGCTCGTTCCCTCTACGGGGCTCCAACCCACTGGGCTCATAGCTTCACTGTCAAGGAGCAATACGAAAAAGAGCATCCAAAAGAAAATGACGATCCAAAACTCATGATTATGGACTCCGCTCTTTTTATCACCAGTCTCTTTGCATTGGTTAGCGCTCTGACTACCTTCTTCTCTACAGATCAGGCTATTGGCTATGGGGTGATTACCCTCTTGTTGGTTGGACTTGTAGGGGGACTTGCCTTCTACTTGATGTACTACTTTGTCTACCAGTATTATGGACCAGACACAGATCGTAGCCAACGTCCTCCATTCTGGAAATCAATCCTCGTCATCCTGGCCTCTATGGTCCTTTGGTTGGTTGTCTTCTTTGCAACAAGCTTCCTACCAGCAAACCTCAATCCAGTCCTTGCTCCATTGCCTTTGGCTATTCTAGGAGCAGCACTTCTCGCCCTTCGCTTCTATCTCAAGAAACGCTTCAATATCCGAAGTGCAAGCGCGGGCCCATCACGTTATTAAGAAAAGTGAACAGCTATGGCATATAGTCAATCTTTAGCTCAGCAGATTCGAAAAATTCTAGCACTCAAACTTCCTCCCCAAATTTTCGAAGAAGAGTTAGAAGAAAAGAAACTGTTTGGTGGCCTGGCCTTTATGATTCGTGGGAAAATGGTCCTTACAGTCAGTTCCAGAAAAGACGAGCTGGTTATGGTGAGAATTGGCAAAGAAATGGAAAAGCAAGTTCTACCCCGAACAGGAGCTCGTACTACATTGATGAGAGGGCGACCTTATCATGGCTATATAGACCTAGATATTGAAGGTCAAAAAGAACTTCCTTACTGGATTGATTTAGCCCTCTCCTATAATCAAGAGTTAACCAAGTAACTCATATCTAGTGAGATTACAGATTAGTAAAACGATAAGCAACTGCACTAGCGGTTGCTTTTTTCTTGCTTTCTTGAGATCCAATAGCACTTCTGAGTCTCATTCTTGTAGTTTTCTCTCATCTTTTGTGATAGAATAGGCTCATACTCAATGAAAATCAAAGAGCAAACTAGGAAGCTAGCCGCAGGTTGCTCAAAGCACTGCTTTGAGGTTGTAGATAGAACTGACGAAGTCAGTAACATAGACACGGCAAGGCAAAGCTGACGTGGTTTGAATTTGATTTTCGAAGAGTATCAATCTATTTCTAGGAGGATGAGATATGGTTTCTACTATTGGTATTGTTAGTTTGTCTAGTGGTGTTATCGGAGAGGATTTTGTCAAACACGAAGTCGATTTGGGTATTCAACGTCTCAAGGATTTGGGACTCAATCCTGTCTTTCTGCCCCATTCACTAAAAGGGTTAGACTTTATCAAGGACCATCCTGAAGCACGTGCAGAGGATTTGATGCAGGCCTTTTCTGATGATAGCATCGACATGATCCTATGCGCCATCGGTGGGGATGATACCTATCGTTTGCTACCTTATCTTTTTGAAAATGACCAACTACAAAAGGTTATCAAACCAAAGATTTTTCTCGGTTTCTCGGATACAACCATGAACCATCTTATGTTGCATAAACTAGGAATCAAGACTTTTTATGGGCAATCCTTTCTAGCAGACATTTGTGAATTGGACAAGGAGATGTTATCCTATAGCCTCCACTACTTTAAAGAACTGATCGAAACAGGAAAAATCTCAGAAATCCGCCCTAGCGACCTTTGGTATGAGGAACGGACTGATTTTAGTCACAAGGCTCTGGGAACAGCTCGTGTCAGTCATGCAAATACTGGTTTTGACTTGTTACAAGGAAATACCCAGTTTGAGGGAGAAATTCTCGGTGGTTGCCTTGAGTCCCTCTATGATATCTTTGACAATTCTCGATACGCAGACAGCACGGACCTCTGCCAAGAGTACCGACTCTTCCCTGACTTATGTGACTGGGAAGGAAAGATTCTCTTGCTAGAAACAAGCGAAGAAAAGCCTGAACCTGATGATTTCAAAAAAATGTTGCGGACTTTAAAGGACACGGGGATATTTGGGGTTATCAGTGGACTCTTGGTCGGAAAGCCAATGGATGAAACCTTCTATGACGACTACAAGGAAGCACTATTGGATATCATTGACAGCAATATCCCGATTGTCTATAATCTGAATGTCGGTCACGCCACACCAAGAGCCATTGTACCCTTTGGCGTTCACGCTTATGTGGATACACAGAAGCAAGTCATTCGCTTTGACTATAACAAAAAATAAACAATTTCTCCATTTTTGTGCTTTGGTATTGATTTTCGTTACAATTTGTGTCTGAATTTATTGCATTTTGCTTATTTCTATGATATCTTTTTAGAGGAGGTGTATATGACTAAACAAAAAATAAATCAAATTGTCGGTTCAATTGGAGCCTTTATCGGGATTATTGTATTTATCGCCTACATCCCACAAATTTTTGCCAATTTACAAGGCAACAAAGCTCAACCATTCCAGCCTTTATCCGCAGCAGTATCTTGTTTAATTTGGGTTATTTACGGATGGACAAAAGAGCCTAAGAAGGATTGGATACTAATTATTCCAAACTCAGCTGGCGTTGTCTTAGGTGGACTGACATTTCTTACTGCACTATAAAAGTTACTAGCATATAATCAAAAAGCTGAGATAATTTTCTCAGCTTTTTCTATTTTCTCAGATAGTTAGACGCTTGGACTCACTAATTTCCGTTTTTCCACTCGCAATCATTCTCGTGGTCATCAACCAGGCCTGCCGCCTGTAGAAAAGACAAAACTGCGACTGGACCTGTAAACTTGAAGCCTTGTTTTTTGAGATCTTGAGACAACTTTTCAGACAAGGCTGTTTTAGCAGGTGCTAGGTGATAGTCAGGAACATCATTCACGATCGTTTTTCCCTCAACAAAAGACCAGAGATAGGCATCAAAGGAGCCATATGCTTCCTGAACTTGTAAAAATGCTTGGACATTGGAGCGTGTCGCAAAGAGCTTGGCACGATTTCGGATGATGGCTGGATTCTCTAACAAGGCTTCCAACTCCCCATCTGTCATTTCCGCGACCGCTTGAATTTGATAGCCATGAAATGCTTCTCGGAAAGCCTGGCGTTTGTTGAGTACCGTTTCCCAAGACAGACCAGCCTGATAAGTCTCCATACAGAGCAGTTCAAAAAGAGCGCGGTCATCATGAAGGGGTTGCCCCCACTCCTCATCATGATAGGCTACATATAAGGGATTATTCATTTTTACCCAACCACAGCGTTTTGGCATATTATACTCCTATTTGACCAACATCTTAAGGGCCGACTTGATATAGTTCTCTGCTGTATCCGTCGTTCCTTCAAAGAATTTCTTGATTTTCTTAAGTTCAGTCGCCTTGTAGCCCAGTGCCAGCATGGCTTCCATAGCTTCTTCCAGTTCTTGGTTTTCAGCGCTGGTTTGCACTGCGACCTTGGAAGGAAGGTCATCACTAGCCACGACTACCTTGCCTTCCAAGTCCAGCACCATCTGCTGGGCTGTTTTCTTGCCAATTTTAGGGAACTTGGTCAAGTAGGTGATGTTCTTAGTCTCGATCGCTTGAACCAAGCCAGCATTGTCATCAGCTGCGATGATAGCAAGAGCTGACACAGGACCAATCCCTGAGACCGAGATCAGACTGAGAAAGAGCTTTTTCTCATCTTCTGAGCGAAAACCGTAGAGCAGATGGGCATCCTCACGAACAACTTGGTGCACATAAATCTGAGTTTCTTGATTGACCTGACCTGAGTAGGCATAGGGATTGGCTACATGCAAGATATAACCGATACCATTTGCCTCAAGGATGATATATTTAGCAGTGATTTTGGTAATGATTCCTTTTAGATATTCGTACATAATTTTCACTTTCTATAATTGATTTGCAATTCCTTGTAAATGCGCTGCTCTGATGATAAGAAGCAACCCAAGTACTGCACACACAATAAAAACGAGCCAAACACCTACAGCACCTGTTGCAGCGCTGATAGAAATCATCGCCCCCGCTAAAATAGACGCTAAAGGCTGCGCCATATTAAGGAAACCTGAGTAGGTTCCGAGCTTATTCTCATTCATCATTTCCGCCCGCAAAACTTGGCTTGGCGGCATGCAGATGAGTTCCCCCATAGTATAGAGAATGGCTAGCAAAAACAGAGCCCAGAAACTCCTGAAGACAATGGTGAAAAGCATACCCAAGTCAAAGATAATACTTCCCAATAAAAACTGCGGTATGAGCTTCATTTCCTTGGTCAAACGATTGGCAGTCGTTATGAAGCAAACAATAATCAGGGTATTGATAAAGACCATGATACTGAGCATCTTAGCTCCTGAAATATGAATACCGAAAATACTACTCGCGATGAATGACTCTTTCAAATGAACGGGTATATAATTGTCAATTTGCAACCAGATAACTCCATTAAATACAGTCCCTAACGTATAAAGTAGGAAAATTTTGTCCTGAAAAACAGAAACATAATTTTTCACAGTTGCCAAAGGACTGCTACCATGCTCAAAGACCAGATTAGCTGGCTTGCTTTCTGAAAAATATTTCCAAGCGAGGAAAAAATTCAAGAAGCTAATCACCGTCAAAACCAGAAGCAACTCAAAAAAATGGTGGTCGTAAAAGAAACCTGCAAGCCCTGCTCCTAACATAACGGATACATTGACAAACCAATAACTAATCGTATAAACGAAACGGCGATTTTGCTCGTCGGTCAAATCAATAATCATCGCATCAATAGCCGGCCAAGAGAAAGTTCCTGCGGTCTCTGCCAGCAACATTCCGACAAAAGTCAAAAAGGGAAAAATATGATTAGGCATATTTGCCAGCAGCACAAGAAAGTAGCCACTCGCAAGACCAAAGTTTCCCCAGTCAATGACTTTCTTACGTCCCCAAAGATCCGCCAAATGTCCACCATACAGCCCAGCTAAAAAACCAATGAGTTTGGTTGTGATCATCAATAACCCCGCCCAAAAGGCTCCAAAATATTGAACATAGTACATGGCCATAAAAGGAGTAATGGCACTCTCTAAAATCCGTGCTACAAAGCTCATCCATTCCCGCATTTGAATTTGCTTGGGGAGGGCAAAAAATTCTTTCATCTTTCATTCCTTTTTCATAATTTCTTCGCTTTTTCTTACCTAGTATATCATATTTTTTTGCTGAAAACTGCAAACACAAGTGCAACCTCTGGTTGACAAATAGTACAGGAGATTGTATTCTCATAATAAGTAAAAATTGTTAGGATAGAAGTAGAAAAAGGAGGATAGAATAATGAAACTCGCAGAAAAACTATTTGAGCTCAGAAAGGAAAAAGGTTGGTCCCAAGAAAAACTAGCAGAACAAATCAATGTTTCTCGGCAAAGCATCTCCAAATGGGAGTCTGGACAAGTACTTCCTGAAATCGAAAAAATTATTGAATTAAGCAAGATTTTTCAAGTGACAACTGACTATCTCTTACTGGATGAAAACTCTGAAAAATCTTCAACGGCAGTGATTTTGGAGGAAGACAAGGACAACTACTATAAAGAGGTTAAATCCTTTGGTCTTTGGCAAGTGATTTATATTTTCGTATTGGCTCTGGCTATCTATCTCTTTTTAGCCGGTTCTAGTTTTCCAGCCGAATTCACCGCTTTGATCTGGCTAACCTTCGTTCTCTTAATCGCTTCTGCAATTGCTATTAACAAGGCGCTAAAGATTAAGCAAAAGTATCTGGACAAGGTTATATGCCTTGATGATTTTAAGAAAGAAGGTGCTAAAGATGAAACTAAAAACTGACAATCCCATACCTATCAAAACTCGTCTGAAAGAGCTGATTGGAGACTGGCTCTTTATCTCGGGCTACCTCATTTCTTTATTTTTACTAGCTATGGGCTTTTACAATCTAGTTCTAGGAGGCGTTCCCGTATTCACTGAAGCCCAGAGCCAACTTCTGGCTTTTTCTAGCTCGGTTCTGCCCCTAACTATCATCTTTGCTTGGCTCGACTATAGAAAAGGAAGTTTTGGCAAGCGTTGGGCAGGTTTACAGCTGATTTACAAGCATAGGAGCCTTTCCCACAGCCTTTTGCGCTCTGCTATCAAGTTTTTCCCTTGGCAGTTGGGACATATGGGAGCTATTCGTAGTGCTTATCAAGCAGATGCTCTGTCAATTTTCTTGTCAACCTCAGCAGGGATTCTCTTCTTGATTTTTCTGCTGATGGGACTCCTTCGCAAGGACAAACGTCATCCAGCTGATTTGCTTGCTGGAACACAAGTTCAGCTCAAAAATTCAAAACAGCTCTAGTTTTATAACTAGGGCTGTTTGATTTTCTATAAGGTTTAGTATTTCCCCAACTCTCGGAGGCTGGTATGATTCTCCTGAATGCGTCGGAACATCTTTTCCATATCCGACTTGGTAAAATGCACCAAAACAGGACGGCCATGTGGACAGTTATAGGGATTGTCACATTGAGAAAGCTGATAAAGGAGCTGTCTGGCTGAGTGGTCATCGATACGATGGTTGGCCTTGATAGACCGCTTGCAGGACATCATGATAGCCAACTCTGCTCGGTATTTCTTGATCGAAACTTTCTTGGTCAAGAGCAGCATATCACACATTTCATAGATACCAGACTCGATTTCTTCCTCTGCCATCCAAATAGGATGTTCACGTAGGATAAACTGGTTGGCTCCGTACTCTGCTAAAAAGACACCCACTTCCTCTAAGAGAGGCATTCTTTCCCTGAGACGAAGGGCATCATCTGCTGGGAATTCAAAGATATAGGGCACTAGAAGTTGTTGCTGACTCTGGTCAACATTGCCGATGCTTTCACGGTATTCCTCGTACTTAACCCGTTCCTGAGCCGCATGCTGGTCAATGATATAGAGTCCATCTCGACCTTGGGCAAAGAGATAGGTCCCGTGCATTTGCCCGAAAAATTCCAACTCTGGAAAGCTGGATGCTTCTTCTCGCTCCAGCTTGTCATAGGCCTTATCGAGACTGGCAAGATCTAACTCTGGGTGATCTAGTTGGTCATAGCTGACAGGCTTTCTCTCTGCAAAATGCAGTTTTGCTGGCTTGGTCAGTTGCTCCAAGGTTTCCTTGGCAAACAAGGTTAAATCCTGCCCTTCCTCAGTTAATTCAACCTGATGATCAGCCACCTCAGCTTGACTGGCTCTAGTTACCTCCGTTTTTTCATAGTAAAGCGTATTTTCTTTGAGCGGGAGAATGGTCTGCTCCACCTTTTGACGATTGCGCACGGTCGACTTGGCAAGATTTTCTAAAGCATCAGGAATCAAGGCTTGTTCCTTGAGACTATTTGAAATAGCTTCTGAAAGCAGCGCCATCAGTTCTCTTTCCTTAGAAATCCGCACTTCTTGTTTGGTTGGATGCACATTGACATCAGCTAGATAGGGGTCAATATGGATGTGAATGACAGCCAGTGGAAAACGCCCTACCATAAGCTTGCTTCCGTAACCATCCAAAATAGCACGGTTGAGCAAGAAGTTCTTGATATATCGACCATTGATGAAGAGGCTGATATAGTTGCGATTAGCTCGAGTCAACTCAGGCAAGGACACAAAACCTGTAATTTCAAAGTCTAGATCCGAATTCTCAATGGCTATCATCTTCTTGGCACTCGCCAAGCCATAAATTCCAGCAATAGCTTGGCGTAGTTGACCCGTACCAGCTGTTCGTGTCATTTCCTTGCCATCACTAATCAAACTAAAAGAAATCTCAGGATGAGCAAGGCCCAGACGGTTGACAATATCAATGATATGAGACAGCTCCGCCTGCTGGCTCTTCATATACTTGAGACGAGCTGGTGTATTGAAAAAGAGGTCCTCCACACAAACTTTGGTTCCCACAGGACTAGTCGCTGGGATGACTTCCTCAACTTCACCCCCACGCGCAACGAGCTTGGTCCCATGACTCGCACCATCCACCGCCGTCAACAGAGTCAGAACACTGACAGAAGCGATAGAGGGCAGGGCCTCACCACGAAAACCGAGCGTCCGAATCCGAAAAAGGTCTGCTTGATTTTTTATCTTACTGGTCGCATGGCGACGCAGGGCCAATTCCACCTCATCGTGGGCAATTCCATGACCATTATCTGTGATTTGAATCTTCTTTAGACCTGATTCCTCAATCTCAATGATAATCTGGCTAGAGCCCGCGTCAATAGCATTTTCTACCAACTCTTTGACTACACTGGCAGGACGTTCAATGACCTCTCCTGCCGCGATCTGGTTTGCCAGCACCTCTGGCAATTCAATAATACGAGACATCTTTCAGCCCCTTTCTGTATCTATTTTCCTAGAAATTGATTAGTGCTATTATACCATATTTCAGATACTATCAGAAAAAGCAAATACCACATAGACTCCAAATCTCTCCACATAGACAAAAGCTCTTGCCATGGGTCGTAAAATAGTGGTATACTCAATAAAAATCAAAGAGCAAACTAGAAAGCTAGGCGCAGACAGTACTTTAGTACGGCAAGACGACGCTGACGTGGTTTGAATTTGATTTTTGAAGAGTATTAATAAAGGTGTACAAGAAGTGAGATTAACCTTGTATAACTGAAAAGGAGAGAAATTTATGAAAGTAGAACTACAGATTAAGGAGACTTACGAGGAGGAAAAGCTGATTGTCCAAACTCCTCAGCCGACCGAAAAAGTCCAGAAAGTCATCGAGTTCGCAGAAAATCTTGACCAAAAAGAAACAATCAAAGGAAAGATTGATGATCAGGTCTACCTAGTTAAGATTTATAAGATACAACGCTTCTATATCGAGAATCGAAAGGTTCTAGCAGAAACTGCCAGTCAGACCTACAGCATTGATTTACGACTCTATCAAGTTCTTGACATTCTGCCGACCACTTTTATCCAAATTTCCCAATCAGAAATCGTTAATATTGACGCTATCTCTCATCTCAAGCTCACGCCCAATGGTCTGGTTGAAATTTTCTTAAAAAACGAAAGCTTCACCTACTCTTCACACCGTTACCTAAAAACCATCAAGGAGAAATTAGAACTATGAAAAAACAAATCTTTCACGATGCAGCCGCTGGTGTACTTATCGGCCTCATCCTCTCTATCCTCTTTTCACTCATTTATGCACCAAATACCTATACCCCACTAAGCCCCGAGTCTCTTATCGGCCAAGCGATGGCTCAACATCAGGTTCACGGTGCCTTGGTCTTGCTCTACTGTATGATCATCTGGTCAGCTATCGGTGTTCTCTTTAGCTTTGGTGGTCGTTTATTCAGCCGTGATTGGAGCTTGCTCCGTGCCACACTTTCCCATTTCTTCCTTATGCTGGCTGGCTTTGTTCCACTAGCAACTCTGGCTGGTTGGTTCCCCTTCCACTGGACCTTCTATCTCCAACTCATTCCAGAGTTTGCAATCGTCTACCTTATCATCTGGGTTATTCTCTATAAAAGAGAAGCTAAAAAAGTAGACCACATCAATCAACTCTTGGCTCATAAAAAGTAATAGAGAAAAATCCCACTCACAAACACATGAGTGGGGTCCTTTTTATAATTTTTGTTTGAGCTCAACCAAGACATTCATAGCCTGCATAGGTGTCATATTGTACACATCCAGTTTAGCTAATTCTGCTAGGATAGGATGCTCTGCAGGCGCGTCAAAGAGTGACATCTGTTCAGTAACAGCACTTGTTTGTCTCATTGGAGCAGGACTTTCCGTCCCTTGATTCTCCAGTTGAGTCAATATCTTATCCGCCCTTGCTAAAAGTTCTTCTGGTAAACCAGCAATCTTAGCAACGTGGATACCGTAGGATTTGTCAGCTGGTCCTGGTTCGATCTTGTGAAGGAAGGTGACCTGCCCATTCTGCTCCAAGGTTGCCACATGGACATTAACCAAGTGTTCCAAACTGGACTCCAGACTGGTCAACTCATGGTAGTGGGTCGCAAAGAGGGTCTTGGCTCCGATATGTTCATGAATGTATTCGATGATGGACTGGGCCAGAGCCATCCCGTCATAAGTTGCCGTTCCCCGTCCCAATTCATCGAAGAGAATCAAGGAGTCCTTGGTCGCATGCGAAATGGCATTGTTGGCCTCCATCATCTCCACCATAAAGGTTGATTGACCTGAAACCAAGTCATCTGCTGCTCCGATACGGGTAAAGATAGCATCGAAGATAGGCAAATGCGCACTTTCTGCCGGCACATACGAGCCTAGCTGGGCCATAACCGCCGTCATAGCTAGCTGGCGCATGTAGGTTGACTTCCCACTCATGTTGGGCCCTGTAATTAGCTGAATACTGGTATCTTCTGCCATCTGAATCGTATTAGGAATATAGGTCTGAGCTCCCATAACCTTTTCGACGACAGCATGGCGCCCTTTTTGGATATCTATTTGTGAATCCTCTCCAAACTCAGGTCTGATCAAATGCTGGGTTTCAGCCACAACTGCGAGACTTTGCAAGACATCAACCGTTGCAATTCCTTGGGCTAGAGCCTGCAAACGCTGGATGTACTTGCTGACTTCCTCACGGATGCGCATAAAGATTTCATACTCTAGGTTGGCTGACTTCTCACGCGCCTCCAGCATATCTCCCTCGATACGGGCTAACTCCTCTGTCCCAAAGCGTTCCGAGTTTTTCAGCGTTGCCTTGCGGAAAAAGTGGGCTGGAACATTTCCCAGTTGCGAATTGGTCACATGGAAATAGTAACCATCTTTTTTATTGTAGTCGATCTTGAGCGTGCTGATGCCAGAGTTTTCCCGCTCCTTAGCCTCAATCTCTGCAATCCAGCTGGTCCCTTCTCTGAGCACTCGGCGGTATTTATCCAAGGTCTCATCAAATCCCGTACGGATAATGCCACCTTCCGTAATCACGTGAGGAGCTTCAGGAGCAATCGCTGCGCTAATCAAGCTCTCCAACTCAGGAATGGCATCCAACTGTGCGATAAGATAGCCCAGAGCAGGCTGCTCCATGCCTTCTAAAATCGCACGAATCCGTGGTACACTAGATAAGGTGGTCGCCAACTGCAAGAGATCCTTTGGATTGGTCTTGCCAAAAGAAACTCGGCTAGCCAAACGTTCGATATCATAAACACCCTTGAGACTGTCCGTTAAATCACTACGCTCAAAGAAGTGGTCAAGAAAGACTTGCACCACCTCTTGACGTTGGATGATTCGCTCCTTATCAATCAAAGGACGATGGATCCAAGAACGCAAGAGTCGCATCCCCATAGCTGTTTTGGTTTCATCTAAAAGCCAGAAAAGACTGCCTTGCTTCTTGCCTGAACGGGCATTCTCAACCAAATCCAGACTAGCCTTGGTCGCATAGTCCATCTGTAAGAAATCTTTAATTTCATAGCGGATAACTGGTTTGAGATGGTTCAATTCTCGCATCTGGGTACGGTGAACATACTGGAGGAGCTTACTAGCTGCCGCTTGCTCCACAGCTGCCAGTCGTGGATCCAGTAAATGAATATCCTCAAAGCCTTCCTTCTCATAGGAAAGCACCAAATGCATCTGACGGCTGAGGATTTGTTCTTCTTCCTCAGACAAGTTATAACCCAGCACCACTTCTCGAGCCTTGAGGTTACGGATTTCCCCACAAACCAACGTAAAATCTAATAGACCTGTCACATAAAAGTCACCCGTCACCAGATCCATATAAGCCAGACCAAACTGATTTCCATCGCGATCTAAGGAAACCAAGAAATTATTCTGACTATCTGGCTTACTGCTATCGACGACCGTTCCAGGTGTGATGACCTGGACCACCTCTCGCTTGACAACACCAACCGCTTGTTTGGGATCTTCCATCTGTTCGGCTATGGCTACCTTATAGCCCTGCTCAATCAGAACATCGATATACTGCTGGGCAGAATGATAGGGGACACCCGCCATGGGTATCGGATTTTCTGCATTTTTATTCCGACTCGTTAAGGAAATTTCTAAAATTTGCGCTGCATTAATTGCATCTTCATAGAACAACTCGTAAAAATCACCCATCCGAAAAAGCAAAAAAGCATCTGGGTATTGTTTCTTAATATCCACATACTGTTGCATGCCGGGTGATAGCTTTTCTGTTGCCATTTTCCGTCTCTCCTTGCTAAAAATAAGTCTTGAGAGCAACTCCCAAGACCTTATTTATCTTTCATCAAATCTAGCAAACGATCTTCCATCAGCTTGGCAACGTGCTGGTCTCGACAAATAACCAATAAGGTATTAGCACCAGCAACCGTTCCTAAAATCCATTCATCCTTGTTTGCATCTACAATGTTTGCTAAGACTGCAGCTTCCCCAAGTTTGGTATGAAGTACTAAGGTGAACTCTGCTCTTGCAACTCCTTCTAAATGATGAGACAAAAACTCAACTAAATCAATCTTATCTGTCTCATTTGCTAGTACATAATACACCATATCATTTTTCTTAACCTTGGTCAAGCCGATTTCACGCAAATCACGTGACAAAGTCGTTTGTGTCACATAAACATTACGAGCTTCTAAACGATCTTGAATCTCTTTTTGTGTCCCAAGTTTTTCTTCGGTGATCATCTTTTTAATCAATTGATGCCGTTCTCTTTTTCTCATATTATCCTCTTAAGTGAATATTTATAACAAGTTTTACATTTATTTTATAACTACATTATACCAAAAAAAATAGATAATTCAAAAAAATTCTTTTCTTTCTCAAAAAATGTAGTAAATTGTGTTAAAATAGTAAAAAAGCCCAAAAGGAGCCCTTATGAATACAAAAGAATTGATTGCTAGCGAGTTGGCTAGCGTCATTGATAGCCTGGATCAAGAGGCTATTTTAAATTTACTGGAAACACCTAAAAACTCAGAAATGGGAGACATCGCCTTCCCTGCCTTTTCTCTAGCAAAGGTCGAGCGTAAAGCTCCGCAAATGATTGCAACAGATATTGCTGAAAAAATCAATAGTCAAGCCTTTGAAAAGGTTGTCGCTACTGGACCTTACGTCAACTTTTTCCTTGATAAATCTGCTATTTCGGCTCAGGTATTACAGGATGTTATCACTGAAAAAGAACACTATGCCGACCAAACCATTGGCAAGCAAGAAAATGTCGTCATCGACATGTCTAGTCCCAATATCGCAAAACCATTCTCTATTGGGCACTTGCGTTCAACGGTTATCGGAGATAGCTTGTCACATATTTTCCAAAAGATCGGCTATCAAACGGTCAAGGTCAACCATTTGGGAGACTGGGGTAAACAGTTTGGAATGTTGATCGTTGCCTACAAGAAATGGGGAAATGAGGAAGCCGTTAAAGCGCATCCAATCGATGAACTTCTTAAACTCTACGTTCGCATCAATGCTGAAGCTGAAAAAGATCCTAGCTTGGATGAAGAAGCACGCGAATGGTTCCGCAAACTGGAAAATGGAGATGAGGAAGCCCTCGCTCTCTGGCAATGGTTCCGTGATGAAAGTTTAGTGGAATTCAACCGTCTTTACAATGAATTGCAAGTCGAATTTGACAGCTACAACGGAGAAGCCTTCTACAATGATAAGATGGATGCTGTTGTAGACATTCTCGCTGAAAAAGGACTTCTTGTTGAGTCAGAAGGGGCTCAAGTTGTCAATCTTGAGAAATATGGAATTGAACATCCAGCTCTTATCAAAAAATCTGATGGTGCAACTCTCTATATCACACGTGACTTGGCTGCAGCCCTCTACCGTAAAAACGAATACCAATTTGCAAAATCCATCTATGTTGTTGGTCAAGAGCAATCTGCCCACTTCAAACAACTCAAGGCAGTACTACAAGAGATGGGATACGATTGGAGCCAAGACATTGTCCATGTTCCGTTTGGATTGGTAACAAAAGAAGGGAAAAAACTCTCTACTCGTAAAGGAAATGTCATCTTGCTAGAACCGACTATCGCTGAGGCTGTTAGTCGTGCCAAGGCCCAAATCGAGGCGAAAAATCCTGAGTTAGAAAATAAAGACCAGGTTGCCCACGCTGTTGGAGTTGGGGCTATCAAGTTCTATGATCTTAAGACCGACCGTACAAATGGATATGACTTCGACCTTGAAGCTATGGTATCCTTTGAAGGAGAAACTGGACCTTACGTTCAATACGCCTACGCTCGTATCCAATCCATCTTGCGCAAAGCCGATTTCAAACCAGATGCAGCTGGCAACTACAGCTTGAACGATGCTGAAAGCTGGGAAATCATTAAGCTACTCCAGGACTTTCCACGTATTATCAATCGTGCAGCAGATAACTTTGAACCTTCTATCATTGCGAAATTTGCGATTAGTTTGGCTCAAGCATTTAACAAATATTATGCACATACACGTATCCTAGATGAAAGTCCTGAGCGCGACAGTCGTCTGGCCCTCAGCTACGCAACCGCAGTCGTCCTCAAAGAAGCTCTTCGTTTGCTCGGAGTAGAAGCGCCGGAGAAGATGTAAATCGCCAAAGTTACTTGATTGCAGAGCAATCTAAGTAACTAACGCCAAATCCTATTCGGACTTTGGCTAGGCGCTTCACTAGTCATGGTCCCTAAATATAATCGATTTAGAGCCCATGACGTCGTAACCAGTACGAATTGCCTAAACGCTTCACTAATTCACCTAACCAAATAATATCGATTTGGTTAGGCTCATGTCGTAATCTTTTAAATTACTTGAAAGCAATCTGAACGATTGAGGCAAAATAACATTTATATTTTGTTCGGCCTTGCAGCTGTTCAATGAAATAATTTATTCACTTTTACTATTTCTTTATCACACTGGGAGATTCCTTATGAGCCAATATGCTTATATCCTCGTTGTACTTAGCTTGGTTTTCCTTTTTCTGCTCAATAAGTACGAGAAGGAAAGACTTCAAAGACTCTACCAAGAGCAACTCTTGAAGGACGAGACATTTAGGTCTGACATCAAAGAGAAAATTCACACGACTGAAAATATCAATGATGTCATTGCACATATCAATAAAACTTACCATCTGGGAATGTTGCTCTCAAAAGACGTCACAGATCAATTGAAATAATCAAAATCCGAGAAGCTTTCTTCTCGGATTTTTTAGGCTTACCATATTCTCCTTGGAGAAATTTCATTAATACATGTAAAGTTTTCTGTAATTTTCTATATTTTTTCAAAATATTCTTGCATTTCCTTTAAGTTTTTTGTAGAATAGTAGCTATCTATTCAGATTATTCTGAAAATTCAAAAATAGGAGTGTTTATTATGTCACAAGTTACGTTATCAAACCAGTCAACCTGGGCAAGCAAACTAAAGGCAATGGGGCCAGGAATCCTAATGGCTTCTGCTGCCGTTGGAGGTTCTCACATTGTATCCTCTACTCAAGCTGGTGGTTCTTATGGTTGGTCACTACTCCTCTTGGTTATCTTGGCCAATGTTTTTAAATATCCATTTTTCCGTTTTGGTGCTGAATACACGGCTGATACGGGAAAGACTTTGGTCGAAGGTTATGCCGAAAAAGGGAAACTCTATCTCTGGATTTTCTTTATCCTCAATGTCTTTTCAGCTATGGTCAACACAGCTGGTGTTGCCATTCTGTGCTCAGCTATCATCGCCAGTGCCTTCCCAATGATCGGTCTTAGCATCACTCAATGGTCCCTTATCCTTGTTGCAGTCATTTGGGCTATGTTACTCTTTGGTGGCTACAAACTATTGGATGGTATGGCAAAATGGATCATGTCTGCTTTGACCATTGCAACTGTTCTTGCAGTTATCATTGCAACAATTAAACATCCAGAATACAGCTCTGATTTTGTCGAAAAGACACCTTGGCAAATGGCGGCACTCCCTTTTATCGTTTCCCTCTTAGGATGGATGCCTGCCCCTATTGAAATTTCAGCCATCAATTCACTCTGGTCTGCTGAAAAGAAAAAGACCGTCAACTTTAATACAGCGGACGCTCTTTTCGACTTTAACGTTGGTTACATTGGAACTGCTATCCTGGCTGTATTCTTCGTGGCACTCGGAGCACTGATTCAGTATCCTACCGGGCAGGCAGTTGAAGCTGCTTCAGCCAAATACATCTCTCAATTTGTGGGTATGTATGCCTCTGTTCTTGGAGAATGGTCTCGTTATTTGATTACCTTTATTGCCTTTCTTTGTATTTTTGGAACAGTTATCACCGTTATCGATGGTTACTCTCGTGTCAATCAGGAATCGCTGCGACTCTTGTTAAGTCAAAAAGAGGATAATCGTAAATCTTTGAACATCTGGATGACCCTCACAGCTATCATCGGTATCGTCATCATCAAATTCTTTGCTGGTCAAGTTTCCACCATGCTTCGCTTTGCCATGATCGGTTCTTTCCTAACAACACCATTCTTCGCTCTTTTGAACTATGTTTTGGTGACACGTGAAAATAAAAATCTTCCTTCTTGGCTAAAACTCCTCGCTATCGCAGGATTGATTTTCCTCTTTGGCTTTGCTATTTTCTTTATCTATGCACTTGCCATCGGAAAAGCAGGATAGTTTATAAAATGGCACCCTGACAGGGTGCTTTTTGCATACACAAAAAGCAGTTGAAAATCTCAACTGCCCCTCAGTACTACTTTATTTTTCTGTTTCTAACTCATACAAGTCCGCAATAATCGCTGCGACCTTTTTAATATCTTCCAGCATGCCTCTCATTTCAAAATCTGCTAGAACAGGGAAACCAAAGCGCTGACTGTACTGCTTGGCAGTCAAACAGTATTGGTTATTAAAATTGCGATTGCCAGATCCCACTACGCCAAAACACTTACTGGCATTATCTCCATAGGCAATAAAATCACCCACTGGAGTCGTTAAAATCTCAACATCGCCGTTGTCGACACCATTTCCACCTTCCAGATAGGTCGGTAAGAAAGCGACATAGGGATGGTCCATCTCAAAGAAATCTTTCCCTTCCTTGACCAAATCCTTGATATGGATCTTTTGGACCTCAATCCCTTCGTGCTCAGACAAGAGATAGTCCTTAAGTCGGGTTACAAAACTCTCTGTATTCCCACTCAAACTGATATAAACTAAAGATATTTTTTTCATATTGACCTCGATTTTTATTTTTGGATATTAAAAGAACTACCAAGATTGTAACTTGATAGTTCTCTTTTGTCAATACTTAGGCAACTTCCTCTGCTTCGACTTCCTCAGCCAAATCTTTTTGCTGGCGCCACATCTTGTAAAAGACTAAGGCTAAAAAGAGAACATTGATGATGATGAACAAAATATTCGTTCCTTGTGCCAATGCTCCCATTCCTAAGCCGAGGGTAGTATCTTTGATTAATTGAAGTGCATCTTGAACGTTCATATAGCTATAAACCAAACCAACAATCGCTAGTAGAACATAGCCAATATAAGCATAGTTTGCGAATTGCACATTTTTACGTACAAGAAATACAAAAGCTACTACAACTAAAATTGCAGATAAAACAATCAACAACATATTAAAAATAGAGTGCGATGACGCTGTTACTTGGTAAGTATAGTTGACTGTGTCTTCTAATTGCTGGGCAGTAAGCGTCCCGCTATTCGCCAGGCTCGCACGAAGCACATCTTTACTTGGCAATGGACTCAAGATTCCAAATAATGACATAGATGAAATGAGGGCTGATAGGACTAACAAGACCCAAAGATAAATAGGATTCTTTTTCATGTTTTCCTCCATAAGATATTTTGAACATTATAGCATTTTTTGTACAGAAATACAACTTTTACAAGCTGGTTTCAACTTGTTTCCGATAAGCTTTCGGTGATTTTCCGCACAATTTACGGAAAACCTTGTAGAAATATCCAACATTACTATAGCCAACTGCATAGCAAATATCTTCAATGCTATCACTGGTCGAAAGTAAGAGTTGCTGCGCTGCTTTTATTCGCTGTTTATTGAGCAATTCCGCAAAAGTCGAGTTTGTTTCCCTCTTGATCAACTGACCGAGATAGACAGGATTGATAAAGAGATCCTTGCTAATATCCTTCAGTGAGAGCTCTTTCTGATAATCACGCCCAATCACCTCCAGCACGCTCACCACATTTTCATTCATGCGGTACTGGCCAAAGAACTTGGTCAAGGTTTCTTTGATATAGGCAACCAATTCTTCAAAGGTGTTAATGGCATGAATAGCTTTTACAATCTCGGTCATATCATCTGCTTTTAGGTGTTCAAACAAATGAAAGACATCCATGACAAACTGGGTGAAGAGCTGCTTCGTGATAGCCACGCGCGGGGTATTCTCCAAGACGACCTTCTCTAGCAAGGTTAATTCTTCGATGATTTGATTGATATTCCCTTGGATAATCACCCGATAAATCGGCTCGTAATAAGCAAACAAACTCTCGGATTTTTCTAGATTGACTGAACCGTAGAAGAGGGCTTTTTCAGCGTTGATCTTCCAATTCTCAAAGGACTGCTGGTAGGGTGCTTCAAATGGTGTCACGATGATGCCATCGAGCTGTTGATCAGAGATGAAAATCTGCCAGTCTTGCCCCAAAACATAGTAAGGAATGGTAAAAGAACCCTGCTTTTCCTTGGATAGACCAATCCACCAGCTGTCTTTACCTGACAGGTAGTTCGTAAATCCTGTCTCATCCAATTCTTGACTGAGGGTCTGACTTTGCTCCACCTTTTCCTGAAGCTGTTGCGCAATTTTTTCTAATAAATTGCCCAACTCCACCTTGTCTACTGGCTTGACCAGATAATCCACGACACTAAGGTTCATGGCTTTTTTAACGTACTCAAACTCCTGATAACCAGACAGCAAGATATAATAGGTATCTGGAAGTAGCTCTTTCATTTCCCTAATCATCTCAAGTCCGGTCTTATCTGGCATGTTGACATCGGAAATGACCACATCTACTGGATTTTTCTTAATATAGTCCAAAGCATCATCTGCGTGATTAGCTGTTGCGACGACTTGCATATCCCATTTTTCAAAGGGGATTAATCGCTTGAGCCCCTCTGTCACCATGTACTCATCGTCTACTAATAAAACTTTATACATTTCTACCCTTTCTATTCATCCTGGATGATGATATGGTAACGAACACCTTCTTGCTCAGCTGACTCTACACTGATTTGGTAGCGATCCCCAAAGTAGAGAACAAAGCGTTCGTGTACATTTACTATTCCAATTGATTGCCGCTCCCCACTATAACTTGCCTCGTGTTCAAAACTTCTCTGAGCTAATTTTTCTTGCAAGCTAGCTAGTTTCTCAGCGGACATTCCCCGACCATTGTCTTCCACTAGGATTTCAACGAAGCCTTGGCCCTTCAAGGCTTTGATACTGATGACATTATCCGTTCTGCGATGGTCAACACCATGGGCAAAGTAGTTTTCTACTAATGGTTGGAGGGTAAATTTTGGAATCCTCATTTCTTCCAATTCTGGTGCAATCTTGAAACCATAGGCAATGGATTTAGGATAACGCACCATACAGAGATAGCTATATTTTCGGCAAAATTCCAACTCCTGCTTCAAGGTCGTTTCCCGCTCGTCGGAGATATTATTGCGTAACAAGCTGCTAAATTCATAGATAATATCTGCCAGTTCATCCTGACTTTGCATGACGGCATACATCCGTAAAAACTCTAGAGTATTGTACATAAAGTGAGGATTGATTTGAGCCTGCAGGGCTCGCATATTGGCATCTTTTTGGCTGAGCTCTAGCTGATAGATATCATGGATATTTTTTTCCAGGCGATCCAACATATCATTAGTTGTTTCTGCAATGAGAAGCAACTCTTGGTCTTTTTCAGAGGTATCAATTCGAAGGCCTTCTTCCCCTTGAGCAATCACCTCGATCGAATCTACTAGGTCTACGACCTGCTTTTGATAATTTGAAAAAGTCTGTCTAAGAGTCACGTACAAAATAATGATAAAGAGAATACTTAGCCCAATAATGACAGCTGAACTCGTCAAAGTTCCTGTAAGAACAAAATTTTTAGGAACAGCAACTCGAACCTGATAACCGTGAGAGGTGACACCTACAAACCAGTTTTCTCGCTCGGCTGAGACCTTCTCCCCAATATGGAACATCTCAGTCTCAAAAGGCGAAGTTACTGTTACAGCCATTGGGATATGGCCTCGAGTATTGTCAATAGCGCCATGTAAAACATCTGGGGATAGGGAGATATAGATCACTCCTAAATCCTTGTCAGACACAGGATCAGAAACAGGAATGGCAAAACTATTGGCTGTTGGCTTAAAATCCTCCGCAGGAACTTTCTCTCCACTGCGTTTTTCTCTAGTCGAAACATATACTTCCTTGTAGTCCTGAAGAACAATAGCCACTCCAGTCACAAAATCATTCCGAACATAGAGGTCATCAATATTTTCATACAGGGAAACCGAGATATAAGGTGAAGTTTTACGCTCTAATTGCCAATAGAAGTAGTCTGGTGTGCTGAGACTGAAATACTTGTAAATCCCTTCGATGCGGGCCTGATTTTCAACCAAAGACTGAGCAAGTCGGGTTGACTCTCTGTGATAGTATTCCACTTCACTCACTGTCCGAGTGGTCACACGTTCTGCAACCCGTTGGGCCTCTTTCTCACGCGAGTCCCAGTCAGCATACGATAGCATAATCGCAAAACTGGCAATGACCACGATCATAACCAAACTATAAATCCGTAAAAGAGAGTGAATCCAAAACTGCTTCATTCTATTTTGTCGCCAATTTTTCATGGATACTTTCATAAATAGGTTCCAACATATCACTGATAAAGAAATGCCACATTCCAATTCCTACAAAAAAGAGCAAGGCAGGCATATAATAACCAACTCCTACAAGGAGAGCGGACCCGAGTAAAACCTTGGCAATCGCAGGTAGGCTCATAAAAATCCCGATAAGGGACAGTTTCAAGGTATTTTGGTAGGATAAATCAAAGTACACCTGAAGTTTCAAGGAAACAGTGTAGGCTAGAAAGACAAGAGCAACTACAAGGACGTTGAGGAAGGTCGCCAAAAGGTGGAAAATCGTCTGGTGGGGCAATTGAACTAGAAGATACAAACCATAAACTAGGACAAGATCAACAAACACAAAACTATAGAAAGCCAGATTGCTCTTGACAAAATTACTCTTATACAATTCCCAAGCTTCCTTCAAATGGTATGCTCGATAGGTATACCCATGCTCCGCATACAAACTCATAAGAGTTGCACTAGCTGGTGCCAAACCAAAGACTACTCCTCCTGCAAGTGTTAATAGCCAGAAATAAGCCGTCGCAATCATTCCCAAAAAGATACGATTAAAGACGAATTCTAGAAATTTTCCCATGCTACTCTCCTTAAACTAACGATGTAACTATTATATCATATTTCAAACGTTTTCAAAAATATAGAACTCCCATTTACAATCCTCAAAAAGCGTGATACAATTGGTTTTGTTAATTCGCATCAAGGAGATTCTCATGAAGAAAAATATCTTAACCACCCTCTTGGCCGCCGTCCTTTATTTCCTCTGTCTAGGGATTGGAGTCTTCCTAGGACACCTGGTCGATCAAACAGGCAATATGTTCTACGCGCCGGCCTTTTCTGCCCTTGTCTGTGGCAGTGTCTACATGCTTCTTTTGACGAAGGTCCCTCGTTTTGGCGCTATCACCACTCTAGGACTTTTTATGGCACTTTTCTTCCTAGCTAGCAAGCATGGCGCTGGTGCCTTTCTCCCAGGACTCGCCTGTGGTCTTGCAGCAGATGCCATCGCTCGTCTCGGAAACTACAGAGATCGAATCAAAAACACCCTCTCCTTCCTCGTCTTTGCTTTTAGCACAAGTGGCCCTATCTTCCTCATGTGGATCCGTCCCAAAGCTTACGTGGCCACCTTACTTGCACGTGGGAAATCCCAAGAATACATTGACCGTATCATGGTCGCTCCAGAGTTGGACAAAATCCTTCTCTTTGTTTCGAGCATCCTCGTAGGTGCCTTGATTGGGGCTTTGGTTGGGCAATTTCTAAGTCAAAAAATAGCTGATAAACTATAAGATAAAAGCACTGAAGACTAGCTATGCCTAGTTCCAGGGCCTTTTTGTATACAATCTTAGAATTCACTATAGATAAATTCTTGAATATTCGAAAAATCGGTCACAAAACAGTAAATCACGATGCTCAAGATAACCGTATAGAAAAAAAGTGTCCACAAGATTAATCGATGAGTGTTAGTTAGCTTGGTTTGCAAATTTGTAAAGTTCTTTTTCAACTTCCATCCATCCTTTCACTCCAACGTGCATCACGTCAAATAAAAAGTAATCATCATACTCTCTGTTTCCATAGTTTAATACGGTTGCACCATGGCTTTTTGCGACATCTTCTATTTTTTTATAAGTTTTTTCTCGCATCTCTCTTGAGACACCAGTGTAGTCGTTCCATTTCCCGTTTACTGGGAAAATAATAACCTCAACTTCAATGCCCAATTCTTTAGCAACCGTCAAGAAAAGTTCCATATCTGAATATTCAGGTGACTCTAGGTAGCTCAAATCTTTATTGGAATCTTTTAGCGATGCATAGCGATCTTTTAAGTAAGTATTGTAGTAGTTATTATCAACAGCATAGTCATTATTGTCTGTTTTCCTTTTGACCTCTTCCACAAACTGAGCCGTCATCTTTTCCCAATCATAGTCTGGGGTTTTGTCTCCTAGTGAAGGATAATCTGATTTCTCATGATTTTCATAAAATTTTCGTTTGAGCTTAAAGGAATACATCGCGTTATCTAACTCTAATAGTTTTTTATCAACAATGGTTCCTTTTCCATCTATGAAATAACTTTTATATTTTTTGTAGATGTCGTTTTGTTGCTTGTTTCCTTTGGTAATCTCGATAATGCGATTGATTAGTTTTTCTTTCGTTTCTTTACTAATCTTGTCATTATCTAGCATGTGAAAAATATGTTCCTGAGAAGCCTTGTTCAAAAAGGCATCTTGATGGGTCCCATCTTTTTCAAACCACTGAACCGACTCTACTATAGCTACTTTTCGCTTACTCATTGATCCTTCAATAGAGCCCAAGGTCGTAGCCTGAATGATGTTTTGAGAATAACTAGTCCCAATCTGCATGATATTAAAATCGTTGTAGTTAAAAATTTTATTTGGATGATAGTCTTCATTTATCGTCGCAACCAACTCTGAGGAACCCATTAGAACCAGTGTATTGGGGGTGATATTGCTTGTTAGAATATCTCTACTTTTATACTTTTCATACGAGGTGTTATAACGAATACTGTTATCCTTGACTTTATAATAATCATCAATCTTCTTGACATACGTCACATTTAAAAGGGCAAGCGTCGCAATTACGAGCACAAGCGATAGTAAAAATGCTTTTAATTTAATCATCTCGTTTTATCCTATCCCTTCGATCTGTCCGATTTCTTCTCAATCTCTTATCTCTTTAAAGTCGTCAGTAAGATTTTATAGGGTTCACCTGAAAAGATAAAGAAACCAACCATAACCAAATTCATGGTCACAAACCAACTTAGTAGCTTATACCATTTTTTGTTTTTATTTTTCTTATAAAAATTGCTTTTCTTTTGATACACTTCAAATCCAGCCATCAAGACACCATGGTAAAAACCATAGACAATGTAGCTAACACTAAGACCATGCCAAAAACCCATGACCAACATATTGACCATATAGGCATAGGTTGCATTGTGTAGTCTATTTTTAAACCATTTTTTCCTGATAACCTGCATCAATACTCTTGAAAATACAAAATCTCTCAACCAGGTCGACAAGGTGATATGCCATCTAGTCCAGAAATCTTTGATATCGATACTCAAGAAAGGTTTGTTAAAGTTCATCGGTGTCTGAATACCTAGAATGTTACTACTTCCAACGGCCATTAGACTATAGCCTGCAAAGTCAAAAAACAGATACAAGGTATAGAGGTACATATACTTGATTGAGTAAACGACTGTGCCAGTATTATTTAGAGCGAGTAACATCTGGTAAACATAGGTTGATAAAACAATCTTGTAAAGGAGGCCTAGAACGATACGATACACACCGTCCCCTGCTAACTCTAGATACTCTTTTCGGGGCATGACCTCGTTTATCTCTTTTAAAAATCTCCTACTCCGATCAATCGGACCAGCACTAACTGTTGGGAAAAAGAGCAAAAACTGTAGATAATCTTTTACAGTGATTTTTTCTTTGATTAAGCCATCCGATATCTCTAACATGATCTGAATGGTCTTAAAGGACATGTAAGAAATTCCAATAAAGGCCAACAAATGCAGAGAAGTCAGGGCAAAGACTTTATTGATCACCAAAGGAAGAATGGAAAGGAAAACCAGTGGTTTCAGCCACTTTGCCTCTATCCGCTGCGCTAGAAAAACCAGAAAATACTGGTAAACGATAAAGGCGAGTAAATAGACAATCATCGCTCGGCTCTTACCATAGATAGCTCCTGCAAATAAGAGGGAGAGCGCCAAAATATAGTAGTCTTTACGTTTTTCAAAAAAGTTTACCACAAAACCAATCAGTAAAACTACAAACAAGAGAAGGAAAAACTCATTCCCCTCGAAATAATTCATACCAGACAAACTCCTTTACATTATCATCTCTTCTACAGCAAACTTTTTGATTTGCTAATTGAGGACCTTTATTTATTATAGCATATTTCTAAAAAGAAGCTTTATCCTTCTTGCATTTCGGTGAGAAAACAAAAAGGAGTCCCTTTGAACTCCTTCCATTATTTATGACTTAGTTTCTTGGTCAAGAAATCTCCCAAGAACTGGATCGTAAAGATAATCAAGATGATAATGATGGTTGCCAAGATGGTCACATCGTGATTGTAACGGTTAAATCCATAAGCAATGGCCACGTTACCGATACCACCAGCACCAACTGCTCCCGCCATGGCTGTTTCCCCAACAAGGGAAATCAAAGTCACAGTCGTCACACGAATCAAATCTGGCAAACCTTCTGATAGGTAAACACCCACGATATCCCAGAAGGTCGCTCCGCTCGCTTGAGCCGCCTCAATGACACCGCCATCCAGCTCAGCCAAGACAACCTGCACCTGACGGGCAAAGAAGGCAAAGACTGCAAAAGAAAGGGGGACAAGGGCTGCATTTGGCCCGATACTTGTTTTAACAATCAAGTGAGAGAGTGGCGACATGATTGCCAAGAGGATGATAAATGGTACCGCGCGGAAAATAGAGGTAATCTTGTCTAAAATCCAGAAGATAACCTTATTTTCCAAGACACCGCCTGGCGCTGTCAAGACGAGGAAAAGACCTGCTACCAACCCCAAGAACCCTCCGATGATGAAAGAAAGAACTGTCATATAAAGAGTTAGGTAGATGGCTGTTCCCCAGCCTGCCTGACCAGCCCAGCCCATCTTATAGACATTTGGTAGATAAGTTTGAATCAACTCTGTCATTTTACTGTCCTCCCTTCAATACTTTTAGCTGGACGCCAGCCTGACGGATGGCATCTTGAGCACCTACTAGCGCTGCTTTTTCCCCTGACAAGACCACAACCAATTCTCCAACGGGAGTGCCATCGAGAATTTCGATATTTCCATAGAGGATATTGGCCGTTACTTGGTAACGCTTGTACAATTCATTCAAAAGTGGCTCGTCTGTCGAAGCTCCTGCATACTTGAGCTGTACTAAGATACTGTTTTCAAACAGATTTTCCACGATTTCTTGCTTCTCAATCTTAACCATGGCTTCGTCAATACCTGTTGCAGTAGAGATGAAGTCTTGGGTCAAAGGTTGTTTAGGGTCTGAGAAGATTTCAAGGACACTGCCCTCTTCAATCAAATGCCCATCCTGCATGACTGCCACACGGTTGGCAATGTCTTTAACAATCTGCATTTCGTGTGTAATCAGGACAACGGTCAAGCCTAATTTTTGGTTCAAATCTTGCAACAAGGCCAAAATCTGCTTGGTTGTCTTAGGGTCAAGGGCAGAAGTTGACTCATCTGAAATCAAGATTTTTGGATCATTGGCCAAGGCACGCGCAATAGCCACACGCTGTTTTTGCCCTCCTGATAGTTGTGAAGGGTAGTTTTCAGCACGATCCGCCAAGCCAACCAAGTCCAACAACTTGGCTACTTTAGCTTTCTTTTCTTCCTTGCTGAGTCCAGAATGTTTAAGGGCAAAGGCCACATTCTCCTCGGCCGTTTTCTGGCTCATAAGATTAAAGTGTTGGAAAATCATCCCGATATCTTGACGTTTCCGACGTAACTGCTCCGCCGTCAAAGTGACCTTACCGTCAAAAATCACATCGTCATCAATGGTGATTTTCCCTGCAGATGGTTTTTGCAAGAGGTTAATCACCCGTACAAGGGTTGATTTCCCTGCTCCAGAATATCCAACGATTCCGTAGATATCCCCTTCTTGGATGTGAATGGTCACATCCTTGACCGCTGTGATGGTTCTCTTCTTTTGGTGAAAAGTCACATCGATCTGATCTAACTTGATAATATCTCTACTCATAGCTTCTAATCAGCTCCTCTACTAATTCAATATGGGTGTAGTAATCGGCGATTCGCACGTTTTCATCTCCACCATGGTCTCGGCTATTGGCATTTCCTAGACCGAAGGCCACCATGGGTACCTCTAAGGCATCAAAGACCGTATGCATAGGTCCTGTCCCCGCTGTGGTCGGCAAGACTGAAACGCCCTGTGGATAGAATTTCTTGGCCAACTCGATCACATTGAGAATGGCCGGCGCGCTCATATCGCTTCGATAACTCATCTCTCCCAAGGTATAGTATAATTCTACCTTATCAAAGCCATTTTTGTCTAGCTGTTTCCGAATTTTTTCCAGAACATCATGCGGTTCTAAGCCAGGAACCAAACGAACTTCTAACTTAGCACTGGCTTCTGCTGGCAAAATCGTTTTAACCCCTTGCCCTTGATAACCTGACTGAATCCCTTCGATATTAAGGGCTGGCTCGAAAAAGAACCGTTTTAGAAAGGCTGCACGATCCTCTTGTAAGAGAGGTAATTCCAAACCATAAATGCGACTAATTTCCTCTGGATTGCGTTGGGCGTAAGTATCCACCAAGGCTAGCTCTCGTTTATTTGGCTCTTGAACATCCTCGTACAGGCCTTCTACTAAGATACGTCCATCTGCTGCACGTAGGCTACTTAAGGCCTGGATAAGATACCATGGAGCTGACTCCACGACACCACCATAACTCGAGTGGATATCCACATCCGCACTCTTCACCTTAGCATCAAAGGTTACAATTCCCTTGTTTCCGCCAGAGATTTCCAGCTGTTCCAAGGCGTTCTTGGTTCCTTGTTCCCAGACTAGCAAGTCCGCTCCACGAAGTTTGTCTGCGTGTTTCTCTAAATACTTATCTAGATCCATGGAAGCAGACTCCTCTGCTCCCTCCATGATAAAGCTGATATTGACAGGCAGGTCATCATGGTGCTGCATATACTTTCTCAAAGCACTCAAACGAGCTGTGATGTGGCCTTTGTCGTCGTCAACCCCACGCCCATACATAAAGCCATTTCGCACAGAAAGGGTAAAAGGATCCTCTGTCCACACCTGGTCGCCATCCGCTGGCACGGTGTCATAGTGATTATAGAAGATCAAGGTCTTGGCATCCGGACGCGAACTCTTGAAATGCGCCATGACAAAGGGAGCCGTATAGCTCTCATCAATCTCCACTTCAGCCCCTACACGCTTGAAAATCTCACCCAGATAGTTTGCGACCTCCTTGAGTCCAACCTGTTGGGCAAAGACTGATTTCTTGGAAATCAAGGTGCGCAAGACTTCAAAATAATGCTGGGCAACATGATCCTTCTCAAATTTTTCAATCTGCTCTTGTTCGCTAGGAAAAACCATTTTCTCTCTCTTTCTACTACCTACTTGTGTCTTCAGAACGACCACAAGTGCCTCTTTAAAATCAACTCTCTATACAAAAGCAAGAGGTGGAAACTCTCTCCCACCTCCCTGTGTCTTATTACCAAACTGGTTGGTCCAAACCGTCTGATGTTTCTTCGATAACTTTTTTCACTTCATCAGTGTGGTAAGCTGCGATAATTTTCTTGATGGCATCAGCCTTAGGTGATGATTCCCAATCTTTTTTCGCAACAATGATGTTGTACCATTGTTTTGAGTTTTCATCAGCTTGTTCTTTGAAGAGTGCTTTCTTGTAGTCCAATTTTGCTTCTGTAACGAAGGTATTGTTTACAACGGCAGCATCAACTGATGACAATGAACGAGCTGTTTGGCTAGCGTCCAATTCAGTAATCTTCAAGTTCTTTGGATTTTCTGTGATGTTAGCAACTGTTGCAAGTGCAGTTCCAGAAACATCCAATTTGATCAAACCAGCTGATTGAAGCAAGTAAAGTGCACGGCTTTCGTTTGTTGCATCGTTTGGTACGGCGATTTCACCGTTATCTGGGATTTCTTCCACTTTGGTGTACTTGTTTTCTTCCCCATTTTTACCTGAGTATAGGCGGATTGGTGAGATGTAGGTATCTGCAATCGCTACAAGGTCTTTCCCGTTTTCTTTGTTCCAGTTGTTCAAGAAGTTGTAGTGTTGGAAAGCATTCAAGTCTACTTCGCCATCAGCAGTTGCCTTGTTTGGTTGTGAGTAGTCTGTGAACTCTGTAAATTTCAAGGTAATGCCGTCTTTTTTGACCAATTCTTGAATCTTGTCCCAACGTGCTTCTTCAGAACCACTACGGTTAACTGTTGCGATTTTGACAACTGTTTCGTTGTCAGCTTTCTTTTCTGAATTTCCGCAAGCTGCAAGAGTCAAACCTGCGACTGTAGCAAGAGCTGCTACACCGAGCCATTTTTTAATTTTCATGATTCTATCTCCTTTAAAAATAATACCGTAATAGTATCTCATACTTTATTTGATTTAGCAAATTGTTATTAGATAGGCAGACATATAGTTTGAAACTATATACCTAAAAATTGAGAAATCATCCGCCTTTCTCAGACTGGATGATTTCATACGACTATTTAATATCAGCTTCTGCTGGTAGGTAAGAATCACCAAAGAACTGTTGAGATAGCTTTTCAAGAGTTCCGTCTTTGTAGAGTTCTTGGATTCGTTTGTCCACAAATGATTTCAACTCATCTTGACCTTTAGCAAGAAGTGGGTAAACATAAGGTTGTTGGTCGCTTGGAAGTTCAATGACTTTCAAGTTGTCCAAACCTTGGTTCTTGATAACTGTTTCAACACCGATTTTATCAAAAATCTTGTAGTCAAATTGTCCATCACTCAAACGAGACATGATTTGTTGGAAATCAGCCTTTGTGTAATTAAGGATAGTTGGATTGTCTGCATGTTCTGTGTTATATGCTTCCAATTGTTTAGCTGAAGTTGTTCCTTGAACGACCTCAGTAGATTTTCCACCGATATCATCGAGAGATTTGATGCTATCGTCGTCTTTCTTCACAACGAGAACGTTAGGATTTTTAGCAGTTGGTGCTGCGTAAAGGTATTTTTCTGCACGTTCTTTGGTATAGCTGAGGTTGTTAACAGCCATTTGATAACGGTCACTATCAAGTCCTGGGAAAATACCTGACCACTCTGTCTTTTCAAACTTGACAGTATACTTGTCTGAGTCTTTAAAGATCGCGCGAACCACTTCAATCTCGTAACCAGTCAATTCACCATTTTCTTCATAAATAAATGGTTTTGGTGAACCGTTAGTTGCTACGACGATTTCTTTTTTACCAGATGTTGCTTCACCTGATGCTGCATCTTTCTTATCTCCACCTGAGCAAGCTGCTAGTAGACCTGCGGCAACAAGCCCTAGGGCAGCAAGAGATGAATATTTAACGATTTTTTTCATGTCGTTTCCTCCAAAATAGAATACTTTACTATCTTAACAGAAAAAAGGAATTTACGCCATTATATGATATCTATCTCGGCGATAGGTTTTTTTTATGGCTAACTAAAAGACCAGACGCAAGACTGCAATCAAGACCACTCCAAAGAGAACTGTACCAACTAGATTGCGGTAGCGAAAGGCTACCCAAGCCGTTGGAAAGACTGCTAAAAAGTCCAGCCATTTGATCTGAGGAAGGCTGCCAACCTTGCCAGTCACTACGCTTGAAAGGATCAAGGCAAAGATAATGGAAACAGGCAAAAACTTCAAAAACCGCTCGACGATAGCTGGCAATCCCTTGTACTTAACCAAGATGAAGGGAATCATACGGGGAATCCAAGTCACTAGGCCTGAAAAGATAACGGCTAACAAAAGATATTTACTGACCATCTAAGACCACCCCCATAGTGCAACCTAGCAAGGTCGCAAACAAAACAGCTAGCGACTGAGACACCACTGTCAAGAGCAAAAAGAAGGACACCGCAACCACGGCTAGGATCCGCAGTAGATTCCGTACAGGAACCCGTCTTTGCATAATCTGGAACTGCGAAGCAAAAATCCCGATAAACATTCCGACAAGGGCAAAGTCTAATCCAAAGACCTCAGGATTTGGAAGAAGCCCACCTAAAGCTGTCCCCGCAACTGTCCCAATAAACCAGGCTACATAACTATTGAGATTGTTTCCATGCATCCACATAGGATGGACCTTGTCTGTATGGGCTAATTCTCCCATCAAAACCCCATAGGTCTCATCTGTCAGGAGACTGGACATGCCGATATTTTGCCAGAGACTAGTATGACGGAAATAAGTCGATGCATGCAGGCTCAGCAAAAAGAGTCGCAAGTTGATCAAAAAGACCGTCATAGCAATAGCTGCTACAGGTGCTTGGACCGCAATCAATGCCAACATGGCAAACTGGGCGCTCCCAGCATAAACAAAGAGGCTCATCAGGCCCATCTCAACAGGTGTCACATAGGGCGCACCGATAATCCCACAAGCTAGACCGATACTAACATAGCCAAGGGCAGTCGGCATGGCAGCCTGAACACCTTCCCAAAATCCTTTTTCTTTCATCTTTTTCCTCTTATTTTCTTCGTTTGAGACTGTTCAAGGTCACAGCCACAGCAAGAAATATTATAACACATTCATAAAAGAGAAAAAAGTTTAGAGTTTGGAACTTGGAGCTAGTAAAAAGTACTGAATAGGATGTATTATGGATACATGAGAAATTGATCCACTCGGATAGTATACTTATCGGTTTCCGTGTCTGTAGCATATTTATTTTCTGTCGGATAGACATCGACCTAGAGTTCCCACTGTTGTCCCTTCAACTTGACCTTGTAGCGATAACCGTCATCGTATATCCCTACCGGATCAGTGGTCATAGACTGATAATCTGGGAGTGCTTCAATTTCTTTTTTTATAGTCTGGGATAAGTTATCAAGCAATGCTTGCTGCTCAGCTTTTGAGGCAACGGGAAAATAAGCCGCTACTGTTTCCAAGCGATGCGACTTTGAAAATGTGAATCTTACTCGACCTGTATGGCCCTTCAAAGAAATATTTTCATAATCATAGAAAAGGCGGCCTGTTTTATAGAAATAAGGGTCTTCTGCACGCCAAGTATCGCGATAAGCCATTTCCTCTTCTTCCTCCACCTCGCTAGCCTCTCCCAATACTTCTTCAAAAGATTTAACAGGCATACCGAAAGAAAGGGATTCAAACAAGACCAGTTGCGTCTTTTTTATATTATGGCAAGCTGATAAAAGCATGAGTAAAGCTCCAAGAGCAAGCAAACTACTAATTATTTTTGTAATTTTCATATATCTACTATACAAGAAAAGTCTCAGACTGACAAACTTTGGATTTTCCGATTACATTTTGAGACTTATTCTCTAAATTTGGAGGAAACAAAGGACTACTCAAAAATTAGTAACAGACAGTCAAAATAAAAAAGACTGAAAAAACAGTCTTATTTATAATACTTAGCTAGTCAGTTCTTTTGTTTTTATGATTGGCAGAAACTCTAAAACAACAAGGGCAGAATTTGAGCAATACCATTGTAGACTATATGCAGTCCAATAGGCCAATAAATAGACTTTGTCACTCTAAAAAAGACTGCCATTATTAAACCACTACCCATATATACGAAAAAGTCTGTCAAGACCCAACCATGATTACTGATATGCAAAATACCAAATAAAGTAGCCGAACCAAGTACATCCAGTCCCCATTTTTTCCCTTTTTCCAAAGCAGTCATCACCAATCCACGATAGATCATCTCTTCAAAAATGGGACCTGCAATCACAGGATAGAAAAAATACATCAGAAATGCCGTTGCTCCTGTAAAAGTAGGGACATCCAGTTGATAAGCAATTTCATTTTTGGTAGGAGGGAAAAGATAAAATGTGACGAAATTCCAAATAACAAAAGCAAGAAGAGCTAAAAAGGAATAAAAAAGATAAGAACCTTTAAATTTTTTACTGTTAATTTTCTGCCATTTTCCTGACCAAACCATAACAATAAGAGCAAGCAGAACCACAAGAAAATTCAACAGCATATCCGACAAATAATAGGCAAAGTCAGATAGACCAGCAGCAAGATCGCTGTGTAAGACCAGACGAATCAAGAACTGGTCAGCAATGACAAGTAGAATGGCTATAATAAGGTAGTAGTGTGAGATTATCTTTTTCATTCTATTTTCTCCTATACTATGAAATAAAGACAGCCCCTACCCAAGAAAAGGCAAGGGCTTTGAATATCAATAACGGCGACGATTAACAGTAGAAGAATCATGGTTAAAATTTCTCTTCCAGTGATCAATAATTGACCAAGGTGTTCCTAGGCCTCCCCAGCCTCCCCAATTTCCACCACCTGGGATATTCGCAACATTCACAAGATCTCCTCCGTAAACTGCCTCTAGCTCCACTTCTGTTAGTTCCATTGTTTCTGCAAATTGTAAATTCAACATCATTTACACTCCTTCAATTATTTTTACTTGTAAACCACTTCTGCGACCTAGGATTTGCTTCAAATGTCTTACAAGGACAGTATAACACGAAAATTGTCTTATTTTAGAAAATCGCATATTTGATATTTTTTCTCATGGAAATTTCACATTTGCGATTTTAGTAGATTTGATTATTTCACTGGTATAATAAAGTTATTACTAATGAGGAGGGATATAATGATGAATAAAAGAAAAATCCAACTGATACTCCTGCTTATTTCGGAGTGGGTTATCGTCTTCCCCTTTCTAACTAATTGATAAGTTCTTTGTATTGATGAAAACGCAATTCGAAGAGGGCTATCAATTGTGGATTTTCTAATATTTGCAGTGATTGGATAAAGTGTTCAATCTCTTTTTGATTGCTTCCCTTAGTTTGAAGAAAAATGCTCATTTTCTTTAAAAATTGCCACGATACTTTCTCAAAAACATCATATGGACGCAGCATACTCTCCAACTCGGCTTCAAAGATTGGGATGTAGGAGAAAAGCTTGCGCTCCATGAGTTCTGATATAATATTCAGAAATCCACTTTTCATATACAATCGATTGTGTACTAACTCTTTAAATTCCTTAGATTTCTCAATTAAAGAGGTTGATAAAAAGATTAGGTCTTGATTACTCAAGAAGGGCATAGTATTGCAAAAAAGATAGAGGTCAAACCAGGTCCAAGACTCGATAGCATAGAGGTAGGTAGTCAAAAATTCGCTATCCTCATCTGTTAGCGGATAGCTCTTATTTAAGGAATGGATGGCATTTTTAATCACAATAGCATTCAAACGACGATAGGTCTGCGCTATCTGTTCTTGCTCGACTTCCTCCAACAGTTGCTCTAAGCCAGCAATATCTTGATGGGCAAAGCGATCCACAACCCTTCTACCAATTCTCATATGTGGGGATTCTTGATAGTTATTAAGCTTGTGTCCAAACTCATCGAAGGTCACATTTATCCCTTGGATAGCTAGGATCAGCTTATCCGCAGACAGCATAGACTGTCCCAGTTCAAACTTGGATAGCTGGGATGCTGTCAGTCCATCACAAGCAACATCTGACTGCTTGAGTTTTCTCGCCAGACGCAATTCCTTGTAAAATTCTCCCAATTCCATCTTTTCAATCATGGCCAAACTCCCTTTACTATTCTATTCGTAAAAACTTTTCCTTTTTTAACATATTATAAAATATTTTAGCAAAAAAGCCAGCTTCAAGCTGACTCTTTATTCCACCGTATCAAAAGCGAGACTTGGTTTGGCGTTGAGATCCAAGCCTGCAAAGTTTTCTTTGTTCCACTCGCTGACACTGGCATAGGCAATCATACCTGCATTGTCTCCACAAAGGCGCAGGGGTGGGATGATGACCTTGACATCTGTGATTTCAGCTGCTAGGCGTTCTCTGAGCCCTTTATTAGCTGCCACGCCACCGGCCACGACTAGGGTTTTAACAGGATATTTTTCCAAAGCCTTCTTGGTTTTGGCCATAAGAATGTCCATGACTGCTGCTTGGAAAGATGCTGACAGGTCTTCCTTGGACAAGCTTTCTCCCTTTTGCTGGGCATTGTGGTGAAGATTGATAAAGGCAGACTTCAAACCTGAGAATGAAAACTCTAGATTGTCCTCCTTAATCATGGCACGAGGAAAGTCATAAAGATCCTGCCCCTGATGAGCTAGCTCATCAATTTCGCGACCTGCAGGATAGGTCAAGCCCATGACACGGCCGACCTTATCATAGGCCTCACCAACTGCATCGTCCCGCGTTTCCCCAACAATCTTATAATCCCCAGCCTCAGAAACATAGACCAACTCCGTGTGCCCACCGCTAACCAAGAGAGCTAGCAAGGGAAACTCCAAAGGCTCAACGCTCTGAGCCGCCATGAGGTGACCAGCCATGTGATTCACAGGGATCAGCGGAAGTCCATGAGCCCAAGCAAAGGCCTTGGCAGCTGACAAACCAACTAGCAGTGCTCCGACCAAGCCTGGTCCGTAGGTAACAGCCACAGCCGTTACATCCTCTTCGGTAATTCCTGCTTCTGCTAGCGCCTCCTCGATGCAGGCTGTAATAACCTCGACATGGTGACGGCTAGCCACTTCTGGCACTACGCCCCCAAAACGTTTGTGACTCTCAATTTGACTCGCAATGACATTGGACAAGAGCTCATCGTCGTTTTTCAAGACGGCGACACTGGTCTCATCACAGGATGTCTCAAATGCTAAAATATATCTATCCTTCATCTATTTCTCTCTTCATGATGATGGCATCCTCGACTGGGTCATGGTAGTAGGCCTTTCGCTCAGCGATGACTGCCATCTTTTCTTTCTTGTAAAATGCTTGCGCTCGTTGATTTGACTTTCTGACTTCGAGGAAAATCTCCTTATCTGCCGGCAATTGAGCAAACAAGGCCGAGGCAATTCCCTGACCCTGATAGGCTCCTTTGACAGCGATTTGCAGGACTTCTGCTTCAAAAAGATTCTCCTGAACAGCTAAAAATCCAATCACTTCCACCCCATCATAAGCTAGAGCGTACCAAGTCTGGTCTTGGGACAGGTCTGCTTGGATTTGTTCCAGTGCCCAAGGACTGACTGGGTAAACAGTTACCATAACAGCGTAGATTGCTTGAGCCAGGTCAGGCTGTCTTTGGATTCTTTTGATTTCTATCATAGACGTTTAATGTAGGACTCACCAGACTCGGTGTGGTTCTTGAGCCAGTTTTCCTCGGCTTCAACACGTTTGAGGTAATTTGGCACGAAGTCGTGTAAGGAGTCTGCTTCCTTGTCCCATGCCCACAAAGCTAGATTAGCTGCATTTGGCAAGGTTTCCTGATAGTTAGCCTGTGGTAAACGCTCTTGGATCTGCTCCACAAAGGCTCCAACTTCTCCAACAAAGGTCACCTGTTCAGCATCCGTGACTTTTTCAAGCACTTCCGCAAAGGACAGATGTGCTTCTGCCATGACAGGTTTGGCATTTTCATAAAATCCTGCATAAACATTGTTGCGACGCGCATCCATCAGGGGAACAAGTAAGCCTTCTTGTTGGCGCGGTACCAGAGCCAAGAGGCTAGACATACCAACCAACTCAATGTTCAGGGTATGAGCCAAGGTCTTGGCAGTTGCTACCGCAATTCGTAAGCCTGTGTAGCTACCTGGGCCTTCAGCCACCACGATTCGATCCAAATCCTTAGGTGTCCAATCCAGACTGCCCATCAAAAAATCGATGGCAGGCATGAGGGTAATACTGTGATTTTTCTTGATATTAATCGTCGTCTCGGCAAGAACCTGCTTATCCTCTAAAATGGCTAGAGAAAGAGCCTTGCTGGACGTATCAAAAGCTAATACTTTCATAACACATTCCTATCTTTTTGTCTGTTTACTATTATACTACAAAAGCTGACACATGGGAATTTTCTTTGTTTTGAAACAAAAGGGCCTGCCACTTAGACAAGCAATTCTACACAGAAAATTCAAAAAAGTTGTAGCTTTTTTGAATAGAAAAGTGAACAAGGAAATTGAAAGGTTCTTCGTAGGAAGTTTAGATAAGTCATATATGTTTCAACTCGATTTTCGATACGAAAGAACATCGTCGTAACAATAAAGATAGCACCTAAAAATAGAAAAAATCCATCCCATCTATCAAGACGAAGTGGATTTTCTGTTTATCTAGAGAAATAATTGACTTTAAGCGTTTAAACCAAAGTAGAAAACGAGCCAGACAACATAGGTGACCAGGAGGAGAAAAATTGAATAGAGCGTCACAAAAGCAAGCTTCCAAAGGAACTTTGTTTTGCGGTGTTCCAGATGCACAAACAGGGCATTCCCCCCATAGACACAAGCTACAAAGACTACAAACATCAAGAGGCGAACCCCTACTACAAATTCAAACAAACTAAACATTCTTAATCCTCCTTTTGGTATTCCTATTTTTATATAAACTGTTGACAATGTTGGTCTATCAATGTTAAAATGTAATTCAACACTGGTAGGAAAATCAGGTTGAGTCGTTGACTCTTCGGGTTGCAGTGCTATCCCTGAAACTTTGGTTTCTAAAGAACTGAAATTGCGATTGAACAATTCGCCCCCAGTGTTTGACGGCTCTTGACTTCGGTCAGGAGCTTTTTGATGCTTTTAAAATTGATTCCCTCAGTGAGTTATAGTAAAGTATAAATATCGAGAGGATAACATAGGGCGACTGGTGACAGAGCGTTCAGTTGGTTATCTTCGTTAAAAGCGTAGATGATTTTTTGATTGGCAAATCTATCTAAATATTGTTGTGCTGACCGTTGCAAAGCATCCGCATACTTATTTAAAGTCCTTATATCCGTATCTTCAGGGTATTTGTAGCCACCACGCAACCGATAACTTGACTTTACTGACTTGTCAATGTTAAAATACAATTGAACATTGGTAGGAAAATCAGGTTGAGCCTTTGACTCTTCAGGCTGTGGTGCTGTCCTTGAGGGTTCGCCTTCTAAATAACCGGAATTGCGATTGATTAGTTCGCCCCCAATGTTATTAGTAGGCTCTTGGCTTTGATCAAGGGCTTTTCCTTGCCCGTTCAGTAAGCACTCCATGCTATTTCTATTTCTACATCGTTATACTTATAGATTGACTTCTTAGCCTCATAGATGATAAAATAGGGTAAAGGTTGAGATTTGGTCTGACTTGGTGACAAGTCTTTCAAAGGTTGTGATCCAATCACTTCAGGTAATGGTGCTGCCCCTTGAGCTTGCTCAGAAAGATCCCTTAATTTTGTCTCAGCCTTTTTATTTGCTCTTGAGATTTCTCAAGAGCTTTTTCTCTTTTCAAAGATATTATTCTGCCCGAACCATCTACTCCAACGATTAATGAAACTAGAACTGTATTCTTCCTCAAACCTACTATCTCCATAGATTCCCCCTTTAATTATAACACCTAAGTGCTCTCCGACCAAATCCTACCTGTCTTTTTGTTCCTTCTTCCCCTCCCGACTTTCTCCATTTCCGTCTTTTACTAATTTTTCATTTTGTGGTATAATTGAAATAATTGTAACGAATCAAGGTCAATCTAGACACAAAATGGAATGAAATCAAGCAAATCTCTGCTAAAAGTTTGGAATAAGCTGACCTGTAAATAGAAAGGAACTATATGATTTACAAAGTTTTTTATCAAGAAACAAAAGAACGTAGCCCACGTCGTGAAACAACACGCTCACTTTACCTAGACATCGATGCCAACTCAGAACTTGAAGGCCGTATCGCTGCTCGCCAACTTGTCGAAGAAAACCGCCCAGAGTACAACATCGAATTTATCGAACTCTTGTCTGACAAATTGCTAGATTACGAAAAAGAAACTGGCGCTTTCGAGATTACGGAGTTCTAATATGGCCTATACTCTTAAACCTGAAGAAGTCGGCGTTTTTGCCATCGGTGGTCTGGGAGAAATCGGGAAAAACACTTACGGAATTGAATACCAAGACGAGATTATCATCGTCGATGCTGGGATTAAATTCCCAGAAGATGACTTGCTGGGTATCGACTATGTCATTCCTGATTACTCTTACATCGTAGACAATATCGACCGCGTCAAGGCTGTCTTGATCACACACGGACACGAGGATCACATCGGTGGGATTCCCTTCTTGCTCAAGCAAGCAAATGTCCCTATCTATGCTGGACCACTTGCCTTGGCTTTGATCCGTGGAAAACTCGAAGAACACGGCCTCTTGCGCAACGCCAAACTTTACGAAATCAATCACAACACTGAGTTGACCTTTAAAAATCTCAAGGCGACTTTCTTTAGAACCACTCACTCTATTCCAGAGCCTTTGGGAATTGTCATTCATACCCCGCAAGGAAAAATCGTCTGTACGGGTGACTTTAAGTTTGACTTTACTCCAGTTGGGGAACCTGCAGACTTGCACCGTATGGCAGCCCTTGGTGAAGAAGGCGTACTCTGCCTCCTCTCTGACTCGACAAATGCAGAAGTCCCAACCTTTACCAACTCTGAAAAAGTCGTTGGTCAGTCCATCATGAAGATTATCCAAGGCATTGAAGGACGCATCATCTTTGCATCCTTTGCCTCTAATATCTTCCGTCTCCAGCAAGCAACAGATGCTGCTGTTAAGACTGGACGCAAGATTGCGGTCTTTGGTCGTTCTATGGAAAAGGCCATTGTCAACGGTATCGAGCTTGGCTACATCAAAGCTCCTAAGGGAACCTTTATCGAGCCAAATGAAATCAAAGACTACCCTGCAGGCGAGGTTCTGATCCTCTGTACAGGTAGTCAAGGTGAGCCGATGGCAGCCCTCTCTCGTATCGCTAACGGAACCCACCGTCAGGTGCAACTCCAACCCGGCGATACCGTTATCTTCTCTTCAAGTCCTATCCCTGGAAATACCACTAGCGTCAACAAGCTGATTAACATTATCTCAGAAGCTGGTGTCGAAGTCATCCACGGTAAGATTAACAATATCCACACCTCTGGACACGGTGGTCAGCAAGAGCAAAAACTCATGCTCCGTTTGATCAAGCCGAAATACTTCATGCCTGTCCACGGTGAATATCGCATGCAGAAAGTCCACGCTGGACTAGCGGTGGATACTGGTGTTGAAAAGGACAATATCTTTATCATGAGTAATGGTGATGTGCTTGCTCTTACTGCTAACTCAGCTCGTATCGCAGGCCACTTCAATGCCCAAGACATCTATGTCGATGGAAATCGTATCGGTGAAATCGGCGCTGCTGTCCTCAAAGACCGCAGAGATCTATCTGAAGATGGTGTCGTTCTAGCAGTCGCAACTGTTGACTTCAAGTCTAAAATGATCTTGTCTGGTCCAGATATCCTCAGCCGAGGATTTGTCTACATGCGAGAGTCTGGCGACTTGATTCGTCAAAGTCAGCGCATCCTCTTCAATGCCATTCGTATCGCATTGAAAAACAAAGATGCTAGCATCCAATCTGTCAATGGTGCTATTGTCAACGCCATTCGACCATTCCTCTATGAAAATACAGAACGTGAACCGATCATCATTCCGATGATCCTCACACCAGATGAAGAATAAAGCAACAAAACAGCCCCGTCTTCGGAGCTGTTTTTCTCTATGCTTTCTTTTCTTGATTCTTAGAAATACTACGATTTTTACCTTCAAGATAGACCATCAAAATAGAAATATCTGCTGGATTTACTCCCGAAATACGGCTGGCTTGGCCGATGGTTTCTGGATTGATGAGTTTGAACTTCTGACGGGCTTCTGTTGCGATCGAGTCAATGTCATCCCAGTCGATATTGGCTGGAATGCGTTTTTCTTCCATGCGTTTCATCTTGGCAACCTGATCCATGGCTTTGGAAATATAACCCTCGTACTTGATCTCTGTTTCAATCAATTCAATGACCTTGTCATCCAAGTCCTCTGCAGCTGGTCCGATAAAGGCCACCACATCTTGGTAAGAGACTTCTGGACGGCGAAGGAATTCCTTGGCTGTCACTGCATCTGTCAGCGGCTTGAATCCCATCGCTTCAACCTTAGCGTTCGTTTCCTTGACTGGCTTGAGTTTGATGCTGTCTAGGCGTTTCATCTCATTGTCAAATTGATTTTTCTTAATCTCAAAACGGGCCCAGCGTTCATCATCAACGAGACCAATCTCACGACCCATCTCAGTCAAACGCATATCAGCATTGTCATGACGGAGGATGAGACGGTATTCAGCACGACTGGTTAAGAGACGGTAAGGTTCAATAGTTCCCTTGGTCACCAAGTCGTCAATCATGACCCCGATATAGCCGTCACTGCGCTTCAAAATCAATTCAGGCTTGCCTTGGATTTTCAAAGCCGCATTGATACCAGCGATAATCCCTTGGCCAGCAGCTTCTTCGTAACCAGATGTCCCATTTGTCTGACCAGCTGTGAAAAGTCCTGAGATTTTCTTGGTTTCCAGAGTCGCACGCAACTGATGAGGCAAGACCATGTCATACTCGATAGCATAACCAGTTCGCATCATTTCTGCATTTTCCAAACCTTTGATGGAATGAACCAGCTCGCGTTGTACATCCTCAGGCAGACTGGTTGACAAGCCTTGGACATAGACTTCCTCTGTATTGCGTCCTTCTGGCTCAAGGAAGAGCTGGTGGCGTTCCTTGTCCGCAAAGCGCACAATCTTATCCTCTATCGACGGGCAATAACGAGGGCCCACTCCCTTAACCACACCTGTAAACATAGGCGCACGGTGGAGGTTATTTTGGATAATCTCATGACTAGTACCATTAGTGTAGGTCAACCAGCATGGCACTTGATCCTTAACATAGTCCTCATCACGTGAAGTATAAGAGAAGTGATTTGGCGCTTCGTCCCCTGGCTGGATTTCTGTCACATCGTAGTTGATAGAAGAAGCCTTGACACGCGGAGGTGTACCTGTCTTGAAACGACCGATTTCGAGTCCCAGTTCCTTGAGATTGTCAGCAAGGTTAATCGAAGCCAAGCTGTGGTTTGGTCCTGATGAGTACTTGAGGTCTCCGATGATAATTTCCCCACGGAGGGCTGTTCCTGTCGTCACGATAACGGCCTTTGCAGCATACTCTTGATGGGTCGCTGTACGAACACCGACAACCTTGCCATCTTCCACCAAAATCTCATCAATCATGGTTTGACGAAGGGTGAGATTCTCTTGATTTTCAACTGTCTTGCGCATCTCCTTAGAGTAAAGCTCCTTGTCAGCCTGCGCACGAAGGGCACGGACAGCTGGACCTTTCCCAGTGTTGAGCATCTTCATCTGGATGTAGGTCTTGTCAATGGTTTTAGCCATTTCACCACCAAGGGCATCCACTTCACGCACGACAATCCCCTTGGCAGAGCCACCGATAGAAGGATTACAAGGCATGAAAGCCAGCATTTCAATGTTGATGGTCGCAAGCAATACCTTGCAGCCCATACGGCTAGCAGCTAGAGATGCCTCCACCCCAGCGTGCCCCGCACCGATTACAATAATATCGTATTCTTCCGTAAAATTATAAGTCATTTTCTCTCCTATTCCTCAAGATGAATGTGTCTTAGTTGGCCGTCCCAATCTGGCAGGGCTGTTTTTAAAAAGGTTGGAACTAGCTGGATATTCTGGAGTTCATCCAAGTCAATCCACTCACAAGGCTGCATTTTTTCGTCTTCCTGCATGGTCAATGGGGCGTCCTCCAGCAAGTTCACCAGGTAATGAAACTCGATGTTGTGATAGGAAACACCGTCTTGTTCAAAACGATTTTCAACCACAAAAGCTAGCTGTCCAGCTTGAGCTCGGACACCTAATTCTTCCCTCACTTCACGAACTACCGCGTCTTCCGTGATTTCATTAACTTGAATCGCACCGCCAATAGTGTAATACTTGCCCTTATCTTTGGTAACTAGGAGCTTGCCATTTTGGAGAATCAAGGCTGCCGCCCGAACACCAAAGACCGTGTCTCCCACTGTTGTCCGAAAGTCTTGTTGAGTCATTTTTGTCCTTTCCCTTAAACGACACAAAAACAGTCAAAACTCGTAAGAAGTGCAGGACAAAAAAGCCTGCAACATCCATGAGCTTTGACCATCATTTCTATTGCTTTTATTATTGTAGCAAATTGAGAAAATTTGTCAATCTAAATGTACTGACAAACTTGTCCATCTCGATAAGCATTGTCAATCAGGCCACCACCTAGGCACTCTTCGCCATCGTAAAAGACAACTGCCTGTCCTGGTGTGATGGCGCGTTGCGGTTCCGCAAAGATAACTTCTGCCTTATCTCCTTTGACATGTACTGTCACCTTAGAATCAGGCTGACGGTAGCGGAATTTAGCCGTACAGTCTAGCGTAAATTCCTCTGGCATGTCACGAGTAAAGTGAACCTGACTGGCCTCTAGGCTGGTTGACATGAGCGAGTCATGGTAGAAACCTTGGCCGACATAGAGGATATTCTTGCTTAGGTCTTTTCCGACAACGAACCAAGGGGCATTGTCACCACCGTGTTGCCCACCGATACCGAGACCGCCACGCTGACCAATCGTATAGTACATCAGGCCTGCATGCTCACCCATATCGCGACCATCCACAGTCATCATGCGACCAGGCTGGGCTGGCAGATAGTTGCTGAGAAAGTTTTTAAAGTTCTTTTCTCCGATAAAGCAAATCCCTGTCGAGTCTTTCTTCTTAGCAGTCGCAAGTCCTGCTTCTTCAGCTAGTCTGCGAACTTCAGGCTTTTCCAAATGTCCCAAGGGGAACATGGTTTTTTGGAGTTGTTCTTGCGAAAGTTGACTGAGGAAATAGGTCTGGTCCTTGCCATTGTCCACGCCACGAAGCATGTGAACGATGCCATCCTCATCACGCGCCACTCGAGCATAATGCCCCGTCGCTACATAGTCTGCGCCTAAGGTCATAGCATAGTCCAAAAAGGCCTTGAACTTGATTTCCTTGTTACACATAACGTCTGGATTTGGCGTGCGTCCTGCACGGTATTCCGCTAGGAAATACTCAAAGACGCGGTCCCAGTACTCTTTTTCAAAATTGACAGAGTAGTAAGGAATGCCGATCTGGTCTGCCACCGCAGCCACATCCTTGTAATCTTCGGTCGCCGTACAGACGCCGTTTTCATCTGTGTCATCCCAGTTCTTCATGAAGATACCGATCACATCGTAGCCCTGCTCCTTGAGCAAGAGAGCCGTCACCGACGAATCAACACCACCACTCATCCCCACAACAACACGTGTTTTAGAGTTATCACTCATGGTAAGTCTCCCATCTATTCGTTTATTCACGATTGAAGGTCGTGTGTGCTTTAACGATTGAAGGTCGCTTGAGCAGTATTCATTATAACACGCTTGGTTGGAGAAGACAAGAAAGAGGCTGATAAATCATCTCAACCTCTCTTTCTTCCTTTGCAAACGAATCAATTTTCCCCTTTAAGTTCTTTCTTCGCTTGTTCTATCTGGTATTTCACTTGCTCAAAGCCGGTTCCTCCTAAGGAATTCCGTCTCCGAACAGCGGTTTCTGGACGCAAGTAGATATAAATATCCTCTTCAATCAAGGGATGGTAGGCTTGCAACTCCTCCAAATCCCAATCTTGGATGTTTTTACCATGCTTGATAGAGTCTAGAACCAATTTCCCTACAATTTCATGCGCTTCTCTAAAAGGGAGTCCTTTTTCAGCCAAATAATCTGCCAGTTCGGTCGCATTCGAAAAATCATTCTCTGTGGATTGCTGCATTTTGGCCTTATTAACCTGCATGCTCGATAGCATACCTGCCAACACATCCAGAGAATTTAAAATCGTTTCTACTGTATCAAACATGCCTTCCTTGTCCTCTTGCAAATCCTTATTGTAAGCCAGAGGCAAAGACTTCATGACGGTCAATAGCCCAAGCAAGTTCCCGTAAACTCGGCCTGTCTTCCCTCGAATCAATTCGGCCATATCAGGATTTTTCTTCTGGGGCATGATAGACGAACCCGTTGAAAAGCTATCAGACAAGCTAATGTACTGATACTCAAAACTGCACCAATTGATGATTTCTTCACAAAAACGACTCATATGCATCATCAACATGCTGGCATTTGACAGAAATTCCAAGATAAAATCACGGTCACTCACTGCGTCCAAGGAATTGGTATAGGGCTGTTGGAAGCCCAATAAATCACTCGATAATTGACGATTGATTGGAAAAGTTGTCCCTGCCAAGGCAGCCGCACCCAGGGGAGATAGGTCCGTATGTTTCAAGTTAAATGCAAAGCGCTCGCTATCCCTTTGGAACATATTGTAATAAGCCATGAGATGATGGGCAAAACTAATCGGTTGGGCATGCTGCAAATGAGTATAGCCTGGCATGATGGTTTCCACATGTTTTTCAGCCAAATCCAGCAAAACACTGTTTAGATTCGCCAACTTATCTAAGACATGGCCAAGCTGCTCCTTTAGATATAAGTGCATATCCGTTGCGACTTGGTCATTCCGAGAACGAGCCGTGTGTAGTTTCCCAGCCAGAGGACCGATTTTCTCTGTCAGCAACACTTCCATATTCATATGAATATCTTCATTTGCAATATCAAAATGAAGCTCTCCTGCCTCTAAATCTCGCAACAAAGCTTGCAGACCATCTTGGATCTGCTCTGCCTCTTCCAAGCTCAAAATGCCAGTCTGTCCTAGCATTTGAACATGAGCTAGGGAACCCATCAAATCAAATTTCGCCAGCTGATGATCAAAGGAAATACTCGCACCGAACTGTTCTACCCACTCTTCCACAGTGCCTTCAAATCGACCACCCCATAATTTTGTATTTTTCGGCATATCCTGTCGTCCCTTTCTATCGCATCACTACTCAACATTTTTCTGAACTTCTGAATAAACCTTAGTCGGAAGCCCCCAAAGCTTGATAAATCCAACAGCCGCATCTTGGTCAAAAGTATCCGCACTGGTATAAGTCGCCAAATTTTCATCGTAAAGAGAATTTGGAGATTTCCGAGCCACTACCTGAGCGTTCCCCTTATAAAGTTTAACTTTTGCAGTTCCATTGACAACTTTCTGTGTCTCCTTGATATAGGCAATCAAAGCCTGAGTTGCTGGGCTAAACCACAAGGCATTATAGATGAGATTGGACAACTCATTTTCGATAATGGGTTTGAAATGAGCCACTTCTCTCACAAGAGTCAAGTCTTCAATCTCCTTATGAGCTGCCAATAAAGTCACAGCACCTGGGCACTCATAAATCTCTCTTGACTTAATCCCGACTAGGCGATTTTCCACATGGTCAATACGACCGACACCGTGTTTACCCGCAATTTCATTGAGATTTTGAATCAAAGCAGCCACTTTCATCTTCTCACCATTGAGGGAGATGGGCACCCCGCAGCTAAACTCAATGTCAATAAATTCTGGACTGTCTGGTGCCTCTTCTGGAGAAGATGTGATTCCAAATGCTTCTTCTGGTGCTTGGTTCCAAGGATTTTCCAAAACACCACATTCATTTGCACGTCCCCAAAGATTTTGATCGACAGAGTAAGGATTGTCAAGGTCAGCTGGAACTGGGACGCCGTTTTCTTTGGCATATTGGATTTCTTCTTCACGAGACCATTTCCACTCACGAACAGGCGCAACTACCTTTAGATTGGGATCCAAAGCTGCAATAGAGACTTCAAACCGAACTTGGTCGTTTCCCTTGCCTGTACAACCATGGGCAATTGTGGTTGCCCCCGTCTGATGAGCTATTTCAACGAGTTTTTTTGAAATAAGAGGGCGACTCAGAGCAGATACCAAGGGATACTTCTGTTCGTAGTAAGCATGTGCCTGAAGAGCCACTAAAACATAGTCATTAGCAAATTCTTCCTTAACATCAATGACATAAGACTCTACAGCCCCAACCTTGAGAGCTTTATCATGGATGAACTCCAAATCTTTTCCTTCACCCACATCCATACAAACAGCGATCACATCATAGTCTTTTTTTAACCATGTAATAGCAACTGATGTATCCAATCCACCTGAATAGGCTAAAATAACTTTTTCCTTACTCATTCCTCTTCCTTCTTTCTATTTTTCGATAGAGGCTTTAAAAGCATCGTCAATCAATTTGTCCAACTCCCCAGAATCCTTCAACTTCTGGATGGTTTTGTCAACCGCATCTTTTAATTCTTTACTGTCTTTTTTCATCGCAACAGCGTAGGAATCTTCTTTGTCATTGTCAAAATCAAACTCAGCGATGGCTAAGTCTGGATTATTCTCTACATATCCTTTCGCCACCGGTTCCTCAAAGATAACCGCATCTAGTTGCCCTGATTTCAAATCTGTTATCAAATTTCCATTTTTAGGAAGTGAAACGAGAGAAGCATTCTGCAAGGTTTCTTTGGCCAGAGTTTCCTGGATAGAACCTTTCTGCGCTCCAACCTTTTTCTGAGCCAAATCCTTGACTGATTGGTAATTCGTTAATTCAGATTTTCTTACGATAACCTTATTTTTCGAAGTGTAGTAGGGAATTGAAAAATCATAAACTTGACTTCTCTCCTCCGTTTTAGAAACACCTGATATGGCAAGATCGGCCTTACCTGAATCAAGACTAGCTAGTACATTGTCAAAACTCATTGGAGAGAACTCCACTTCTACACCTAGTTCCTTTGCGATGGCTTTGGCTAGCTCAACATCTGAACCTACAATCTGATTTTTCCCATCAACCAATTTCTGGTATTCAAATGGAGCAAACTCTGGATTTAGGGCCACTACCAATTTTCCTTTAGCCTTAATGGCTTCAACACCTTGGGATTGAGTGTTACTACAAGCAAATAATAAGGGAAGCATAAGCAAACCAAACATCGTCATCAACACCTTCTTCACTTTATTCATAGAAAAGCCTCCTTTTATTTTTATACTTTATTATTGTATAAATAATACTCCTCTCACCCTCGTTTGTCAAGGAAAAACTGTATTTTATTTCATTCAAATCAAGAAAAAGCTTATTATATGATATATTTTTACATATAATAAGCTTATTTATACCATTTGAGTTTTAAAACAATTTGAAGAATTTAGTCGAAATTATACAAACAGAGCATTACTGAGAAGATCATTACACTTTTTGTTATAGGGAAACAAAAAAGAGCCCTAAAGGACTCTTGTATTCTTAATACCAACCGTTGTTAAGCCAGAAGTTCTTGGCAGCTGTCCATGAACCGTAACGTCCTGCAACGTAGGCATCTGCTACACGTTCTTGGTTTTCAGCTGAGTAGTCACCGTTCAAGTATGAATCTGTCAATTGGTAACGTCCGATGTAACGTCCGTTTGTAGCAGTGTAGCTACCGCCTGATTCTTTTTGAGCGATCCATTCTTTGGCTTCTGCTTCAGAACCACTTACAGTAGAAGCTGCTGCAGTGTTGCTTTCTGCTGCTGGAGCTGCTGGAGTTGCAGGTGCAGCTGGGGCCTCATAGGTTGTTGTTGCTGCTGGAGCTTCTTCAACTGTTTCTGTAGCTACTGGAGCTGTTTCTTCCGTTGTTGCTGCTGGAGCTACAGTTGAAGCTGTTCCTTCGATAACCAAAACTTGGTCAACATAGATAAGGTGAATATCTTTGATGTTGTTTTTTGCTGCCAATTTTTCAACAGTTGTGTTGTACTTCTCAGCGATTTCTGAAAGAGTATCACCTGATTTAACTGTGTAAGTTACAGTTTCTTGGGCAGATGCAAGTGATGGAGCAAAGAAAGCAAGCAAAGCTGCTACTCCTGCGATAGTTGTTTTGATTTTTTTAGTTGTTAATGTCATATCTAAAAATTCTCCTTCCATTGGATATATCTATGATACCTTTTAAATGTTACCGTTGTTTAACGGTTTTATGTAGAAATATTACAAAAATGTTTTATATTTACCGTTTTAAGGAGGTTTTTGTCACAAAAGACCTTATTTTATACTATCTTTAATCATTTTAAGCTTTTGATAAGGGAAATAAGCGCAGAGGTCCATTCTTTGATATAATAGATATAAGAATCTTTGTAAGGGGAAACAGATGCACTCACTTCGTTTTCAATCTGTCTTTGACATTATCGGACCAGTTATGATTGGGCCATCAAGTAGCCATACTGCTGGAGCTGTTCGCATCGGGAAAATCGTCTCTTCCATCTTTGATGATACGCCGACAGAAGTCGAATTCCAATTATTTAACTCATTTGCCAAGACCTACCGTGGTCATGGAACTGACCTTGCTCTCGTCGCTGGTATATTAGGTATGGATACGGACGATCCCGACATTCCAAATAGCCTAGAGATTGCCCATAAACGTGGTATTAAGATTGTCTGGACCATTCAGAAAGATAGCAACGCTCCTCATCCTAATACCACTAAAATTACTGTGAAAAATGAACACAAGTCCATCAGTGTGACAGGAATTTCCATCGGTGGGGGAAATATCCAAGTTACGGAGCTTAACGGCTTTGCTGTCTCTCTCAACATGAACACACCAACCATTATCATCGTGCATCAAGATGTTCCAGGTATGATTGCCCATGTTACTGAAGCCCTCTCTCGTTTCGATATCAACATCGCTCAGATGAATGTGACTCGAGAAAAAGCTGGAGAAAAAGCCATTATGATTATCGAAGTCGATAGTCGAAGTTGCGAAGAGGCGATTGAAGAAATCCGAAAAATCCCTCATCTCCACAATGTCAATTTCTTTAAGTAGGAGGGAACATGTTTTATTCTATCAAAGAATTGGTCGAGCAGGCGGATCTAGACTTCCAAGGAAATGTCGCAGAACTCATGATTGCGACAGAATATCAACTAAGCGGTCGGGAACGGCCAGAAGTTCTCCTCCTCATGGAACGCAATCTAGAAGTCATGAAAGCCTCTGTCGAGCTCGGTCTCAGTAAAAATAAATCCCGTAGTGGCCTAACGGGTGGAGACGCGGCCAAACTAGACCGCCATCTCAAAAGTGGCAAGGCCTTGTCGGACTTTACCATCCTATCAGCAGCCCGTAATGCCATCGCGGTCAATGAACACAATGCGAAGATGGGCTTGGTCTGTGCCACTCCAACCGCAGGAAGTGCTGGCTGTCTGCCAGCCGTTCTCACTGCTGCTATCCAAAAACTTGACCTCAGCCACGAAGAACAGTTAGATTTCCTCTTTGCTGCTGGTGCCTTTGGATTGGTTATCGCAAACAATGCCTCTATCTCGGGTGCTGAAGGTGGCTGTCAGGCCGAAGTCGGCTCTGCCTCCGCCATGAGTGCCGCAGCCTTGACTTTGGCCGCAGGTGGAACGCCCTATCAGGCTAGCCAAGCCATCGCCTTTGTCATTAAAAATATGCTAGGTCTCATCTGTGACCCTGTTGCTGGTTTGGTTGAAGTTCCCTGTGTCAAACGAAATGCCATGGGAGCTAGCTTTGCCTTTATCGCGGCTGATATGGCCTTGGCAGGTATCGAATCTAAGATCCCTGTCGATGAAGTTATCGATGCCATGTACCAAGTCGGATCAAGTCTTCCAACTGCCTTTCGTGAAACGGCCGAGGGTGGACTCGCCGCCACACCTACTGGTCGCCGCCTACAAAAAGAAATCTTCGGAGAATAAGCTTATCTATATCTATTAGGAGAAACTATGCCCTCTATCTCAGCAATCTTTTTTGATCTAGACGGAACCCTGGTTGACAGTTCCATCGGGATCCACAATGCCTTTACCCATACCTTTAAAGAGCTAGGAGTTCCGAGTCCTGATGCCAAAACCATTCGTGGTTTCATGGGCCCGCCACTTGAAAGTAGCTTTGCGACCTGCCTTCCCAAGGAACAAATCTCGGAGGCCGTCCAGATATACCGCTCTTACTACAAGGAAAAAGGCATCCACGAAGCCCAACTCTTCCCCCGAATAACGGAATTGCTTCAAGAGCTTTCGCAAAACTACCCTCTCTACATCACTACAACAAAGAATACTCCTACTGCTCATGATATGACTAAAAATCTGGGAATCCATCATTTCTTTGATGGCATTTACGGCTCTAGTCCTGAAACGCCACACAAGGCGGATGTCATCCGTTACGCCTTGCAAACGCATCAACTCCCTGCGGACCAAGTCCTCATCATCGGGGATACCAAGTTTGATATGATTGGAGCCCAAGAAACTGGTATTAAAAAGTTTGCTGTTACTTGGGGATTTGGAGAAGAGGCTGATTTGCTCAGCTATCAACCTGACTGGATTGCCCATACCATTGATGATATCATTAAGCAACTATAAATAATACAACAATTTGAAATTACAGAGTAAAAAGGCCAAGGTCCTGTACAAACAGAACCTTGGCCTTTTATTTATAATTAATTTGTTAGACCCTCTTACTCAGCATGGGTTGTTTCATTTGCAAAGGAAATGATGGCTCCTTTGAGCTCATCTCCGCTGAGTGAACGGAACTCTTCAATCTTTTGATCAATAGCTTCTAGAGGCATAACGTTTACCTTACCAACGAAAATCTTGTCCATGACTTGGTTATCAACCAATTCGGTCGAAACCAAGAGTTCTTCATAGAGTTTTTCACCCGGACGAATCCCAACTTCAACGATTGGAATTTCACTTTCTGTGTGTCCACTTAGAAGGACCATTTTCTTAGCCAAGTCATAGATCTTAACTGGTTTGCCCATATCGAGGATAAAGACTTCTCCGTCCTTGGCATAAGCGCCAGCATGGATTACTAGACGGCTAGCCTCTGGAATGGTCATAAAGTAACGTGTCATACGGAAGTCTGTTACTGTTACAGGGCCACCTTCAGCAATCTGACGTTCAAAGACAGGAATCACACTACCACGACTACCGAGAACATTCCCAAAACGAACTGCACAGTAGGTTGATTTACTACGTTGGTTAAAGCCAGTGACAATCAATTCTGCCACGCGCTTAGTCGCACCCATAACATTCGGTGGATTGACCGCCTTGTCAGTCGAAATCATAACCATCTTAGGTACTTTGGCTTCATCAACAGCCTTGGCAACATTGTAGGTACCGAGGATATTGTTCTTGAAGGCTTCTTTTGGATTGCGTTCCATCATCGGAACGTGTTTGTGGGCTGCAGCATGATAAACAATGGCTGGTTTGTACTGCTCAAACACCTGCAAGAGACGGTCATAGTCCTGAATATCTGCAATAACAGGAACATAATCAATTCCTTGGAATGTACGGATCAATTCATGATAAACGAGATAGATTGAGTTTTCACCATGTCCAAGCAAGACGATACGCTCGGGATTGAAACGGCTAACCTGACGACAAATCTCCGAACCAATCGAACCACCTGCCCCTGTCACCAGGATGGTCTTGCCTGTAATCTCCGTACCTAGACGCGATTCGTCGAGACGAATTTCCTGACGGCCCAAAAGGTCTGTGATATCAATTTTTTGGAAACCACTACCTGGTTGATGGAGTCCTTGAACGACTGTCTCAACCTTAGGCATCTTGTAACATTTGACGCCTAGCTTATTACACATCTGCAAGATGCGTTCGTACTCTGATGGGTCAAGCGAAGGGATCGCTACGATAACACGCTCGATTTGGTGACGTTTAGCTAATTCAGGTAGATTATCATAAGAGCCCAAAACTGGGATTCCACCTAGTTTTTGTCCCTTTTTCTTTTCATCGTTATCCAAAATCCCCACTAGCTCAAGGTCGCTAGTTGGGTGTTGGTAGCTGTTCATAAAGAGGGCACCACCATCACCAGCACCAATCAAGAAGGTCCGACGGTGTTCTCCATCTCCACTACCTTTTTTACGTTTAGAATAAATCAACTGCCAAGTGATACGAGGAAGCAAGATAAGGAAGGTACTCAACAAAATGAAGAGTACGATGAAACGGATAGAAAACAATGGAAGGAAGGCATAGCAGATTCCATAAGAAAGAACACTGCTGAGCATCACTCCGAAAAAGATTTTCATGAAATCCGTAATCTTGCTATAACGACTAATACTAGCATTTAGCCCCCAAAACGCAATCATGATTTGATAGAGGAGGAAGGCTAAAAGAGTGTAGATCACGTAATCCACAGGCGCAGGATTTATAAGGCCATAAAACAAGATATAAGATACGATGATGGAAACCACCATACTCAGAATATCGAATATCCCCCAAAACACTTGTTTTTGCTGTTTATTTAAAATTTCAACCAGATCAATCACATAATCTGTTAGTTTTTTATTCATAGGAATTTACTCCCCCTTAAAAGAGTCAGATGATACTGTTGTTATGATAGCCTAAATCATTCAGTCTATCGGGGCTTACTTTCTCTTTCTTAAAAGTTTGACGAAGATAAACTGACGTACAAAGCCTGGACAAAGTGCAACAATTGCCTGAATGGCTACACTTTTAGCATATTCCATGTAAGAAATTTGCCCTCGCTCAAGCATCCTTTGGCGAGCCTGACGATAGAGTTTAAGGTAACGCGATCCACCCCGACGCTCAAACATCCCTGCACCGACACGAACCTTACACAAGATTTGATCTAGGTTCCCAGTCTTGGCACCTGCAGCAATCATATTGAGCCAAAGGAGGTCATCCTCCATGTAAAGGCCATCTTCATAGTTGCCAGCCTTGAGGACCATGTCCTTTTTAAACATGACTGTCATATGGTTAAAGGCGCTTCTCATTCTCTGATAAGCCACAATGTCTGCATGCTGAGTTGGAACACGACGATAAGACACAATCTCATCTGGATTGTCAATGAACTCTGCGATATGCCCACCTAAGAGGTCGAGATCTTCTTTCTCCATTAGCTGAAGCTGTTTCTCAAAACGATCCGGAACGGCTAAATCATCCGTATCCATGCGGGCAATAATGTCATACTGGCACTGTAAAACACCGTATCGAAGAGCCAAGCCTAAACCTTGGTTTTGTTCTAAGGGGCACCGTTTCACTGGAATGTCTGACTGAGCTTCCACTTCATCTAGCACCTGATAGAGTTCGGGCGTGAGCGGCCCATCCTCAACAAGAACAAGTTCGCTCGGTTTCAAGGTCTGGTTTTGAACACTTTTGATAGCATCTCTTAAAAACGTCGGATTTTCCTTTACATAGACCGACATCAAGACGCTGATTTTTTGCTTTTCAGGCACAGTTTTTCTCCAATGTATAGATTTCCTTCCACTATTTTATCACAAAATTTCCTAGTTTCCTATTTTTATATCAAATCAAGGAAAATTCTAGTAAAGAAATCCGTCCCTTTTCACTATATTTTCACTTTCATTGATTGATCTGTCTTGGCTGTCATTACTTGACATTATAATGAAAAAACCTTAAAATAAGCTGTTATTAAAATCATCCTATCGAGGTTTTTATGAAAAAACAATCACTCTTTTTTGTTCTAGGAATTGTCTTAATCGGGACTGTTTTACGCTCTCCCTTTACTGCTCTTCCAACTATTTTAGGAGATATCGCTCAGGGACTAGGAGTGGAGGTTAGCACTCTTGGGATTTTAACCAGTCTCCCTCTCTTGATGTTTGCTCTTTTCTCTGCTTTTGCAAGCCACTTGGCACAAAAAATCGGGTTGGAACACCTCTTTACTTACTGTCTCCTCCTCTTAACTGTTGGCTCTGTCATTCGGATTTTCAATCTTCCCCTTCTCTATCTAGGGACCTTAATTGTGGGAGCAAGCATTGCGATCTTCAATGTACTCCTCCCAAGTATGATCCAAGCAAATCAGCCTCAAAAGATTAGTTTCCTAACAACTCTCTATGTCACTGCCATGGGAATTTCGACAGCCATCGCTTCTTATCTTTCGGTCCCTATCACCCAAGCTAGTTCTTGGAAGGGACTCATCCTCGTTCTCAGCTTTCTCTGTCTGGTCACTCTGCTAGTCTGGTTGCCCAATCATCGCCACAATCACCACCTAGAAAGCCAAAAAGAAAAGCAAGTCAAAGAGAATATTCTAAAAAGTAAAGATGTCTGGGCTATCATTATCTTTGGTGGTCTTCAGTCCTTGCTCTTTTATACAAGTATGACCTGGTTGCCAACTATGGCTGTTAGTGCTGGTATTTCTAATAGTGATGCGGCTCTCCTTGCTTCTATTTTCTCACTGATCAGCATTCCTTTTTCAATGACTGTTCCAAGTCTGACGACTCGTCTATCAGATGGTCACCGTCGAATCATGCTGGCAATTATCTCTATCGCTGGTATGACAGGAATTGCCATGCTCTTGTATCCAACCAATAATTTCCTCTACTGGTTAGTCGTCCATCTCTTGATTGGAACGGCCTGCAGTGCCCTCTTCCCCTACCTCATGGTTTGTTTTTCTCTTAAAACCAGTTCTCCTGAAAAGACAGCTCAGCTATCAGGACTAGCGCAAACAGGAGGCTACATCTTAGCTGCTTTTGGTCCTGCCTTGTTTGGTTATAGTTTTGACCTTTTCCAATCTTGGGTCCCAGCTGTCCTTGCCCTTCTAGCCATCGATATCATCATGACTATCTCACTCTTTATGGTGGATCGGGCGGATAAGATCCTTTAATTTTTCTAAAATACTTCTCAGATACAAACAATGCAAAGCCAGATTCTGTCTGGCTTTTTGAGGTGTTGATAAAAATTTATAGTCTAAGATGTCTTAATTCTAGATTAACAGGTTATTTTGTGATAGAATAAAGTTGCGTATGATTAGATTTTTGACTTGTGTGTTCGCAAGTATTAACAACAATGTTATAGGAGTGTTTGGCTTCATCTGGTGTTATTAGCTTCAGGATTCATTAGGATTTCTACTGGCAATCTTGTTCGCGTAAGAGTTATCATACGCTTTTTGTATGAGGAAAAATGATGACCAAATTTAATCAACTACAGACAAAGGATGATTTTGCTAAGCTACTTGGCTTGAAAAGTGCCAAATACATCAATTATTTATTGTACAATATAAAAACTGATAATTTATATAACTCTTTCCCTATCCCTAAAAAGAATGGTGGAGAAAGAGTTATACATGCCCCCAAAAAAGAGTTGAAGTTCCTTCAGAAAAAATTGTCTAATGTTTTGTGGGAATGTTACCTTGAAAGCATAGAATCTAAATCTAAGGATAAGAACTTTAAAACACCTGTTCTGTCTCACGCATTTGAAAAGGGGAAAAGCATTATTACCAACTCTCAGATGCATCGAAACAAGAAATACATTCTGAACATTGACTTGAAAAACTTTTTTGATTCTTTTAATTTCGGAAGAGTAAGAGGTTTCTTTATAAAAGACAGGGATTTTGCCGTTTCACCAGAAATTGCTACTGTAATCGCACAAATTGCGTGTTATCAAGGTAAGCTACCGCAAGGAGCTCCGTCTTCTCCTATCATCACAAATTTAATCACTAGAATATTAGATTATCGGATTGTCAAAATTGCTAAAAAATATCGTTTTACATATTCTAGATATGCCGATGATTTGACTTTTTCAACAAATCGTGAATTAAACTCTAATAAATTGAGAGCAAGCAAAGAATTAGAAAACTTTTTAACGGAATTAGAAGACTTAATAATCTCATCTGGTTTTGAAATCAATCCTAAAAAAACACGATTGAGTAATAACATGCAGCGTCAAGAAGTTACTGGACTGGTTGTCAACAAAAAAATAAATGTAAAAAGAGAATACGTAAAAAATACTCGCGCAATGGCCTTTCGATTATACAAAGATGGAGCTTTTGAAATAGATAAAACACCAGGAACGATCAATCAACTAACGGGACGCTTTGCTTTTATTTTTCAAATAGAACAATACAACAACTATTTACTTTATAAAAAATCTTTGATGCAAAATAATCTAGATTCGCAAAAATATTTATTAGGAAGAAATTCATCAAGAAAATCAGAGTCGAAATATTATTGGAAGTATATCTTTTATAATAAAGACCTACAAAAAGAATTGTTACACAACACAAAACATCATACATATAATTTACCTACAGAATTTTACAGTATCGGTAAAGAAGAAAAGAAAACGTACATGTCTTTATTTAATTCTAGAGAAAAAGAGTACAAAAAATTTCTATTTTATAAATATTTTTTCGGGAATGACAAACCTATAATTATAACAGAGGGAAAAACTGATCCTAGATATATTAAAGCGGCTTTAAAAAATCTTTATCAAAAGTATCCGGAACTTATTGAAAAAGAGGGAAATAACTTTATATTTAAAATTGAATTTCTGAATCGTAGCAATACGATAGAATACCTTTTTAATGTTCCAGAAGGGGGAGAAGGTTTTAAATTTTGGTATAATTATTTTTCTGATAAATTTTACTATAATGAGAAAAAAGAAAAAAAATTTTTTGCACTAAATTCAGAAGAAAGAATTTTATACACAAACTACATTACTTATTTCAAACAATTAACCAATAGTCTTCCCAATTATCCAACAATATTTTTATTTGATAATGAATCGAATAATAGAAATGGCAATGATAAATCGGCTTTATTTTTATTTGCGAGTCATGCAAAAGACTTGATGATCCCAAAGAATAAAGACTTGGAAGATTCAAAGAATATAAAATTAGAAGAGAAAATTTCAGACAATTTAGAAAAAGTTAGAAGAGATAAACCTTGGCGAATTAATAAAAAGGATAGCCTATATATAATGGCGACACCTTTAATGCCTCACATGAATGACGGTAAGTCCTCTGATATTGAAGATTTATTATTTTCATCGTCTCAAAATTCACTACCTATTTTAAAAGGAAAGGAATTTCATAAAGATGGTGGTGATAATCATTATGGAAAAGAAATTTTTTCAAAGTATGTTCTAAAGAATTATAAAGAATTCGATTTTACTGAGTTTATCCCTTTGCTAGACGGCATAAGAGATAATATCCTAGATTATAAATCATTATTCTAGCTTATCTTTAAAATATAAATTTCTGTGAAATAGCTGATGTCAGAGCCTCTAAACTCCTAGTTTATACTAGGAGTTTTTTTATATGTAAAATTTTTACACATATTTCTTGACAGGGCTTTCAACTTGAGATACAATATATTTGAAAAGAGTATATATAAAATTTTTATATAATATAAAGGAGGTTTCCCATGTACTTCCCAACATCCTCTGCCTTGATCGAGTTTCTCATCTTGGCTGTACTGGAGCAGGGGGATTCTTATGGTTATGAGATTAGTCAAACCATTAAGCTCATCGCCAATATCAAAGAATCTACGCTCTATCCCATTCTCAAAAAATTGGAAGCCAGTGGCTTTCTGACCACCTACTCTAGAGAGTTTCAGGGGCGTATGCGCAAATACTATTCCTTGACCAATCGGGGCGTAGAGCAGCTCGTTACTCTAAAGGAAGAGTGGACGCTCTATACCGACACCGTCAACGGCATCATAGAAGGGAGTATCCGCCATGACAAGAACTGACTATCTGACTCAGTTAGAAACCTATCTCCATAAACTGCCTGAAGCTGACCGCATCGAAGCTATGGACTACTTTAAGGAACTATTTGACGATGCAGGCCCAGAGGGCGAAGAGGAACTCATTGCCAGTCTAGGCACTCCAAAAGAAGCTGCCCATGATGTCCTCTCTGATCTTCTCGATAAAAAAGTCAATGAAGCCCCTGCTCAAAAGAATGACCGCCAACTGCTACATATTGCCCTCCTGGCCCTGCTAGTAGCTCCTATCGGAATTCCGGTCGGGATTGGCATCCTCATGGCCATCATCGGTATTATTATCGCGGCTGCCTCCGTCATTCTAGCCTTCTTTACCGTCTCTGTGACGGGTATCCTGCTAGGTGGACTCTTTATCGTAGAGAGCTTTAGCGTCCTAGTCGAAGCCAAATCTGCCTTTATCTTGATTTTTGGGGCCGGTTTGCTTTCTATCGGTGCTTCTTCTCTTGTTCTACTGGGTATCTCCTATGTAGCTCGTTTCTTTGGCCTCCTGATCGTCCGCTTGGTGCAATGGATTCTTAAAAAAGGAAAGAGAGGTGACAGACATGCGTAAATTGACAAAAGGATTTCTCATTTTTGGTGTGGTTTCTACAATCCTCGGTTTTATCATGATCATTGTAGGCGCCCAGTCCAATGGTATTCAAAGTTTGCTTGCCATGTCAAAAGACCCCGTCTATGACAATCGTATCGAAGAAGTGACCTTCGGAAGTGAGGTGGAAAAAATTGATTTGACCCTTGAGGAACATAGCCTAACCATCACCGAGTCTGTAGATGACAAGATCCACATCACCTATCATCCGTCCGTGTCTGGTCGTCACGATCTGACTACTGGCATGAGTGACAAAACACTAAGCGTCACTGACAAACAAGCCTCCCAACATCGCTTTCTCGGTTCAGGAATCGAAGGCCTACTTCGTATTGCCAGCAGTTATTCTCACCGTTTTGACGAAGTCATTCTCTCCCTCCCTAAAGGAAGAAGACTGCAAGCTATCACCGTCTCAGCCAATCGTGGACAAACCAATATTCGTCAAGCCAATCTTGAAAATGCGACAATCAAAACAAAAGGCTATCTCTTAAGAATAACAGAAAGCTCTATCAAGAATAGTACACTAACGACACCTCATATCATCAATATCTTTGATACCGAATTTACAGATAGCCAGGTCAAGACGGAAAGGGAACACATCTATGCTGAGAATATCAAGGTCCACGGCAAGGTTGAGCTAGAGGCCCATTCCACTCTAAACCTCATTCTCTCCCAGAAAGAGACTGACCGTATCAATCTAGATCTTTCTTCTCAACATGGTGGTATCTATCATAAACCCAAAGAAGAACATCGTGGACAAAAAGAGAATGAACTTGCCAACCCATACAAGACAGACAAAGCAGATATCAAAGATCTACTCATTGCAAAAGCCAACCAAGATATCTACCTACCTAAAGAAGAGCACTCTGCTCCGTCTAGAAACAATTGACAAAAACGCTTTCATCTGCTAGGCTAAAGATAGAAAAGACCATAAAAAAAGGAGGTTCCACCATGACACAAGAATGGTTTGAAAGTGCCGATCTTGAGAAGAAATCACCTCAGACAAAATCAGAAATCCAGCCCAACGAGCCAGAGACTTCGGAAACTGTGGAAACTGAACCACAAGTAAGCGAAGAAACACCTGTCTCACCTAAAGAGATGGAAACGCATGAGGAGGAAACTCCCGAAATGACTGAGGAAACACAAACCGAGGAAGAGGGAGAAGGGAAAGCTGAAGAGGAACACAAGCAAGAAACCCCTACAAAAGAGAAAAGTATCCTCAGCAAAGCTTTAGAAAGCCCCTATATCCCAGATATTGACCCTCGTAAAACTGCCCGATTAAAAGAAGAAATCGCACTATTTTGGACTTGGCTGCTGGATGCTATCCAAGAACCAACTGCTAGCAAGACTACGGACCAAAAGCATCGTTACAGTGTCTTTGCCCTGCTCACTTTGCTATCCATGATTAACCTTTTCTTTAGTATCTATCATATCAAGCACCTCTACTACGGCTATATGGCCTCTATTGCCAATAGTTTACCTAACCAGCTCCCACCTTTAGATCTCTTTGCTGGACTTTCTATCTTGGTCGCTAGCGCTCTATTTTACTTTTCCATCATTTTGGGAGGCTTTACTGTCCGACGTGTACTGGACCAGAAGAGCGACTTCACTTTTCAAGAAGCCTTTGATCGGTATAGCAGACTCTTTGCTATCCCACTTGTCCTAACAGCTCTAGCAAGTTTCTTTGCACTCTTTGGTGGCTTACGATTTGCTGGCATCCTAACTCTTCTAAGCATGGCCATCTTTGCCCTTGGAAATCTCTTTGTGATTAGCAAGCCAAGTAAGACCAGTAGCCTTGACCCATTCTATCGTTTTTTGCTAGCTGTCTTACTTGATGGCGCTATTCTCGTACCCTTCTTCATTGCAGAGCTCGCGCTGACAGTGGACTACCTTCGCATCCTGACATTCTTTTAACCAAAATCCCTGCCATTTGTTAATGACAGGGATTTTTATGCTTACTCTTTTTTAAACAAGGCCTACTCGATACTTGCCAATTCCTCAAAATCTTTTCCCAAAATGGCTTGTACTTCCAATTGATTGGCATCTAGTTGGTGGTAAAATGCTTTTGGTAGTGACTCTAGGAATCTTGCATAGCCCAAGCGAGCGATGGATTCGTAGTCTTCTGCTTTGGACCCATCACCAGAAATCGTCACTAGGTCAATCTCCCAAACAAGCTCCTTGCCTGCCAGCTGCTCGGTATAAGGGACTGGTACAAAGGGTTCCTTTGGTAAAATCGTTTTGACTCCCTGGGCTAGGTGATAGATACCGTGCACCTTACCTTGGGCATCTGGGTAAAATTTCACACTGGCAAGGTAGGCATCAGAGCCTTGAACCTTCTTGACCAGCTCTTCAAAACGTACCAAGCCATCTTCTGCTAAAAATCTCTCGAGGTATTCCTTGTTGAGATAGATAGGGGATAAGAGCCCTTGGCAATAAACTAGACGAGTCGCTTTATCAGCTAGATAATTCTTGACCGTTTGTCGGAAATAAGCTTCAAAGTCAAATCCTTCTAGCCCTTCTACCGCCTCCCCCAACTTGCTCGATAGGGCTTGGAGGAGAGCCTCTACAATCTCCCAGTCCACTCTAGTAAGAAAATCTGGAATCACCACTTGATAACCTTTTCGGCTATCCGCATAGTTGACCTTGAAGAGAAATTGCGACTGACCAACAATCCCACACTCCATGTATTCGAGACGATTGAGGGGCTGACGGAGATAGACCGCATCATAACTGTGTGACTCCAAGCCCTCCACCAAGGCCAAGATAGACTTGGCAGTCAAGACCTCCTGTTGTCCTAGAATGCTTTCTTTATTTGGGATAAAAAATGTTTTCGCCATAACTGGTCTCCTTTGAAATCGTTTACATACAGTATAACCCTATTTTCCTGAAAGATACAGAAACAAATTTTAGATTTTTAGATAAAAAGCATAGAAAAACAGCCCCTGAGGAGCTGTTTGATGTTATACAGTAGCGACTTGATCCAAGCTTTCACCGATAGCAGCTAGGCGCTCGATTACTTCTGCTTGTGTCAATTCATTTTCTGAAACATAGCGGTTGCGTGGGTGAACACGACACTCGTGTGAGCATCCACGAAGGTACTTGTCTTCATTTTCTTCTGATGTTAGGATACGACGGTTACAGAAGGGATTTCCACAGTTGACATAGCGTTCACATGGTGTTCCATCAAACCAGTCTTTCCCTACGATGGTTGGGTTAACATGGTTAACATCAACGGCGATACGCTCGTCAAAGACGTACATTTTCCCATCCCAAAGCTCACCTTGAACTTCTGGGTCTTTACCGTAAGTTGCGATTCCTCCATGCAATTGGCCAACATCTTTGTAGCCTTCACGCACCATCCAGCCTGAGAATTTCTCACAGCGAACGCCACCTGTACAGTAAACCACGACACGTTTGTCCATGAATTTTTCCTTGTTGTCACGGACCCATTGTGGCAACTCACGGAAGTTGCGGATGTCTGGGCGGATAGCCCCACGGAAATGTCCTAGGTCGTACTCATAATCGTTACGTGTGTCAAGGACCACTGTATCTTCGTCAAGAAGGGCTTCTTTGAACTCTTTTGGAGACAAGTAAGCACCTGTAGTTTCAAGTGGGTTGATGTCGTTGTCAAAATCGTTGTCTTCCAAACCAAGGTGGACAATTTCTTTCTTGTAGCGAACAAACATCTTCTTGAAGGCTTGTTCACTTTCTTCGTCAATCTTGAACCAGAGGTCTTCCATGCCTGGGAGGCTGTGAACGTAGTCCATGTATTTTTGAGTTGTTTCATAATCACCTGAAACGGTTCCGTTAATTCCCTCGTCAGCGACTAGGATACGGCCTTTAAGGCCGATTGATTTACAGAAAGCCAAGTGGTCTGCAGCAAATTGCTCTGCATTTTCAATTGGAGTATAGAGGTAGTAAAGTAAGACACGAATATCTTTTGCCATAAGATTTGTTCTCTTTTCTATTCTTAAATTTTCAGAATTTTTCATTCAACTATACTAGTATACCCACTTGGGAAAACGAATGCAATTTATTTGACCGGAAATTATATAGAGAGACCTGCCACTGCACTTCATCAGTAACCATAGCGAATCGCAGATAATTCTCTCAATTTCTTTATCTGCTCAGTTTGACTTTCTGACAAACACAGCTTGTTGTCAATCAACACACGTGAGATGTCAACGTTCATTTGGCTTAGAATAAATGGAGTAGAGGTTCCATCGTCCTTTAATCGTTTTTTATAAATCACTAACTGATTTTTCAAGGGAGCAAGTTGAGGCGCAGCCTTTATATCTTCCAATAGATGATCAATGATGGTCATGGCTTCACAACGTCTTTCGCTTCCTCCAGCAAACCATTTTAATGGTGTCATACTTATTTTCCTCCTTAAATTGAAAAGCTATCATTCCTAACTCTCGTACCAATATTTTACCCAAATACCCTATGTAAAAAAGTCAGCAAAAATGGTAATGTTGCGAAAATATTATTAATCACATGCACCGCATAGGATGGATAAATGCTCTTGGTATAGAGGGTCAAACCAGCAAAGATGATTCCAGATGTTGCAAAGACGAAGATATCTAACAGACTAGGAAAGTTTGAAAAATGAGGGAGAGCAAATAAAATGGACGGAAGGAGCAAATCAAGACCAAATCTCGAATCTTTAAAAAAGGCGTGTTGCAGTAATCCTCTATAAATCAACTCTTCCATCAGCGGTCCCAAAAAGAATAGGGATATGTAGATACCCAATTCGGCAAAGTTAGTCCCACTATAACCAATCAATACAGCCCAACCTTCCGCAGTTGACTGAACATGTTTAGCTGTCTGAACGTTAAAAGAGATCTGGAGCACTACCACTAATACTGTCAAAATCGAATACCAAAGCCATTTTTCTCTCGGCACACGAAAGAGATAACCATGCCCTGTCTTAACCAGAATCCAAATCAGGACTCCGATAAATAGCAAACTCAAGATATTTTGAATCCAGAAGAAATTGCCAATCTGGGAAGAAAATTGCCAATAGTTTTGGACAATAAGCGTCAGCTGAGAAAGGCCAAATACGAAAAATAGGTAAGAGAAGACAGCACTCATTTTGAAAAGAAGGCGATATTTTTTCATAATAAATCCCCTATAGATGTATGTGTATCACATCGCAGAAACCCTCAGAACCACTGTTTTCATTTTTACATCCTAAAAATCACTACCTCCCCTAGAGAACTAAGGAAGGCAGTGATCACATTTTTAGGAATTAGGAATGAATACACGAAATCAATCGTTCTTATGATTTTTTGTTTTTCAAGAATTCGTCGTATTGTTTTTGCATTTCGTTCAACACTTTTTCGTAGGCACCTTCAGATTTCAATTTTTCCATCAATTCTGGGATTGCTTTATCTGGGTCTACAGTACCAGTGTTGATAGCTGTATCGAATTGTTGCATTGTGTTAGAGATTGCTGAGATTTCAGATTTCACACTGTCAGTGTTAAAGATGAATCCAAGCGCTGGAGATTCTTTAGCTTCTGCCAATTGTTTCTTAGAATCTTCGATTTGTTGGTCTGTAACGTTTTCGTTGATGTAAAGAATCCAGTTGTTACCAGTGTTCCATCCACCCATGTGAGTGTTTCCTTTGTAGGCATCAAGGACGCGTACACGGTTTTCTTTACCTTCAATTTTTTCCCAGTTCTTGCCTTCTGGACCGTAAACAAGACCGTTCAAGAGTTCTGGGTTGGTGTTCAAGAGGTTCAACACTTCCATTGATTTTTCTTTGTTCTTAGAGTTGTTTGAGATGACAAAGTTAGCAACTTGTGTTGTTTGGTTTTTCTTGATAAAGTTAGTGATTGGTTTGATTTGGATATCTTTGTTCGCAACACGTGAGAGCAAGCTGTTACCGTAGTCAGCTGGTCCTACTGTTTCTTCACGAACGAACCAAGTATCTTGTTGAAGGTCAAATGAAGTGTCGCTTGTTGCTACGTCTTTTGGAATGTACCCTTCTTCATAGAATTTGTGAAGAGTCTTCAAGTGTTCTTTGAAACGAGGCACTTCGTAACGGTTTACGATCTTAGTAGTGTCTCCTTCAAGGTCGATAACAAATGGAAGTCCGTTTGGTACTGGGTAGTCAAAGTTATCAGATGGGATAAAGTTCTTCGTAACCGCAAATGGTACTACGTCTGGAGCTTTTTCTTTGATTTGTTTCAAGACTGGTTCAAGTGTTTCGTATGAAGTGACACCTGAAATGTCAATACCATATTTTTCAAGAAGAGTCCCGTTGAAGGCAAAGTTTTGAGATGATGCAACGTTAGCCGCAACTGGAACAGCATAGATCTTACCGTTTATAGTGTTCCCTTTGATGTAAGCTGGGTCAAGTGCTTTGTAAAGCTCTGCTCCTTCTTTTTTATACAATTCTGTTAAGTCAGCATAGGCACCTTTTTGAGCATTTACGACATAGTTAGATGCAAATGCGATATCATAGTTTTCACCAGATGATGTGATAACAGACATTTTCTTATCATAGTCACCCCATCCGAGGTATTGGATATCCAATTTGGCACCAACTTTTTCACCGATGATTTTGTTAGCATTTTCTAGCAATTCATCCAAGTTATCTGGTTTGTCACCAATTTGGTACATTTTGATAACAGTTTTTTCACCTGAAGCTGAGTCAGCAGCTTTTTTGTTATTACCTGTAAGGTTTCCACAAGCAGCGAGACCAGCAGCCAAAGCGACTACACTAGCAGATGCAAAAGCATATTTTTTCCAGTTTTTCATGATAAAAACTCCTTTTTTGTTTTTAAATTTATAAACGATTTAATGATCTTTACTTCAGTCACTAAGATGAAGTTGGGAAGGGAGAAACGGTGTTTCTCAGCAAGTGCTATTCTTTCACACCACCGATCGTCAAACCTTTAACAAAGTAGCGTTGGAAGAATGGATACAGAATCGCGATTGGAAGGGTTGCAACCACAACCATGGCCATACGACCTGTTTCTTTTGGTAGAGCAACTCCCAGTTGGCCAGATAGGCCGACTGCTTTTGCAATGTAGTCCATATTTTGCTGGATTTGCATAAGCAAATATTGCAATGGATACAAGTTATCACTCTTGATGTAAAGAAGGGCGTTGAACCAGTCGTTCCAGAAGCCAAGAGCTGTCAAAAGCGTGATGGTTGCGATACCTGGAAGTGACAATGGCAAACAAATCTGGAAGAAGATCCGAGCTTCACTGGCACCATCGATACGAGCAGATTCGAGAATGGCTTCTGGAATGGTCTTCTTGAAGAAGGAACGCATCAAGATGATGTTGAATGGTGAGAGGAGCATTGGAACAATCAAGGCCCAAACGGTATCACCCAGTTGAAGCAGGCGAGTAACCACGATATAGCCTGGTACCAAACCAGCATTGAACAACATACTAAGAAGAGCGAAGATCGTAAAGAATCTGCGGTACTTAAAGGTTGTACGTGAGATGGCGTAGGCATAAGTGGTTGTAATGAAGACGTTGGTCACTGTTCCGACTACGGTTACAAAAACTGAGATAAAGAGCGCTTGGAGGATCTTATCTTTAAACTGAGCTAAGAACTGGAATCCATCTACACCAAACTTCGAAGGGAAAAAGCTATATCCATACTGGAGGATGCTCTTTTCGTCTGTCACCGAAATGATGATAACGAAGATAAAGGGCAAGATACAAGAAAGAGCGATCAAACCAGAGATGATACTAAAGAAGATATCTGCTTTCTTACTGAAGGAGTGAATGCCGACATTATCGATTTTTTCTTTTTTAATTTTCTTTTCTGCCATATTCTCCCCCTTTCTAGAACAAAGCTGAGTTTGGATCAACTCGTCTTGCAAGCAAGTTTGATAGAATAACCAGTATCAAGCCGACAACGGATTGGTAAAGACCGGCTGCTGAAGCCATACCGATATCTGCTGTCTGAGTCAAACCATTAAAGACATATACATCCAAAACGTTGGTTACATTGTAAAGCTGACCAGCATTATGCGGGATTTGATAGAAGAGACCAAAGTCTGCACGGAAGATATTTCCGACTGCAAGGATGGTCAATACAGTTACAAGTGGAGTCAACTGAGGAATGGTTACGTTGCGAATACGTTGCCACTTGCTAGCCCCGTCCACTGTTGCTGCTTCGTAGTAGGTTGGGTCAATTCCCATGATTGTCGCATAGTACATGACACTGCTATATCCAAATCCTTTCCAAATACCTAGGAAAAGGAGAAGGTATGGCCAAATGCCTAAGTCAGCGTAGAAGTTGACTTCCTTCATGCCAATGGATGTTAGGAAATGGTTGAAGACCCCTTTGTCAATGTTTAGGAAAGCATCTGTAAAGAAACTAATGATAACCCATGACAGGAAGTAAGGGAACAACATAGACGTTTGGAAAATCTTAACCATTCTCTTAGAGCGAAGCTCGCTGAGGATAATGGCAATCCCTACTGATACAATCAAACCGATAAAGATAAAGCCGAGATTGTAGAGAACGGTATTTCGAGTGATGATAAAGGCGTCTTTTGAACTGAACAAGAATCTGAAATTATCTAACCCGACCCATTTACTATTCACAATACTATCTATGAAACCATTACTGGTCATATGGTAGTCTTTAAAGGCGACCACATTCCCAAATACTGGAATGTAAAAGAATAGAATCAACCAGAGTGCCCCTGGTAAAACCATCAAGAGAAAGATCCAGTTATCTCTCAAGGTCTTTGAAAACTTTTTCATACTTTCCTCCCTTTTTATTCCTAAAAACTGATTTCACCGAATTTTTAGGTTTGATAACGATTACATTATTAGTATACTCCTAATTGATGGCTAGGTTAAACTACTAATTATAGAAAAAACTCCACAAATTATTTTTTGTGGAGAAGTTTTTTATAAGAAATAGGTTTCACGAGAAACACTCTGAACAAGGGGCACTGTTCTTGTTTTTATACTCAATGAAAATCAAAGAGCAAACTAGGAAGCTAGCCGCAAGCTGCTCAAAGCACTGCTTTGAGGTTGCAGATAAAACTGACGAAGTCAGTAACATCTATACGGTAAGGCGAAGCTGACGTGGTTTGAAGAGATTTTCGAAGAGTATTAAGTCGTATAAATCGTCGATGCGGTCGCAATGGTATGCCACTGGTTGGCTGTTGTGGCTGCAAAGTCCTTGTCTCCATAAAAATCGTTAAATGGAAGGATTTCAACGTCTAATTCTTCGATGCGGTCAATCTGACCAGACAGATAAGCCTCGATGCGACTCTCTGCTCGTTTGATACGTTGCAAGAGTCCGCCCATGCGGATATCGACTGTATCCAAGCCAAAGACCTTGTTTTCTTTCAACCATTGACGGCTAAAGAGCGCATGGAAGTGTTCAATCTCACTTCTGAGTTTTGGCAATTCTTGTCTGGCGATTTCTCTCAGACTTTCTTTATCGTTTACTTGGTAGGCCTGACGAATGCGTCGTCCCACATCCACTTTACTGCTTAAAATCTGGTTCAACTGAGCCTGTGTTTCAAAGAGGTAAGAGTAGGCACCAGCTTTTTCTTTGATTTCAGCAAGCGTCTCAGCTGCCTGAGCAAAGTGTGGCCCGTCCTGTTCAGGTGTCATGTGTCGATCAAGAATCGGACAGAGAACATCCTGATAAAAGGCATAGCGGTTGGGATTGATCCCGCTGAGATTGCCTGGTAGGTCTGGCAAGAGATTAGCTAGGTCAATCTGCATAAAGTCCTCAACCGATAGACCCGTATTGGTCTTGAAGTGTGCAGACAAACGGTCTAGGTCATTGCGGTAGCTGAGTTCTGCCCAGATTTGTAAGCTTGGTAGGATAGAAAACTGGGCTGTCTCGCCACCATTATCCCCCCAACCAGTTACGATGACTTCTTTGATCTGATTAGCACGACAGGCTTTATTGGCCTCGATAGCCACTAGACGGCTGAAATGGTTGTGTGGGGTAAAGCCAATCCACTTCCAAGCACCACCTGCAAAGGCGATATCTTGGCTAATCTTGTGGTGATTGCGGAAATTACGATTGTACTTTTCTTCGCTATCTTGGTAATAATCCCAATAAACCAAGGTTACACGGTTTTTGAGACGATCTAGGTAGACACGAGTTTCCTCAGGAATTTCCACATCACGGTCGTACTGGCCATCTGCTGACATGAGTTTGAAAAACATGTCACTCCACATTTGGCAGTGGAAACCATACTTATCGGCAATATCCAGCACGCGCTCCAAGTGTTGACACATGAGGAGACTACGGTCCACAACACCGTTCAAAATGAGGTAGCGCCCCAAACCAACCAAGTGAGCTTCGTCCATCCCGATATTGACCTTGCGTGTCTGCAGTTTAGACAGAGTGGCAAACATCCCGTCAATCAAATCATAAACCTTTTCTTCACCGATAAGGAGAATGTCCTCTACATCACGGAGTTCTTGCACTTCTTTGACACCCCATTTAACGAAGGCCGACAAATGAGCCAAGGTCTGGATGCAAGGCACAAAGGTCATGTCAAACTGCTGGGCGTAGGCTTCTATTTCCTGCAACTCCTCAGCCGAGTAAGCACCACGGAAATAACCAAAGTAAGGTTGTCCCTCAATCTGATAAGTATCTTCCATGTAAAGCTCAAAGGTTGAGTAGCCCATGAGAGCCAAGACTTCAATCATCTGTTTGGCAGAAGCCACATTTAGTACTGCATTTCGCGAACAGTCTGCCATGTAGGCCAACTCTTCGTAAGCAGCTTGTTCTTCAATCTCTACCTTATCACCATCTTTTAAGGCGCTTGCTAGCAAGGATAGACCGCGATACAGTTGGTGAGGTTTGTCATAAGTCAGTTGATAGTGGCCTCCCTCACCCTTGATAGAGATAGAGGCTTGGTCAGACTGAGCGACTGCCACCTCTACATCTGCTAGCGAAATATGCTTTTTAAGCAACTCTAATGCTTGCTCTTGTTTGGGACTAAGTCCTGTAAATCTTACCATTGATTTTCCTCCTGCAGCCAGTTGACAAGGGCACCGTAGAGATTGGCATCTGCGTGATAGGTGCAGGCTTGGATAACTGGTGCGACCGTGTATTCTTCGTAGGTTTCAACAAATGCATCAACAGCTTTTTTGACGCCTTGGATAAAATCTGGATTTTGACTGATAGAGCCTCCCAGACTAATGACATCTGGGTCGATGAGATACTGAATATTGAGCAAACCTTGCGCCAGATTGCGGTTCATGCGCAAAATAGCTTCTTGACAGAGGGCATTACCAGCTGCAGCTTCTTGGTAAATCTTGCGACCATCCCAGTCAGTCTGACCAGATTTTTCAATTACGTAGCGAACCATGTTTCCTGTAGAAGCTAATAGTGACCAGTTGTTGAGTTTTTCAGCTGGTTCAATGGTTGTCATGTAGCCAAACTCACCACCTAAGCCGTGGCGACCACGGTGAAGTTTCCCATTGATAATCATAGCTCCGCCAATTCCTGTCCCAATCACGACACAGGCTGCATTTTCAATCTCTGGGTGAGCCAGCAGTTCACTAAGTCCAACACAGTTGGCATCATTTTCTAGATGGATAGGGAGTTGATGATGAGCAAGAGTCTCATACCAAGAAAAGCCATGAATGTAAGGTACGGCACTGATTCCCTCAATCACACCTGTTTCTTGATTGACCGCTCCTGGAACGCTCATGGCAATGCCCTTATAATCTTTCTCTGCCAAGCATTTGTCTAGCCAAGTCAGTAAATCCTCCAAGTTTTCTGGTGTCGGTGTACTTGTCTTATCTAGTATTTTTCCATCAGGAGTCAGACTGGCAAATTTAATCCCAGTCCCTCCGATATCAATGGTTGCAATCGTCATATTTTCACCAAAAAAGGGGCAAATCAGTAATTAATCCTTACTCTTTCGCCCCTCCTTTCTATCTCATAGCATTAGTTATCAAACACTTTAAAACTGTTAAATGTCTTCTTTTTTAATCAATTCTGTGCGAATTTCTTGTGGTGCTAAGAGTCCTGAATGAACCGGATAAGGTCGCTCAAGCAAGTCCAAAATGGTTTGTTGGTGCTCTGATATACGCACATTTTCTTGACTCATATTGTAGTAACGGAGGACATATCCTTCTTCATTTTCCGCCACTTTAAAGGCTGTTGGGCAAACTTGTGGTAAGCTAAGTGCCGCATGACTCAAGAGGCTACCAGTCGCAGCAACACTTCCTTCTTGTTTAGCAACTTGAAGACTAGTGAATGGTGTTTGAAAGGCTTTGGCACGACGGAAGGCTGAGAAGCGTTCCCCTGCTTGGTGGCATTCAAGTGTAAACTCGACTTCAAACTCACGCAAGCATTGAGCTTCTGGTGTTGGGAAGTAACCCCAGTCACCTAACTCACCTGAGGCACGAAGAATGGTCACGGCAATGGTATCGTCTCCAAGGATTTCATACTCGTGCAATCCTTTATTGGCCACCGTCACTCCTTTTTCATCATCATAAAGGCTGACAAAGGCTTGTTGGTGTTGTGGATTTTCAGGATTTTCCCAAGAAGCAGCTGGTTTGTTTGGTCTTGTCACCACCTCATAGATGCTTTCAGAGTCATTGCTTGGACGCGTGTTATGAGTCTTAACCAAGAGACGGATACGGTGGTCCTTGGCTGTGTTAGTAAAGCGAGTCTTGAAACGAATTTGTGGATTGTCAACAAAGACGGTCATCTCTGTTTCCAGAGGAAGGGTTGTCAATTCTTCTGAGCGCCCAGCTTCACGCGTCATAAACTCGATAATGCCTCTTTGTTCTGCATCCAGTTTTTCGTCTGCACTTACTGGAATTGTCAATTCATGCTTGAGCAAGATCTTGGCAAAACGAGCTGTATTTCCCAAGACCTCATAGCCTTTCAGCTCGGCGTAGATAGGCTCTGTTCCTTTTGGTTGGAAATAGATGTACTCATTTCCAATGTCACCACGGTCTTCAAAGCGAACAATATCTTCATACGCTTCATGAGTTGTCTTGTCGTAGACCGTGATGTTTTCATCTACACTTACCGTTACAAATGGCGTATCAATCACTCCATTTTGGTAAATACCATCACGGCGTTCTTGTTTTCCTTCGAGCAATTGGAAGGTTGTCCAAGAAAGTGGTGCTAGATGAACAGGGACTGTCACGCGCACTTGTCGAGCGATACGAGCCTGACGAAACTTGTCTTTTGGCAAATCGTACTCAAAGTTAGCTCCCAGATCTTCGATTTTCGCTTCTACAGCATGGCCTTCCAAGTCTTCGACACGGTAGCTTGGCAAGGTCAAGGCCACCATCTTCTTATAGCCTTCTGTTGGGTGCAATTCTTTGAAATCACAAGTCGCTACATCAATCACTGTGCTGACCGTATCAACTTTGTCATGCAAGCCTGTGTTAATGACGGTAAAGAGATGGTCGCTTTGGGCTTCGTGGGTTGCAATTTTACCCTTCCACTCGTTGAGAAGATTGGTCTTAACAAAGTTTCCGACTTGGTTGACCTTGGCAAAACGTGTTTCCATCTCACGGTGAACCTCGTCCACACTACAGCCACAGATACTGTCATGTGGCGCATTTTGTAGAAGGACTTTCCAAGCATAGGTCAACTGGTCCTTGTGGTTGTGCCCACCAGTGATGACCGTTAATGGTTCCACTACTTGTTCTAGGAGGTTGCTATTTTCTTGGAAAGCTTGTTTGAGGTAAATACGGGATGAAGAAGTGTTAGCAAGTGTATACCAACCGTCTGTTTCTTGACTGGTCAACTCACCCGTAACGGTAGATAGTTGCTCAGGTAGAGCACTTTCTACTGCATGAACATAGTCATCAAAGGAACTATGCACAAAGGTTACATCTGGGAAGAGTTCATTGGCCACACGAATAGCTTCGCTCAGATTTCGCTGTACAGGCTGGTGGTCACAGCCGTTCATCATCAACCATTGGTTGGTCGAAGCATAGTCACGCACGTCTGACAATTTTTGTTTCCAGAAAGTTAGGGCCTCGTCCTTATCAACTGGGATTTCATTTCCATTACTGTACCAGTTGGCAAAGAGGATACCGAGGACACGACTTCCGTCTGCACCCTGCCAGTACATTTCTGAAAACTGGGAAGTAAACTGCTCATCTTCGAGAACTTGGTTGTCAAATCCAATCGGCTTGACACCACGGCCAAAGGCTGCCACGTGAATGCCTGATTTTTGAAGGATTTGAGGAGCTTGTCCCATATTTCCAAAGGTATCTGGGAAGTAACCAATCTGGGTTGATTTGCCCCATTTTGCACATTCTGCTTGACCAATCAAGGTATTGCGGACGTTGGCTTCACTTGAAATCAAGTAGTCATCCTGCAAGATGTAAAAGGGACCAATTTTAAGTTTGCCCTCGTCAATGTAACGTTGAACCTTATCGCGATTTTCAGGGCGAATTTCCAAGTAGTCATCTAGGACAATAGTTTGTCCATCCAAGTGAAAACTCTTGAACTCAGGGTCATTTTCAAAGAGATCAAAGAGATTGTCAAACAATTCCACCAACTGCATACGGTGGCTTTCAAAAGGCAAATACCACTCACGGTCCCAGTGACTATGTGAGATAATATGTACAACAACATTTTCCATGAGTAAAACCTCATTCTAACTTAAATTTTTATTTCTATCTAACCAAAGAACTGACTAGCGTATATCTAGATAATCCAAAACCAATTCACAAAACATCATGTTGGCCCAAGAGAACCATTCACGTGAGTAAAGCGTTGGGTCGTCCACGTGGAAGCTTTCATGCATGACACCTGTGCCACCATCGCAGGCAACGAGCTGATCCAGCAAGTATTTTTTCTCTGCCTTATCTCTTGTTGTCAAGCCTTGGATAGAAAGGGCAATGGGCCAGATATAGCGATAGAAGGTATGAGAACTTCCGAGACCGCTAGCGTATTCTCCTTGGTAAAAATATGGATTTTCAGGGCTCAGAATGGTACGGCGTGTGGCTTGATACACTTCGTCTTCAATGTCGCAATAGCCCAGATAAGGCGCCGCCAGCAGACTTGGTACATTTGGGTCATCCATGATGCTAGCATTCCCTAAACCATCCACTTCAAAGGCGTAAATCTTTTCGCCCTTGCTGTTGGTTGTGTAGGCGTAATTTTCGATGCCTTCTTGGATCTCCGCTTGGAGACCCTTAGCATCTGCGATAATACTCTCGCTATCAGCCAAGTTTAATTCTGCAAAGATTTCTTGGACATACCCCAAGACGACTACGGCAAACATATTGGACGGAATCAAATAGCTATACTGGCAGCAGTCATCACTCGGGCGAAAGGCTGACCAGGTCATACCTGTCACCGCAAAGTTCGGTCCAAAGCCATCATTTACCAGAGTATCTTCCTTGCGGTCTGTATCCCGAACAAAACGATAAGGTGAGTTCTTGTGGTCTTGTTCCACTGTCCAGAGATGAAGAATTTCCTTGGTCGCTGCGACAAAAGTCTCATCAAATTGACTGGTCTCGCCAGTCTCTTTCCAGAGGAGATAAGCCAACTGCAAAGGATAGCAAAGCGAGTCCACCTCATACTTGCGTTCCCAAATCCAACCATTAAGGTCAGTATGGTCAGTCTCGTGGTGGCCCTTCCAGTTTTCCTCAATGTTAAAGGAGTTGGCATAAGGATCCTTGAGGATCAAGGTCATCTGACGCTTGACCAAACCTGCAATGGTCTGACGCAAGAGAGGATCTCTTTTAGCCACATGAAGGTAGGGTCTAAGTTGGGCTGTCGAATCCCGAAGCCACATAGCAGGAATATCCCCTGTCAAGACAAAAGTTGAGCCATCTTCTAGAATCTCGACCGTATTGTCCAAGGTGTCTGTATAGCAACGCTCAAAGACATCCACCCACTCGGGATGGTCCTTAGCCCGCTCTGCTACTTCGTCCAGCCATTCTCTAACAATTTCTTTCGAATAAATCATCGTGCAGTTTCCTCTTTCAAACAAGTTTCATGTTCAGTATATAGTTTTTGAGACAGAAAATACATACACAAATGATAGTCATTTTTCTACAAAATTGCTTACTTTCGAACCCCATATCTAAAGGTCTCATTTTTCTGATATAATGTAGAAAAACAGCTAAAGGAAATACCATGAAACCACTACTTGAAACCATCGATACCCGCTTTGGTACTGCTAGCAAGCATGCCTTCTCTCTGGGAAATACCCTGCCCTACACGGGCGTGCCTTTTGGGATGAATTATTTTGTGCCCCAGACCAGTGATCAGGAGGGAGCTTGGTTCTTCGATCCGCATCTGCCCATCTTTCAGGGGATTCGCTTAACCCACCAGCCCAGCCCTTGGATTGGGGACTACTCATGGCTCCTTCTGACACCTGTCACAGGTCAGCTTGGGGGAGACAGTCTCTTTCACCGCCAGTCTTCTTATGATATAGATAAAGCTTGCTTCCAGCCTCACTATTTGAAACTCTTTTCTCTGCGCTATCAGATTGAAACCCAGCTCACACCGACTTGCTATGGCGCTTCTATTCGCCTAGAGCAAAAGCAAGGTAAGGCTCTCTCCCTCTATCTTAATGCAGCAGATGATTTAACAATTGAGCAGGTAGATAAGCGGACTCTGGCCCTCAGACAAGAAGGCAAAACAGAGACCAATAAAAATCCACTGATACTCTTCACCGCCCTACAAATAAATACGGATATTCTTGCTGTCACACAAGAAGAGGGAGACTGGCGGATTGACTTCGCAGATAGCCATGCCGAGATTCAACTAGCGACTTCCTTTATTTCTCCTTCTCAAGCGCTATTTAATCTACCTCAAACGGACTTTGATAGCTGTAAAGCAAATGCCCAAGCAAACTGGGAAAATCTCCTCCACCGTTTTGATATCGTGGAGACAGGGGAAGCTGACCGGACCTTCTTTGACCACTGCCTCTACAGACTCTTCCTCTTCCCACAGACTTTTTATGAAGTGAACGAGTCAGGGCAAGCCATCCATATGGACCTGACTACTGCTACTGTCAAGCCCGGTGTCCTCTTTAGCAACAATGGTTTCTGGGATACCTTCCGCACCACCTTCCCCCTCTTTGCCCTTATCATACCGGAACACTATCGTCTCTTTTTAGAAGGCTTTCTCAATAGCTACCGCGATACTGGATTCCTTCCAAAATGGCTAGCTCCAGACGAACGGGGTATGATGCCTGGTACCCTTTTAGATGGCATTATCGCAGATAGCGCCTGCAAGGACATGGCCCCCGACCTAGAAAAAGAACTCCTTCAAGCCATGCTTGAAACAGCCACTAAGTCCGACCCTCTCGGCATCAATGGCCGCCACGGACTAGCCCAATACCAAGAACTGGGCTACCTCTCTACCAACCACCACGAAAGCGTCAGCCATACCCTAGACTATGCCTATAGTGATTTTTGTATCGCCAGCTGTGCCGAAAAGCTTGGTCAGAATGACATCGCGGAAACTTATAGAACTGCGTCTCAAAATTACCGCCATCTATTTGACGCTGATACAGGTTACATGCGAGCCCGAGACAGCCAAGGAAACTTCCGCCCTGACTTCTCTCCCTATAGTTGGGGACGCGACTACGCCGAATGCTCTGCCATTCAAGCGACTTTAGGCGTCCTCCATGACATCCCAGGCTTAATCCAGCTTATGGGTGGAAAAGAAGCCTTTAGCCACTATCTTTTGAAAGCCTGTCAGGGCGCTCCTCTCTTTGAAACCACCGGCTATGGTTACGAGATTCATGAAATGAGCGAGATGGCAACAGCTCCCTTTGGACAAGTCGCCATCTCTAACCAGCCTAGCTTCCACATTCCATATCTCTTTCGCTACAGCAACTACCCTGACTACACTGCTCTACTCATCAAGACCTTGCGTCAAAAAGCCTTTCACCCAAGCTGGGAAGCTTATCCTGGCGACGAAGACAATGGCAGTCTCTCGGCTTGGTACATCTGGTCGGCTCTGGGATTTTATCCGACCTGTCCAGGAAAATCAAGCTACGACCTCGGAATTCCTCTCTTTGACCACCTCCGTATCCACCTAGCTAAGGAAAATAAATGGCTGGATATCCATGCCGAGCAAAACCACAGCCATTTCAACTTTGTCAAAGAATGCCGACTGGACAAGACCATAGTATCTAGCCTTCAACACCAAGACCTCTTGAAAGCTGAGCAACTGACCTTCACCCTCAGCTGGCTACCAAATCACTCCTAACCAAAAGAACCTTTGCATCGCGCAAAGGTTCTTCTTTTATGAAACTTGGACTTGAAGTTGATGCACAAGCTGACTCTCTACAGTTATCCACAACTTGTGGATAAGAAAGCATGCCTAAAAATCAGCTTCTCCAGAAGCTAGCTCTTAGACTTTGAACCTGTCGCCCTCAGGCAGACCTGCTCAAATCCCTACTGGACTAAGATTTCTACTAGAAAGCTAGCCCGTTACTAGTTTCCGAGGCAATTCTCAAGCCCCCTCTAGGATATTAGCTAAATGTCCTGTTTCCCCTAGACTTATCCACAGACTGTGAATAAACTAGTGTTCCAGACCGCTCTCTCTTTGACTATAACAAAAAGCGATAGCAGCGTCAATATGACTAAGATTCCTTCCTAAATCCCCTGAAAAGATTCTATAATTTGTACAATATACATTTTGTACCTTCCAAAAGAAAGCCTTTCAGATAGATTTCATATAATTTACCATCATTCTTTCAATTACAACCCCAGCCAAATCCCTTAAATAAAACTCCTCCTCTCTCATCAGGTGGTGCTACCTTTGCCCGCACCATGCCAAACTGTGTAGCCTTTGGCGCTCTTTTCCCAGGAGCACAACAAACTGAACATCAGACAAATAAAGCAGCTGTCCTAGACGATCTTTATCGCGCTATGGACATCTACGCAGAGGCGGTTTCCCGTCTCGTAACCTAACCAGATAAAGGTTTCTAGCAAAAAATCCCGCAGATTTGCGGGATTCTCTCTTGCATCAATGCGCCAACATTTCTTGGGCGATTTCTTGTCCAGATAGGTTATCTGGGTAGTAGGTTGGCCAGTTATCCATCTCTTCAAAGAGGGCTTCTTGGCTAGTACCTCCAAAGAAGATATGGAAATGTTCTGCTTTAACTGGGGCGATATTGTGGTCACTAAACTGAACATACTTGAACTGTCCAGCGTCCGCATCTGTCGCTTCAAAGAGGAAGCGCACCCCACGATTTCCTTTCTTATAAGTCAAGATTTTCTTGCCGACATACTTGTAGGTGAATTTCTTGCTTTGGCCACCTTGAACAAATTCCATAGTGTTATCCGTGATGTTAATCTTGGTCACATCTGTCTGGTAGCCTTTTCTATAGTAGGCCTTGTACTCATCCTTTGTCATCTTGCCAGTCAATTTAGCCTTGTAGTCAAAGACTTGATCGAAAGTACCATCTTCAAGGAAAGGATAGACAGATTGCCAGTTTCCAGCATAGTCACTCAAGGTACGGTCTTTGACATCTGCATCCTCAAAGTAACCATTGTGAACTGTCTTCGTATCCTCTGCTTTTTCAGGCTCGATTTCTGGTCCTTCTTGGTCTGTTGTCTGCTTCAAAGCCTTGAGGTTTTTCTCCATCACGGAGATATAGTCTTCACCGGCCTTGGTTGCTTCTTCTGTCAGACTCTCTAGCGGATTGAGCACGTCTAGTTTGACGCCCGTTTCTTTTGAAAGTGTATTAGCTAGGGCTTGTGAGGCATTTTCTTCAAAGTAGATATAAGAAATCTTGTTTTTCTTGATATACTCTGTCAATTCAGCCAGACGAGCAGCTGACGGTTCTGCATCTGGAGAGAGACCTGAGATGGCGACTTGTTTAAGTCCATAGTCCAAGGCAAGGTAGTTAAAGGCAGCGTGCTGGGTCACAAAGCTCTTTTGTTTAGCTTGAGACAAACCATCTGTGTAGGCCTTGTCCAAGGCTTGCAATTTTTCAATATAGGCAGCTGCATTCTTTTCAAAAGTCTCTTTTTTATCAGGATAATCTGCTGACAAGCTGTCACGGATATGCTCTACCAGTTTGATGGCGCGTGCTGGTGAAAGCCAAACGTGGGGATCGTAGTCGTGATGGTGACCCTCACCGCCTTGATCATGCCCTTCCTCTTCTTCCTCACCACCTGGCAAGAGGAGCATATCACCTGTCGCCTTGATGGTTTTCACCTTTTTTTTATCCAAGGATTCTAGCAATTTTGGAACCCAAGTTTCCATATTTTCATTTTCATAGACAAAGGTATCTGCATCTTGGATTTTGGCAACTGCCTTGGCAGACGGTTCATACTCATGGGGTTCTGTACCAGCACCGATTAGAAGTTCTACATTAGCAGTATCTCCTGTGACTTGTTTGGTAAATTCGTAGACAGGGTAAAAGGTTGTCACGATATTTAGCTTCCCATCTGCCTGTTTTTGATTGGAACAAGCCACTAAAAACAAGGCACATAGACTAGCTAGTAGTAAGCTAATTTTTTTCATTTCATTCTCCTATTTGATAAAACGTTTCAGTAGGCTGACTAACAAAAAGACAGCTACAAAGATAATGGTGATACTAGCGCTGGCAGGGGTTTCTGCATAGTAGGAAATGTAAAGTCCTGCTACCATTCCCAAAAATCCAATAGCACTGGCAAGCAACATAACGGATTTAAAGTTTTTCCCCAGACGAAGGGCAATACTAGCTGGCAAGACCATAATGGTCGACACCAATAGGGCTCCTGCTGCTGGAATCATGAGAGCAATCGCCACCCCTGTCACCATGTTAAAGAGGATAGACATAGTACGAACGGGCAAACCATCCACAAAAGCCGTGTCTTCATCAAAAGTCAGGATATACATTGGTCGCAAGAACAAGAAAGTCAAGAGTAAAACGACCGCAGCAATGACAAAGAGGAAAATTACCTGCTCCTGGCTAATGGTCACAATCGAACCAAAGAGATATTGGTCCAAACTCATGGAACTCGAACTTTTCCCCTTACTCATCACGATAAGAGACACTGCAAGTCCTGTTGACATGAGGATGGCAGTTCCAATTTCCATAAAGTTCTTATAGACTGTCCGGAGATATTCTAGAAAGACCGCAGCGATTAAGACAATAGCAATGGTTGAAATGGTTGGAGAAATCCCCAAAACCAGACCAAAGGCAACCCCTGACAAGGAAACGTGACTAAGAGTATCACTCATCAAACTCTGACGACGTAAGATAAGGAAGGTCCCAAGAACTGGTGAAAAGAGGCTCATGGCAATGACAGCCAAGAAGGCCCGCTGCATGAAGTCATAGGATAACAAACTAAGCATGGTCCACCTCCTGGTCGCTTTCGTGAACGTTGAAACAACGCCATGGCGAATCTTGGTTACGAACTAGATGGATATTGCGATCCGCATAGCCCTTGACCTCCTCAGGATCATGAGTAATCATCAAAACAGCCTTGCCATGATGATGAGCACTATGGTGCATGAGTTCGTAAAATTCATTTTTGCTTCCAGCATCCATCCCTGTCGTTGGCTCATCCAAGACAAAGATATCTGGGTCAGAAGCAAACATCCGAGCAATCACTGCTCGTTGCTTTTGCCCTCCCGAAAGGGAGCCAATTCGTTTGTCACGGTGTTCCCACATACCAACTGAGTCTAGACTAGCCTTGATATGCTCCTCATCATGGGCGTTCAAGCGGCGGAACCAGCCCTTTCGCGGATAACGACCCGACTTGACAAATTCATAAACCGTACTTGGAAAGCCAGCATTAAAACTAGCTATCTGCTGGGGAAGATAGGCTATCCTAAGTTTTTTCCCATGAGTATTTGTCTTTGAGATGGTTACCTTGCCAAATCTTGGTTGCAAGATGCCTAGGCTCGCCTTGATAAGCGTTGTCTTGGCAGCCCCATTTTCACCAGTCAGGGTGACAAACTCCCCACTATCAACACTATAGTTGATGTGCTCGAGAACAGGTTCCTTGTCATAATAGAAAGACAAGTCCTCTACTGTAATATACCGCATTATTTGATTTCTCCTACTAAAGCAGTTAAAAACCGCTGGATAACTTCTTGTTCATTTGGAGTAAACTGACTTGCCACTTGTTCATAGGCTAAGAGCGTGTGTTCATGATGATGGTGGTGTTCCTCTGCCACTGGTCGAGCTAGTTCTGTCAGTTGGTAAAAAATCACACGCGCATCCTTTGGATCTCTGGATGTCTCTAACATGCCCTCTTTGACCAAAGATTTGATAGCCTTGGTCACTGCCGCCTGACTGACATTAAGGCGACGGGCCAACTCCGAGTTGGTTAGGGATTCTTCCGACAGGAGCATAAGGATGTGTTCCTGAGTATTGGTCAAGGCAACGTCACTCGTGCAATGCCCGATTAGAATTTCATGCTGGTTCTCAGATCTCAAGATCACCTCGTTTAAAAAGTTATCGATTTCCTGCGCAAGCTGTCTCATGTGTTACTCCTTCCCTAGCTATCTTTTTCGTAAAAAAACATAGATAGCCACCGATTCTTTACTGGTTAATTATATCATAAACCAAAAAAGAGTCAAGGGAAAAAGGCGTAAAAACGTTTCCCTAGACTCTTCTAGATGTGAAATTTAACCTATTTTAGCTTTGGTTTTCGACTCGATAAGATACCTGCCAAACCAGCTACCATTCCCATCAAGAGCAAGAAGATGGACTGTTCACTTCCTGTATTTGGGAGAGCTTTTTCTGAGACAACCGCCTTCTTGCTAAATTGACCTGCCACCTCATAAGTCAATGGCACATTTGTAGTCGCATCGTTAGCAGCTGCATTCGTTTGAGGCGTTTCTACCGGCAGACTAAAAGTTGTAGAATCCACAGAAATCGTCCGTGAGTTCGGGTTGATCTTTTCATACTGGGTCAAATCAGCGGTTTTAAGATACTCTTCAAAGGCTGCATCCATAGACGGGCCTTCTTCACGCGCACCACCTAACATCGTGTAGCCATCACCACCTGCAGCTAGGAAATCATTGGTTGCAAGATAGTAGGTTTTTGCGAGGTCCAGTAGTTCATAACGACCAGTTGCACGGTTTTTAACCTGGATGGCCAAGACACGTTTGCCTGATGGTAGGTTAGTATCATAGTAGACCTTCACACCTGAAACTTGCAAGAAACCACCACTTGGTTCTAACAATGGTTGCCCGTTCTCATCCAAGACCTTCTTGCCATCCTTATCGACCTGCAAGATAGAGCCGAGTGACTTTTCAAACATATCCAAAACTTGTTGCCCAGTCACTTGGATTTGTGAAATGGTATTTCCAAATGGAAGAACAGCAATGACATTTCCTTTAGTGATTGGTTTTCCTTTTGCAATGGTTTCACGCAAGCCACCACCATTTGTCACAGCGATGTCTGTCGGATGGCTAAATCCTGTTTGACCATACTGATAGAGCGAGTCTGCCACGACGTTTCCGAGGTTGGTTTCACGGACCCGAACATTTTCACGATCACCGTTTAGTTCTACAGGGCTGTTTGAAACAATCTCAACCGCATTTTCAGCATCGTATTTTTGTTTAATGTCTTTGACTAGTTTTTCAACTGTTGGATTGGCTGGTAATTTTTTAGCATCAGCAGCCGGAATCTGAGTTGGATTGCCCAAAAGCTGACGGGATTTGTAGGTGATTTTCCCTACATTGTGAAGGTAGCTTCCCGTCTGGTTATAGGTAACATTGTCTCCATAGGTCGTTGATTCTACTGTATGAGAGTGACCATCGATTACTGTTACGCGTTTCCCTTTCAAACGAGGATTTTTAGACAAGGCTTCTGCCAAAGTTGAACCACGCCATTCTACTGGGGTTGTGGTATCCACACCCAAGTGATCCAGCACAACATAGTGTTTGTAGTCCTTACCTTCTGCACGAGCCTTAGCTTGAACTTCTTCGATGACCTTATTGACTTCAGAGATTGGATCTGTAAAAGTTACCCCTTTGACATTTTTAGGGTGAGTTTTGGTTGCTGTTTCAGGTGTTGTCACCCCGATTACAACAAACTCATCACCTTCCACAGTCTTATCTTTATCAACGATTGTAGAAGCTTCAAAGAGACGAGCACCATTGACGTAGGTATTTGAACTAAGTAATGGGAATTTCAAGATTTCCTTGTATTTCTTAGCTTCGTCCAAACCAAAGTCAAACTCATGGTTTCCTACTGCCATGGCATCATACTGCATCTGATTGAGAATTTCAGCACGCGCTTCACCCTTAGTAGAGTTGGAAATCGGTAAACCTTGGAAAGCGTCTCCCGCATCAACAACTAGAGTATTTTGATTTGATTTCGCACGTTCCTGCTCAATGACTGTCGCTAACTTAGCATCTCCAATAACTCCCTTTTCCTCTACGATACGACCGTGGACATCATTGGTGTGCAAGATAACGGTGTCCTTTTCTTCGCTTTTAGGAGATTCAACAGGAGCTAACGGAGCTTCTGCAGGTGCAACTGCTTCTGAAGTTGCCGAAGTTTCCGGTACCGCAGGGCTCTCAACAGGAGCTGGAGTCGCCGACGTAGCAGGAGTCGCTACGACAGCTGAACTTTCTGCAGGAGTTGTTGCTTCTTCAGCATAGACTTGTCCAGCTAAGAAGGCTGGAGCTAACAGGGCTGTCGACAAGACAGGTAACAAAGAACGTTTGTTCATTTTAAAATCCCTTTCTTTTCTTTTTCTCTTTTATATTATACGCTATTTCTAAAAATTTTGAAACTTTTGACCTATTTTCATCTTAAATATTCGCCATTTAAACAAAAAAGCTTGGGTTTAAATCCCAAACTTTTAGCTTATTTTATTGGAAATCTTTGATATTCCCATCATAGGTCGCCCAGTCCTTGCTAAAGAAGCGGTCATTCATCTTATAGTCTGGAGCTGGAGTCGGATCCGTCAAGAAGGGATTGACAACCTTATCAAAAGCCAACCAACCCAACCAACCAATATGAATGGTGTCCTTGACAAAGTACGGATCTCCGCCTTTTTTAGAAAAGTCAGCAATGTTGGTGAAACCTTGACTTTCTAACTGGTAACGAATTTTCTCCACTGCATGCTGGTACATCTCTTCACTGAGCCCTGTGTACTCCATCCACTTCTTGTTAACCGGCTGAATAACAAAGAGTACATTGACATTCGACTTAGCAAATTGATTGAGGACCAGCTGCAAATCATTGTACTCGGAGGACTTGAGGAAGTTGTAATTTTTTTGATACCCTTCCCATTTTTTTAAATCCTTTTGAATCTCTCTCGTATAGAAATGATTTTCCATCCCCATATCGTTATTGGTCGTATTTGCTTCTGCGTCCTTACGAACAATTTTTTCTAACTCATCATAAGAAAATTGATCCGGAAGATCTTTTAAATAGTTCTCCACGTGTTCCTTGTACTTGAGTTGTCCTCGAATGGAGAATTGTCCAAAGAGAGCGGATTGTTTTTCGTTGAATCGCGCAAAAATATCAATAGCAACCTGATCAACATCTGATAATTCTTCACCCTTTGACAGTTTTTGAACAATGCTTTTTAATGCAACATTAGGATTCTGCTTTAACAATCGAATAGCCGCATGCTTTGCAGCAGTATCACCAGATTGATTTCCCAAAAAAGCTGTCAATTGGTCGCTGTTAAAAAATCTCTGAAACGCTGCGGGTTCATAATCTGTCTCCGTAAACCACTGAGGCGAAATCACAAATACAGCCTGCTTATTCTCTATTTCTGGCAAAATTTGCTGTAGACCAAAATATTGATTGAGAGAGGCTGCTCCTGCTTGTCCTAGAAAGTAAGGACGATAGGGACGATGATATTTTTCTGCTAAAACAGCTGGATGGACACTATCAAATCGAATCCATTCACTAGACCCTAGAAAAGGAATAAAACGCATATTTGGATCCGTAAGAGCCCTTACTTTTTGGCTTCTCTCTTTAAAACTCTCTGCACTAACAGAAGCCGCCGAGTATTTTTCCTCCGTCAAATTATGGCTTGTTGTACTTGGATAAAAAAAGATGAGTAGAAGAACCAAAAATCCAGCAATGAAGATAGGCCCGAAGATCAGCCACAAGCGTTTAAGCATTCTTCAACTCCGTAATACCTTCTACGATTTTATTAGCCGTATTCCAGTCATCACGACCGAACTCCGTCACTGGAACACGAATGTCAAAACGGTTTTCAATCTCAACAATCAATTCAACCGTTCCCATGCTATCCAAGACACCGGCATCAAAAAGATCTTCATCCATCATGTCAGAAACATCTTCCATAAACAACTCATCAATAATTTCAATAACTTCTGATTTGATATCCATTTTTTATATCCTTTTATTTTTTAAACCATAAATCATTCAAAAATCCAGAAAAGATTAAGAATGAAACCATCACGACATGGAAGGTGACAACCATGCCAAGCAACTGAATCCAGCGATTCTCAGGTAAGGAACCCTTTCCAGCTTTTTTCCGTTCTTTATTGAGCGCTTTTTTCTTACGAACCCAAGCATCATTGATAACCAGTCCAATCCCATGGAAAAGTCCATAGGCGATGTAGTACCAGGTCACACCATGCCAAAATCCCATAATCAGCATATTGAGAATATAGGCTACACTTGAAGTGACATTGCGATTTTTAAAGACCTTCTTTCTGGTCAACACCATGACCATCCGCATAAAGACAAAGTCACGGAACCAGAAAGACAGACTCATGTGCCAACGATTCCAAAACTCTTTTAAATCCCTTGACAAAAAGGGCTTGTTAAAGTTGATAGGACTATGAATACCCATCAAGTTTGAAATGGCTAAGGCAAACATAGAGTAGCCCGCAAAGTCAAAGAAGAGCTCCAGACCAAAGGTGTACATGACCGCTAAAGCGTAGAGGTTAAAGAAACCACCTGTCTGCAAGGCCAAATTTTTCAGCGGAGGCAATAATGTCTCTCCTAAAATGTGAGCCAAGATAAACTTGTAGAGGAAGCCCAGCATGATATATTTGACAGCCTCTTCTAGCATATCCATCAGCTCATCCCGCTCAGGAATGGTCTCGTAATTTTCATTGAAGCGTTTGAAACGATCAATGGGACCACTTGAGAAAGTCGGCATAAAGAGAAGAAAACGTAAGAATTGCCAAAGCGTTAAATCCTTGATGACACCGTCTCTCAACTCAACGATAACCCCAACTGCACGAAAGGTTAAGTAAGAAATTCCTAAAAATCCAAACAAAGATTGGGGTCCATGAATAGCAGGAGATACTTTCACAAAGACGATAGGCAATAGGGATAGAAAGCTAATCAGGTAAAATATCCATTTACTATCCCGTTGTTTCCTGTACCTTTTGTAGAAAGATACAAGCAGTACTTGCCAGATAATATAAAGGATCAAAGCGCTTATTTGATTCGTCTTTCCACCGACCAACATGGTCACGATAAAGAAGAGACTAACAAGCACCTCATACAAGGCAAAGCGTTTCTTGAAAAAAAGACCGATAAAGATAGGTAAAGTCGCAACAATTACGTATAAAAAGTACTGAAGATCACCATAAGGTTCCAAATGAGGTAGCTGTTTATAAAGCTCCATCATCTACTGTTTACCTCGTTAATCAAGCCCTTGATATCAATTTTACCATTAGGCGTTAGTGGCAAACTATCTCGATAAAGAAACTTAGACGGCATCATATAGGACATCATGATATCTGCTAGGTCTTCTTTGATAGCCTTGGTAATATCGATATCACGTTCAAACTGCTGACGGACACCGTCCTTTAGGATGACATAGGCCAGTAGATTTTGCACCTTGTGGTCCTTGTTATAGCGTGGGACAGCAACAGCCGACTCAATATAGCGAGACTTGTTGAGGTTTTGAGAGACATCTTCAAGCTCAATGCGATAACCATTAAACTTAATCTGGAAATCCATGCGTCCACCATAGAGAAGCAAGCCCTCATCTGTCATAGTTCCTACATCCCCTGTGTGGTAGGCCGGCAGACCTTCGAATTCAAAGAAAGCTTCTGCCGTTTTTTCAGGATTATTCATATAGCCTTTTGAAACAGCTGGCCCAGAAACAATGATTTCTCCTTGCTCACCATTTGGAACTTTCTTACCTTCCTCATCAATGATAAAGGTTGGAGAATCAGCCTTAGTATAGCCGATTGGCAGGCGTTTGAGAGTCGCCAACATCTCATCAGTGACGGCAACTGCTGACAAAGCTACCGTCGCTTCTGTTGGTCCGTAGGCATTGATAATACGGGCATTTGGGAATCGCTCGCGTAGTTTTTGAGCTGTTTTGACTGTCAATTCTTCACCATCAAAGTAGAAATGCGTGATTCCTGGCATTTTCTCACTGTTAAAGTCTTCTGACAACATGGCCATATCTGCAAAGGATGGTGTTGAGGTCCAGATAGCAATGGGCAAGGAAAAAATCGTCGCAAAGAGTTTTTTGAAGTCCTGAGTAATGGCTGAAGGAAGAGCAAAAAGCGTACCACCCAGTGCTAAGGTTGGCGCCCAGTACATGACAGATAGGTCAAAAGAATAAGGGGGCTGAGCCAGCATTTGTGGACGATTTGGCGTCGCAAATTCCTTATCTGTAATCATCCAGTTGGTAAAGCTGAGAAGATTATCATGGGAAATCTGCACTCCCTTAGGCTTACCAGTCGTACCAGAAGTAAAGATGATGTAGTAGTTGTCATCTCCCTTGACTGGATGGGTCATCTCGTAGCTGGAAGCTTGAGCAAAAGCTTCTTGAACCTGAGCTAAAGTCATCATTGGCATAAAGACTTGCTCCAATGGAAAATCTGAGATGGCAATAATCAAACTTGGCTCTGCAACTTCTACGATAGCAGAAACTCGTTCCAAGGCCGAATGGCTGTCAATTGGAATGTAGGCATGACCTGACTTAGTCAGCGCAACAAAGGTAGCCAGCATCTCATACTCCTGTCCACCATAGACAACAACAGGAGATTTCTCAGGCAAACCAAGTCGATCAATAGCTGCAGCTAAACTATCTGAATCAGCCTTCAGATCACCATAAGTATGTTCTTGGCCTAAAACATTGTAGACAGGATATGTTGGTTGTGTTTGAGCAAAGTGCTCAATCGTTTCAATCATATCTTTTATCGGTTTATTAGACACTGTTCCTCTTCTCCTTTAAACTAGAACTCATTATAAATAAAGGTGCCTTGGCTCTGACCAAGGTAACTAAAAAAATAAAGCAAACCAAGTAAGATTACAAAATATAGAGCCGTCCGGCCTAAGAATACATGTAAATTTCGTTGTTTTTTCATAAGCTATCCATTAATATATTATTTCTATTAGCTATCAGTATGTATTGTTAGCATCTTATCTTCCTAACATTCTACCACTTTATCAACCTTTTTTTCAACTGTTTACCATAACTTAAAAATTGGTTTTAGCTTATTTTAAGATAAGTTAAAATGTTAAAAGTAAATGTGAACGAAATTTTCCATTTCTATAAATCTCCTATACCAGTCATCAGAAATTAAACAGTTTAAAGAAGGACAGCAAACACACGACTCCCCCTTTAGGCATTTTTATGCTAAAATAGTAGCTATGGATAAAATTATTAAAACTATATCAGAAAGCGGCGCCTTTCGTGCTTTTGTCCTTGATAGCACTGAAACCGTCCGCACTGCTCAAGAAAAACATCAAACTCAAGCCAGTTCAACCGTTGCACTTGGCCGTACCCTTATCGCTAGCCAAATTCTCGCAGCCAATGAAAAAGGAAATACCAAACTAACTGTTAAAGTTCTTGGAACAAGCTCTCTCGGTGCCATCATCACGGTCGCAGATACCAAGGGAAACGTCAAAGGCTACGTTCAAAATCCAGGTGTTGACATCAAAAAGACTGCAACGGGTGAAGTCCTTGTTGGACCTTTTGTTGGAAACGGTCAATTCCTCGTTATCACAGACTATGGTACTGGAAATCCCTACAACTCCATGACTCCCCTCATCTCTGGGGAAATCGGTGAAGACTTAGCCTACTACCTGACTGAAAGTCAACAAACCCCTTCAGCAGTCGGCCTCAATGTTCTTTTGGATAAAGACGACAAGGTCAAAGTTGCCGGAGGTTTCCTTCTCCAAGTATTGCCAGGAGCCAAGGAAGAAGAGATTGCCCGCTTTGAAAAACGCATCCAAGAAATGCCAGCCATCTCAACCCTTCTAGAAAGCGATGACCATATCGAAGCCCTCCTCAAGGCCATCTATGGTGACGAATCCTACAAACGTCTATCTGAAGAAGAAATCCGTTTCCAATGTGACTGCAGCAAAGACCGTTTTATGAACGCTCTTGCCAGCCTTCCAAATTCAGACCTTGAGGAAATGAAAGAGGAAGACCACGGGGCAGAAATCACTTGTCAATTCTGCCAAACTACTTATAACTTTGATGAAAACGACCTGGAGGAACTCATTCGTGACAAATCTTAATACACCCTTTATGATTGGCAATGTTGAGATTCCCAATCGTACCGTTTTAGCACCCATGGCTGGTGTCACCAACTCAGCCTTTCGCACCATCGCAAAAGAGCTCGGAGCTGGACTCGTTGTAATGGAAATGGTCTCTGACAAGGGAATCCAATACAACAACGAAAAAACCCTGCATATGCTTCACATCGATGAAGGCGAAAACCCCGTTTCTATCCAACTCTTTGGTAGCGATGAAGACAGCCTAGCACGCGCAGCAGAATTCATCCAAGAAAATACCAAAACTGATATCGTTGATATCAACATGGGCTGCCCTGTCAACAAAATCGTGAAAAACGAAGCTGGTGCTATGTGGCTCAAGGATCCAGACAAGATCTACTCTATTATCAACAAGGTCCAATCTGTCCTTGATATCCCCCTCACTGTCAAAATGCGCACTGGCTGGTCTGATCCATCCCTAGCCGTGGAGAATGCCCTCGCAGCTGAGGCTGCAGGTGTCTCTGCCCTCGCTATGCACGGCCGTACCCGTGAACAAATGTACACAGGTCACGCAGACCTTGAGACTCTTCACAAGGTCGCTCAAGCTCTGACCAAGATTCCATTTATCGCAAATGGTGATATCCGTACGGTACAAGAAGCTAAACAGCGTATCGAAGAAGTCGGTGCTGACGCTGTCATGATTGGTCGCGCAGCCATGGGAAATCCCTACCTCTTCAATCAAATCAACCACTACTTTGAAACAGGAGAAATTCTCCCTGATTTGACTTTTGAAGACAAGATGAAAATCGCCTACGAACATTTGAAACGCTTGATTAACCTCAAAGGAGAAAACGTAGCCGTTCGTGAATTCCGCGGCCTCGCTCCTCACTACCTCCGGGGGACATCTGGCGCTGCCAAACTTCGTGGAGCCATTTCACAAGCTAGCACCCTAGCAGAGATTGAAGCCCTCTTGCAATTAGACAAAGCATAATACACAAAAAAACCGTAACTCACTTGGAGTTTACGGTTTTTTAGATCCTAGGAAAACCTAGGTACTATTATTGAATCAAGGCAACGCTTGAAACTTTACCATCCGCACCTGTTGTAATTTGGATGATTTTTCCTCCTCCGATTTTAGCATTATACTTGCCATCATCAAGGGTGTAAGAGTAGCCTCTAATAGAGTAGTTTTCTTTCTTTCCTTCTGCAGTTTCTACTGTAAATTGGCCCCCTGATGAAACCGTAATAGTTTCGCCATTCGCTCCCTTCCAGTTGCCTGCAGCTGCTGAGAAATCACCATCGACCATGGTTAAAACACCCTTGTAGCGTTTGTTGTGTTCTGCTTGCTTGTCTTGAAGTTGGCGGTCAGTTGTTGGATCATAGCCTGACTGGTTAGACTGGGCTTGAGAACCTTGCTGAGTTGAAGGTGCCTGAGATGGGGCTTGTTGACTAGGAGCTGCTTGTTCTTGTCTTGATTCAGGTGCTGGTTTCGCTTGTGACTGATCTGCCGTTGTAGAAGACTGACCAGAAGATGCCTGAGCCTTTTCAGATGAAGCTGAGCTTGAAGATTTTTGTGTCTTGCTTTCTTTGCTAGAAGAGGCTGCTTTAGAACTTGATGATTGACTTGTTTTTGCAGAGCTACTGGTTTGAGTGGATTCGTTTTTATTTCCACAAGCTCCCAGTAGCAAGGTAGAAGCCAATACAGTCGCTGCCATCAATTTGATATAGGTTTTCTTTTTCATTTTTCTACTCCTTTGTAACATTTTTGAAATATTAAGAAATCTTTTTGTAATATAATTGTAACATTGAGCCTTGAATCTGTCAACTATTTAGAGAAACTATTTTAAAAAATTTCTCTCTACTATTTCTATTCGTAATTGAAACGAAAAAATAGAAAATTTTTAAAATTAGAGTCCTATTTTTGCATCGCTCTTGTGTAATCGCTTGCATTGTGTTAGACAAAGGAATATAATAACATTGAAATAGAATATAGGAGGTATGCTCTTATGCTAAATAAGTATTACAAGTATCTTCCTTGGTTGATTTTGGGAACAATTGGCTCTTATCAATCAGCCACTTACTATGCGCGAACTGCATTTGATGTCTTCTATCTGACTATAATCTTTATGATTGTTTATATCGCTTTGTTATTTTTACATGAGAACTATCTCAAGTATCGATACAAAGACTTTTTTACTCACCTGTTGAGCAATTCTAAGAAAGATAGCCATTCATAAAAATGATGATAAATAAAGAGGTCGGGAACTTTGTCCCGACCTCACTTTTTATTTCAATCGATAGGTTTTTCTTGGTTTCTTTTTAGGCACTCGTTTGAGGCCGACTTCTTCTACATATTCGCCGTATTTTACGAGAAAGTTATTGCTGACGATGGGCCGACCGGGGTTGATGAGATTGACTAGTTCGGTTCCTTCATAGACAGTGAACTCCTCCTCCAGAAGATAAAGGAAGGTCGGATTCCAGTCGAGACGGCCTTGGATTCGTTTGATGGATTCTTGGATAATGGCATAATGGTCAAAGGCGAAGGCTCTCTCGTCCAGCTCGACTCCCTCAAGGTAGCATTTACCTGTCTGGAAATCAACATCTACAAAAACCACATCCTTGGCATCGTCACCTGCCTGAACGAGGTCTAAGGCACGACTAGGTAGGTACACTAAGTGGGCAATGGTCACTGTCCAGCCCCGTGGATCACGACCGGGGGTCGATACCGTCATCAATTGCTCGATTTTCTCCAAAGGTAGATCGAGATTGACTTCTTCTCTCACCTCGCGCTGACAGGCATGTGCAGCATCTTCTCCCTTGTCCATAAAGCCTCCAACCAAAGCCAAACAGTTTTGATAAGGGTGAGCCTTGCGACGGATTAGCAGGAGCTTGATCTTTCCTTCGACAAAGCAGTAGGCTACCATATCCACTGTCACACTTGGTTTTTCATATTGAGGGAGTTCCTGCTTGTAGTACCAGTCTAAAAACTCCTCCTGACTGGCATGGATTTCATAATATTCTTTTTCCGTCATCCCGGCTGGAATCTTTGTGTCTGCCATCTTATGCCTCCTTTCGAACTGCCTTGGTCCATTGATACCATCCCACTAGACTATTGAGTGTGTAAACCCAGTACATCCCTTGGATGTGGATATTTTCACCCCACCAGAGATAAATACTAAAGAGATTGGTTGCAATCCAGAAAATCCATTGCTCACGGTAGAGACGTGTCATCAAGAGCTGACCAACACCATTAGTCGCATCAGTAACACTATCACGGAAAGGACGGGCGCTATTGATACTTTGGTAAGCCAAGCCCATACCAATCCAGATAATAGCAGTCAAGGCCAAGTACTTGAGCCAATCAAGAACAGATAATTTCTTAGCTTCAAAGTGGGATTCTTCTGGTTTTCCTTGGTCGTTGATACGATTGGACAGCCAAGCATAGAGACCAATCGGCTGCATGACAAAGAAGTAAACAGTCGTTAAAACTTCACCATAAAAAGTCGCATTCATGGCCAAAATCAAATAGATAGCTGAGTTAATAGCCCCAAAAAGATAATTGCTTGCACGCCCTTCTGCTACCAAGATAACACAGACAATCCCAGTCCAAGATGCAAACAAGCTCAGCCAGTCATGACTTTCCGTATTTTGTGTAAACTCCAAGATCAAGGGAACACTTGACAAGGCGATGAGATACAACCACTGGAAAGGACTACGGCCGACAAAGAGATCTTTCCATAGCAAGCGCATGATTCCTGCAAAACCGATCTTGCGGGCTTCTGCATGGACATTTTTAAAGTTTTCGATAAATTGTGTGATTTTTTCAGTTAGCTTTTTCATATTTTTCTCCTAATCTGCTTGGTAAATGGCATCAATAGCCACTTTTGCTGCTTCATAATTGCCTAGATAATCCTCTGCTAGATAAACTAAAGGAATAGTCGTTAAGTATCTCTCCCTCATCTCATCCAAATGCTGGGAAAAACTGTAGCGAATGTGGTCCTCTGCCATGGTCATATCTCTAAATCCGTCATTGACATAGGAACCGATAGGTTGCACGAAGAGAATCAAGTCCCATTTTTCCTTGGCCAAGATCGAAACAAAGAGATTGTCAAAGGTTTCTCCTGATAAGTCCCCTTGGTCCTCAGTCTCCATGTAATAGTCATAGTAGCCCTTGGTTACCAAGGAGTTGGTATCGGCTATCACTAGGCCTCGATTGGCATTGCTGTCGATTAACTTGGAGGTCTGGTCATACTGTCCCAACAGGAGATAGTAGTAATCCTTTGGAGTCAATTCATCATCGCGGACATTGTTTTTGATCTGGTACTCACGCGCGTATTCCAGACTAACGGGCGCATCGTAATACCTTGCCAAATCCTTGGCCAGAGTGGTCTTCCCATTGCTAGCACTTCCCATAATCAACACTTTCTTTGTAAACTGACGACGGAAGGGTTGAGCGATGTATTTCCAATATTTGCTTGGATTTTCTCGAATCATAGTCGCTGAGATACCAAACTTTCTTTCTTGCAAGACAGTGCCAAATCCACGTTTAGCTAGCTCTTGCTGGTAGTCTACTTCTCCTACAAAAAAAGTCAGTTCTTGCTGGGTTTCATCATAGGAAATCTCCGCTAACATCTGGTCCAACCACTCCTGCCAGCCCATAGGGTAACGGGGAAGATTGGTCTCATCCAGCTTGCAGACAGAGGTCAACTCGTCATCCCGAAAAGCCTCTCGGATATAGCGAAATCGTTTTTGAAGACTTAAACCGACCTGCTCACCTCGGTCTCCCTCGTAGCCTGAAACGACTACCCAGACCTGGTCACACTGACGCTTCGCTCGCTGGATCAGATCGATATGACCCTGATGAAGAGGGGCAAAGGTCCCAAATACCACTGCTGTTTTCTTTTTCATAAACGTTTTACCTTTTTATAGTTTTTGATATTTTTATTTTCTATGTTTTTATTATACACTATATTTTTGTTTTGTCAATAGTTTTTTATCATTTTTTATAAAAAAGTAGGAAAAAAAGAATCAGGACTGCTCCTGACTCTCCATTTTTAAGCAATATCAAATTTTAGTTGACCAGCTTTGACACCAATCTTGAGGGTCTTGCCTGCTACAAGTTCTCCCTTAAGGAGGAGTTCTGCCAACTTATCTTCCACTTCTGTTTGCAGGGTTCTGCGAAGTGGACGGGCTCCCATTTCTGGATTGTAACCGTGACTAGCTAGCAACTTCAGGGCTGAAGCTTGCAGTTTCAAGTCGATGCCTTTCTCTGCTAGGCTAGCAATCAATGGTTTAACCATAATCTTGACAATTTCCTGCATATGTTCGCTATCCAAGCTATGGAAGACTACCTTTTCATCAATACGGTTAATAAACTCTGGTCGATAAGTTTTTTTCAGCTCTTCAAAGATTCGTTTCTCCATATTTTCCTGGTCAAAACGAATGTCTTTAGCGCCAAAGCCGACCGTCTTGTCATCACGAAGAGCCGTCGCACCAAGGTTTGACGTCATGATGATAATGGTATTTGAAAAATCAACCTTGCGCCCCTTGCTATCTGTCAAGACACCGTCGTCCAAAACCTGCAAGAGGACATTAAAGATGTCTGGATGGGCCTTTTCTACCTCGTCAAAGAGAAGTACTGAGTAAGGTTTGTTGCGAACCTTCTCGGTCAACTCCCCACCTTCCTCGTAGCCCACATAGCCAGGAGGTGCTCCATTGAGACGGCTAGCCGCAAATTTCTCCATATACTCACTCATATCAAAGCGGATAAGGGCTGATTCGTCATCAAAGAGGACTTCTGCCAGAGCCTTGGCCAATTCGGTCTTACCGACTCCTGTCGGCCCTAGGAACATAAAGGAACCAATCGGACGCTTGTGACTACGAATACCTGACTGATTGCGACGAATGGCACGACTAATGCTTGAAACAGCTTGATCTTGGCCGATGACACGTTTGTGTAGTTCAGCCTCCAAATTCAGGTATTTCTTGGCATCCGTTTGCGTCAGTTTTTGGACTGGGATACCCGACAAGCGACTCAAGGTGGTCAAAATATCAGATTCTGTTACCAAGTCTTTATAGACAGGAACTTCCTCTTCTTTTGCGATTAGCTGGGCAGCTTGTTCCCACTTGCCATCCATCAGGGCCTTGTCAGCTGGAGTCAAGTCGGATTCGTCTGCTTTCACATGCTTGGATTTGTTTTGCACTGTTGCTGCCGCCTCATCTAAGAGGTCGATAGCAGAGTCTGGCAAGTGACGACTGGTCAAGTAACGATGCGCCATCTTGACAGCCGTTTCAACAGCTTCATCTGTGATTTGCACACGGTGGTGTTTCTCATAGGTGGCCTTCAAACCTTGCAAAATGGTCATACTGTCAGCTAGACTTGGCTCTTCAATCGTCACTTTGGCAAACCGACGAGAAAGGGCAGCATCTTTTTCGATGTGTTTCTGGTATTCTTCCTGAGTGGTGGCACCAACCGTTCTCAAAGTTCCACGAGCCAAGGCTGGCTTCAAGATATTGGCTGCATCCAGAGTCGAGTCAATACCGCTACCAGAACCCATGATGGTGTGGAGTTCATCGATAAAGAGGATCACTTTGCCATCTTCCTCTATATCCTTGATGATATTGTTCATGCGCTCTTCAAAATCTCCACGGAAACGTGTCCCCGCAACAACATTCATCAAATCAAGCTCTAGAACACGCATCTTTGCCATTTCCGCAGGCACATCCCCACTGGCAATACGCTGAGCAAGACCAAGTGCCAGAGCTGTTTTCCCGACACCCGCATCTCCAACCAAGACCGGATTGTTCTTGGTCTTCCGACTCAAAATCTGAATCATACGTGAGATTTCCTTGTCTCGACCGATAACTGGCTCTAACTTGCCAGAACGCGCTTGCTCCGTCAGGTCATGCGTGTAGTCCTCTAGACCACCACTTTGAGCTTGAGGCATGCCCATCATATTGGCCATGGAATTTTGCTTGTCAGTTACTGTGCGATGGCGTTGACGCAAAGCCTTGAGATCTTCTCTTGTCCAGCCAGCACGCTCTTCTAGATTACGACGAAGAGCAGCAATTCTGACCTGATCTTTCTGGTCTTCATAAGAGAAGCCTGCTCTCTCCAAGATGCGAGTTGCCAAAGCATTACCATCATGCAAAATCGCATAGAGGACATGCTCTGTCCCTAGCACCTTAGCATGTACCACTGAGGCTACATATTCTGCTTCCGCAAAGAGGACCTCCAAACGATGGGAAAAGGGTAATTCCGTAAAAGTTTCATCTTGGCTATAGTCGGTTTCAGTCAGTTCCAACGCAACCTCTTCTAAACGGTCCATCTCGTATGGATAATCATTTAGAGTCGCACCTGCCACACTGTAACTGTGATTAGACATGGCAATCAATAAATGCCAAGACTCTAGGTAACGGGCTCCAAAATGGCTCGCAACCATGTAGGCACTCTCGATACATTCATTCAATGCTTTTGAATAGTTCATCTTACTTCTCTTTTCTATCTACCTCTTGTAATAGCTGTCGGAGCATATTGGCACGGACAACTGAAGATTCTTCCCCTAGGACACGATCTGTTGCTACAGAAGTCAGCAAGGTCATCTCTTGCTTGGTCATCAAGTCCTGCTCCACCAAAAGCTGGAGAATATCCTCATAAATCTCCTGACTAACTCGCTCTCCGATTGAATAAAGCAAATCGCGTAGCATCTCGTGATGATTGGAAAACTCAATACGCCCTATGCGAATGTAGCCTCCACCACCACGCTTGCTCTCAACTAAGTAACCTCTACTTTCCGTAAAGCGAGTCTTGATGACATAGTTGATCTGGCTCGGTACAACCTGGAAGGTATCTGCCAACTGGCTCCGCTGCAATTCCACGATACCAGACTGGTCTAAAATCGCCTTGATATAGGCTTCGATATGATCTGATGTATTTTTAAATCTCATAGTAAATCAAACTCCTTCTTTGAACCTTGACTATCTTTGACTATTATACCGAAATTTTTGATTTTTTTAAAGGAAAAGGGAACGAGTTGCGAAGATTATTATAAACTATCCAAAACAAAAAGATGGGACTGTAAAACAGTCGCCATCTTTTTTAGTTATTCAAAGTTAAGATTAGTCAACTTTTTTAGCACGGTATACAAGTCCTGCCAAAGCTGCAAGAACTAGACCAAGAATAGTAGAGAATGCTGTAAAGTCTGCTCCACCAGTGTTTGGCAAATCTCCCTTAGGCTGTTCACCCTTAGGACCTTCCTTAGGTTCTTCTTTTTTCGGTTCAGTATACGTGTTAGTGATTGTTGGGTTGTTACCTGTAACTTCTGTTACAAGTTGACCTGCACCATTATCTGTCACTTTTACTGTCACTTCGTAAGAATTTTCATCATATTTGATATTCTCATCGTTACCTTTTACTTCAGTAATAGTGTAAGTGTGCTCACCTGCTTCTTTGTACTCAATTGCTGTGAAAGTAACAGTACCGTCTGCAGCGTTTGTAGCTGTCTCAACGACTTTGTCACCTTCTTTAAGTTCAAACTTAAATTGACCTTTTACAAGCTCTTTATCACCTTTCAAGACTTTCTTAGCTGTAAAGGTTACTTTTGTTGAAGATGCAACATAAGTATTTGTGAAGGTTGGGTTGTTGTCAGTTACAGTCGCAACAAGTTGACCTTGACCATTATCTGTAACTTTTACTGTTACATTGTGAGTAGATTTATCGTATGTCACACCTGCTTCGTTACCTGCTTTTTCAGAGATAGTGTAAGTGTGCTCACCAGCTTCTTTGTATTCGATACCTTCGAAAGCAACAGTACCGTCTGCAGCATTTTTAGCTGTTCCGATTACTTTGTCACCTTCTTTGAGTTCAAACTCATATTTACCAGCTTCAAGGGCTTTACCTTCTAAGACTTTCTTAGCGGTAATATTTACAGTTGTTGAAGCTGCTTTATAAGTGTTAGTGAAGGTTGGGTTGTTACCTGTAACAGTTGCAACAAGTTGACCTGCACCGTCATCTTTAACGTTCACCTTAACTTCGTGTTTGGCAGTATCGTATGTCACACCTGCTTCGCTACCTGCTTTTTCAGTGATAGTGTAAGTGTGGTCGCCTGCTTCATTGAACTCAATTTCTTTGAAAGTAACAGTGCCGTCTGCAGCATTTTTAGCTGTTGCAACGACTTTGTCACCTTCTTTAAGTTCAAACTCATATTTACCTGCTTCTAGAGCTTTACCATTCAAGACTTTAGTAGCCGTGATAGTAGCTGTTGTTGTAGCTGCTTTATAAGTGTTTGTGAAGGTTGGGTTGTTGTTAGTTGCAGTTGCAACAAGTTTGCCTTGACCATTATCTGTAACGTTTACTGTCACTTCATGTGTAGCAGTGTCGTATGTCACACCTGCTTCGCTACCTGCTTTTTCAGTAATTGTGTAAGTGTGAGAGCCTGCAGCATCATAGCTGATTGCTGGGAAAGTAACAGTACCGTCTGCTGCGTTTTTAGCTGTCGCAACGACTTTGTCACCTTCTTTAAGTTCGAATTCGTATTTGTCAGCTTCTAGAGCTTTACCGTTCAAGACTTTAGTAGCTGTGATAGTAGCTGTTGTTGTAGCTGCTTTGTAAGTATTGGTGAAGGTTGGGTTGTTGTCAGTTACAGTCGCAACAAGTTCGCCTGCACCGTTATCAACAACTGCAACTGTCACTTCATGTGTAGCAGTGTCGTATGTCACACCTGCTTCGCTACCTGCTTTTTCAGTAATTGTGTAAGTGTGAGGGCCTGCAGCATCATAGCTGATTGCTGGGAAAGTAACAGTACCGTCTGCTGCGTTTTTAGCTGTCGCAACGACTTTGTCACCTTCTTTAAGTTCGAATTCGTATTTGTCAGCTTCTAGAGCTTTACCGTTCAAGACTTTAGTAGCTGTGATAGTAGCTGTTGTTGTAGCTGCTTTGTAAGTATTGGTGAAGGTTGGGTTGTTGTCTTTTACATCTGCAACAAGTTCACCTTGTCCATTATCTGTAACGTTTACTGTTACTTCGTGTTTAGCAGTGTCGTATGTCACACCTTTTTCACTACCAGCTTTTTCAGTAATTGTGTAAGTGTGAGGGCCTGCAGCATCATAGCTGATTACTGGGAAAGTAACAGTACCGTCTGCAGCATTCTTAGCTGTTGCGACTACTTTGTTGCCTTCTTTAAGTTCAAACTCATATTTGTCTGCTTCAAGCGCTTTACCATTCAAGACTTTAGTAGCTGTGATGGTAGCTTTTGCTGGTTTAGCTTTATAAACGTTCGTGAAAGTAAGGTTGTCTGCGCCTGTTGCAGTTGCAACAAGTTGACCTTGGCCGTTATCTTTAACGACTACTGTTACTTCATAAGCATTTGGATCGTATTCAACTCCGGCTACATCACCTGCTTTTTCAGAGATAGTGAATGTACGAGTTTCTTCTTTTGTGAAGGTAAGTTCTGGGAATTGAATCTTACCGTTTGCATCGTTTGAAACAGTGTGGAGAACTGTTCCATTTTCTTTCAACTCAAATTCAAATTGGCCAGCCTCGATAGCTTTACCGTTCAAGACTTTCTTAGCTTCAAGTTGAAGTTTTGCTTCTTTAGCAGCGTATGAGTTTGTAAATTCTTTCTTAGAATCTTTATATTTAACGCTTGCAATCTTTTGACCATACACGTTTGCTACAGTAACTTCTGCTTCAAGTACTGAATCATCGTATGTATAGCCAGGTTTGTTGTCATTTACTTCTTTAATTTGGTATTTGAATGTACCTTCATTAGAGAATTTAACTGCTGGGAATTTAACATTTCCTTCAGCATCGTTTTTAGCTTCAGTTACAGAACCATCTGGAGCAATCAATTGGAAAGTAAATGCATCTGCCTCAAGAGTTTTTCCTTCAAGTTTTTTCTTAACTTGGAATTCAACCTCATCAGACTTCGCACCTGAACCGATACCTTCTGTAGTTGTCAAAGCAGCAAATCCATGAACATCAAATGTTTCTTGATCGGTTGTCGCTTTTACATCGTTAAATGCTTTTTTAGTTGCATTGTCAACTGGAGCAGTTAGACGAGTTTTATATAGAATATAGAGACCTTGTCCGTCCATTGTACCATCACCGTTTGGAGTGATTGTAAAGTGATTTCCATCAACAACGTTGACATGGGCAGCTTCTAGTCTTGGACGAGCTTCAGCTTTGTTCCACTCAGTAAAGTAGTAACCAGTAATTTCACTTGCAAGAACTTGTCCTTCTGGAATAGTATCTTCGAGTTTAACCCCTGTGTAAGATTTTGCATAGCGGTTAACACGGATACGCCAGTTTACATAGTTAGGATCGTCTGAGTCTTGAACTCCCCATTTAGTAAATCCAGTTGGGTCATCATCTGGGACGATACGAGTCAAAGTGTAAACTTGGTCACCTGGGATATTAATTTGATAAGGAGTGTTTAGTTTAACACTATCTGCCCAAACGACTGTAAACAGGGCAGTAATCTCCTTGTTCTCTGACAAATTAGCAAAGTAAGCAGCATTTGTCACTTTGACAGTAGCTGTGTTATCTGCTTTACTAGTTGTCAATTCAGCAATAGTTGTTTGCCCATCTGGTGCTTTCAATTCCGTAGTAGAATCTTTTTCAATTTTAAATTCGTTTGGAACATGATACACCATGTAATCCCCATCTTTGAGGGTTACATCATTTGGGAAACTATAAGTTGGTTGAAGATAGAATTTACCTTCCCCGTACTTAGCGCCATCAACAAGTTTGTTATTGTTGATTTTTGAAACAGTTTTCATTGTGTAACTGCTCGCTGGTAGTTCCTCCGCTTTAACAACATTGCTAACTTTAAGTGCAGGCAAAAAGACCGACACAACCAGCAGCAAGGCCATCAAGCCATGAAAGAGTTTGCTAGTTCTCTTTTTCACCACATTATCCTCCTTATTATCTATAATGGTTCAATTATATTATACAGTTCCATTACAAAATGTCAACTAAAATTTATTTATTTTTATATTAACTTACCATTTCTTTAAATATTAAGCCTAATCATGCATGTTCATCAGCTTTGAAATAAAAAATACAAGCAAGGATTTCGCTTGTATTTAATATATTCTAATTTCCTAAAAGGCTACGTATTTAATCCCAATTCTGCTAATATTTGTCGTTTGTAGGCAATCTTTTGGACTTCCTTGTCCTCGTCTCCAGACCAATCTAGTTTAATTTCTGAAACAATCTGCCCAGGACGATTTTTCAAGATATAGATGCGGTCGCTGAGATTGAGGGCCTCTTCGATACTATGCGTGATGATGAGGGTCGTCAGCTGTAGCTGTTTGTGAATTTCCAGATACCAAGCATGAAGTTCCATCTTGGTCATCTCATCCAAGGCGCTAAAGGCCTCATCCAAGAGAAAGAGCTTGTGCCCAAAAAGATAGGTCCGAAGCAAGGCTACACGCTGGCGCATCCCTCCGCTGAGTTCGTGAGGATACTTGTCCCGTACCGCTGTCAACTGGAAGGTCGCAAGGATGTCATCCGCTCGGGCAATAGCCTCTGCCTTATCCACCTTTTGAATCAAGAGGGGCAGTATGATATTGCCAAGCACTGTCTTGTGCTCCAAGAGGAGATCCTTTTGCAACATATAACTCACGCGCCCCTTAGGATTTGCCTCGCTATCAAGGATAATTCGCCCAGACTGGACTTCTAAAATCCCAGCGATTAGGTTAAATAGGGTGGTCTTCCCAACACCACTAGGTCCCAGGATAGAAACTACTTCACCTGAAGTCACCTGCAGGTTGATATCTTCTAAAATCTTTTCATCGCCATAGGCATAGCTTACGTGTTCTAGTCTAATTTCTGTCATTATTTTACAAATTCGTTAGTGAAGCCTTTGTCTGTCAAATCTTCTTTAAGGATACCATTTTCTTTATCCCATTTGTAGAAAGCATTCCAGCGAGCTGCGTCAAATTGTCCCCATTTTTCCTTGTCGCTTGCGTATTCTTTTGACAAGTATTTTTGAGATTCGATGACAAAGTCACGTTTTTCCTTGAGTTCAGGTGCATTCTTGATGAGAATATCTGCAGCTTCTTCTGGGTGTTCCATAGCATATTGGTAGCCTTTTTTGATAGCTTGGATGACTTTGCGAGCTTCTTCTTTGTTGTCTTTTAGATAGTCGTTATTTGCGATGATAACTGGTGAGTAGTAGTCAAACTCCTTGACATAGTCTTTCAAGTACATGAAGTTAGCATCTACGCCTTGCGATTTGGCAAGGATACCATCCCAACCGTAGTAGATCCAAGCAGTGTCAAAGACGCCATTGGCAATCGGTGTGATCGAGTTTGAGTCGTTGTTTGGTACTTTTTCGACCTTCTCAAAGTCTCCACCTTGTGATTCTACTAATGTTTTCAACATAGCTAGCTCCGTTGGATCATTCCAAGTACCGTATTTCTTCCCAACCAAGTCCTTTGGACTGCTAACATTGTCAGATTTACGAGAGATGATTCCTGATGTATTATGTTCTACGATAGCAGCAACGGCAGTGATTCCTGCTCCTTTTTCCAATTTTTTAGCCATGTAGTCTTGGAAATAGATGGCAAATGGTGCCTTGCCATTGATCACCAAGTCAGATGAGCTTTCTTCTGGTGGCAATTTCAAGTCAACATCCACTCCAGCTTCTTTGAAATAACCTTTTTCCTTAGCAACATAAAGCCCTGTGTGGTTAGTATTTGGCGTCCAGTCTAGGATAAAGTCAATCTTCTTGAGTTCTGCTTCTTTATTGTCCTTAGAAGCAGTCCCTTGACCACAAGCCACCAGCACGACAGCTACAAGAGCTGTCACAAGCGTTAAAAACACTTTCCATGTTTTCTTCATCTTCATTTCCTCTTTTCTTTTTCTAAAACATCCTTATCTTAGGGACGTTTCCATTTAATCACATATTTTTCACTAATATCGACCAACTTCATACCCAAAAGGCTGATAATCGACACCAGAATAATAATGGCAAACATGGTATCATACTGAAACAGTTTTTTAGACTGAATCATATAAACACCAAGACCTTCAAAACCTCCTAGCCACTCGGACACCACGGTTGTGATAAAGGCGTAGGAGACACTGACCCTCAGACCTGCATAAAAGTAAGGCAGGCTGACCGGGATTTTAAAATGCCACAGGATTTGCCAGGGCTTGGCTCGCATCAGACTAAACAAGGTCAGCATATCCTTGTCACAATGCCTAAATCCATCCAAAATACTGACGATGATAGGGAAGGTTGTCGTCAGGATAATCAAGACAATCTTGGGCAAAATTCCATAGCCTAGCCACAAGACCAGGATAGGGGCTATAGCAATGGTCGGAATGGTCTGAACAACCACCATCATAGGGTAGATAAGATCATTGAGCCAAGTCAGACTGTCCATAAGCACCGCCATGATACAGGCAATCAAGACTCCCAAGACTAGACCTAGCAAAGCCACTCTCAAGGTCGCCCAGCTATGGTGCCAGAGAAATTCTCTGTCACGAACAAAGGCCTGGAGAATTTCAAAGGGAGTTGGTAGGATAAACTTGGGTAAAAGTTTGAATATTCCTGCTAACTGCCAGATTGACAAGACTCCTAGAAAACCCAATAGACTAATATGTCGTCTCAGTATACTTTTCAAGTTTCTCATCAATACTTAAAATTTCTCCTACATTTATTTTGACATTGGCAAAGACATTATCTGCTTCCTGCCCTGCCACTTCTAGCGCGTCTTTGAGAATACGCATGAGCTCATCAAACTCCCCTTCCAAGACCGTTTCAAAAGGTGTCACCACCATGGTCACGGACTGCGCCTGCAGATAAGCAATAACCTGATCGATAATAGCAATTCGATTAATCCCCTGTGATAGGGGCAAGACTTGCAAGGCAATGCTTGCTTTCATAAAAACCTCCTTTTCTCAGGTTTCCCTTTGACAAAAAGAAAACCTCTTCCATATATGGAAAAGGTGCAGAATTCGGCTAAGTATCGTTCCCTACGCTGGCATTACCCAGATCAGGTGCGGTCGAAGTTTAACACTTCCTCTCAGACTGTACACAGACTCCCATATCTTATATGGAAATATAGTAACGCAAATACTAGTAAAAGTCAAGGAAACTGCTTACAGAAACCTATGAAAAAGAGTTTGAAGGCAAATGCTTCAAACTCTTTCATAACTTTCTTATTTAGCCTCGTACCAGGTTGCTCCTTCATTCTCATCAGCAATGAGTGGAACACTGAGCTGGATGGCTTCTTCCATGGTTTGTTTCACTAAAACTTTAACGACTGCTAGTTCTGATTTCGGAACCTCAAGGACGATTTCATCATGCACTTGCAACAGCATCTTGGTCTGATAGCCACCTTCAACTAGAGCCTTATCTAGCTGAATCATAGCAATCTTAAGAATATCTGCTGCCGAACCCTGGATAGGAGAGTTGATGGCAGTCCGCTCTGCAAAACCACGAATGTTGAAGTTACGCGAATTGATATCTGGTAACTCACGACGACGCTTGAAGAGGGTCTCTACATATCCCTTATCACGCGCTTCACGTACCACTTCTTCCATATAGTTTTTGATTCCAGGAAAACGTTCAAAGTAAGTGTCAATGTAGGCTTTGGCCTTCTTACGACTAATACCAAGATTGTTTGCCAAACCAAAATCTGAAATCCCGTAAACCACTCCAAAGTTTACCGCCTTGGCATTACGACGGTCGTTTGGAGTCACATCTTCAGGACGTTCAATGCCAAAGACCCGCATGGCCGTTGAAGTATGGATGTCAGCTCCTTCTTGGAAAGCCTTAATTAAGTGCTCATCTTTAGAAATATGAGCCAAAACGCGCAATTCAATCTGTGAATAGTCCGAGCTGAGCAACACACTATCCTCCCACTCAGGAACAAAAGCCTTACGAATGAGACGACCTTGCTCCAAACGTACAGGAATATTTTGCAAGTTTGGATCCACACTAGACAAACGCCCAGTCTGAGTCAAATCTTGCACATAGCGCGTGTGGATCTTACCATCATCCAAAATCCAGTCCTGCAAGCCAATCACATAGGTAGATTGAATCTTAGCAATCTGACGGTAGTCGAGGATTTTTTTAACAATCGGAGCAATAGGAGCTAGTCGCTCAAGCACATCCATGGCTGTCGAGTAACCTGTCTTGGTTTTCTTGGTGTATTCTAGAGGCAGACCAAGCTTTTCAAAGAGAAGGACGCCTAACTGCTTAGGTGAATTGATATTAAACTCCTCACCAGCCAGTTCGTAAATCTCTTGAGTGAGTTGCTCAATGACGACCTCATTTTCAGCCTGCATTTCAAGTAGGGTTTCTTTTTTGACCTTGATCCCAGCAATTTCCATCTTAGCAAGGACAAAAGCCAGAGGTTGCTCCATGTCATAGAGAAGGTCTAACTGTCCATGTTCACTGAGTTTTTCAAGTAAAACCGGCTCCGTCTCAACCAATACAGCAACCTTGCGAGCCAAGTGCTCCAAGAATTTCTCTCTCTCAGGGATAGCTTTCTTGACCCCCTTACCGTAGAAAGTCTCATCATCGACCAAGTATGTTTGACCGTAGAGATTCGCAATGGTTGAGATTTCATTGTTCTCGACTGTTGAGAGTAAGTATTTTGCCAAGCGACTGTCAAAAGCAGGTGCCTGGAGGTTCAAACCCAAGCGATTTAAGAGAACCTTAGCTTTTTTAAAGTCATACACTTTCAGAGGTGTTTTTTCTAGAAAATCCTTGAGAATCGGCTCCTGCAAGAGCTCAAGTTTATCTGTAGTGTAAAGTTTATCCCCACAGGACCAGGCAAAACCAACCAAATCATCTGTATGGTAATTTTCACCAAAGAGTTCAAAGTGGAAGATAGAGTCGGCACTCAGCATGTCTTGACTGACGTGGTCAACGATGGCGAAATCCAAACTTTCAGGCACATCTGTCGATGAAATATTTAAAGCTTGTTTGAGCTGTTTGAAGCCCATCTCATCGTAGAATTTCCCAAGATTTTCCACATCTGGGCCATTATAGACCAAATCGTCTAGTCCAATCTCAATTGGTGCCTGAGTCTCAATGGTCGCTAGTGTTTTCGATAAAAAGGCCTGTTCCTTGTCATTGATGAGATTTTCCTTCATCTTAGAAGCCTTCATCCCATCAATATTTTCATAAATACCCTCAAGCGAACCATGCTCCAGCAAGAGCTTGATACCCGTCTTTTCACCGATTTTCGTGACGCCAGGGATATTATCAGACTTATCCCCCATAAGAGCCTTAAGATCAATGAACTGAGCTGGTGTGAGGCCCATCTTTTCCATGAGATAGTCTGGCGTAAAAGCCTCAAACTCAGCCACACCTTTCTTGGAAATCTCAACCACCGTATGCTCATCCGTCAACTGGATCAAATCCTTGTCTCCACTGACGATAGTCACATCAAAAGAATCCTGCTCAGCCAAGCGACCTAGGGTCCCGATGATATCATCGGCTTCATACTGGGCCAACTCATAATGGCGAATCCCAAGGTGGTCTAACAACTCACGAATGAAGGGAAATTGCTCACGAAACTCATCTGGAGTTTTAGCACGGCCACCCTTGTAGTCTGCATACATCTCTGTTCGGAAAGTCGTCTTGCCTGCATCAAAGGCTACCAAAACATGACTGGGCTCAACCCGCTCCAAGACATGATTCAACATGAGTTGAAAGCCATAGATTGCATTGGTATGAAGGCCATTAGCATTTTTAAAACGATCCAACTGCTGATAGAGCGCAAAAAAAGCTCGAAAAGCAACAGAAGATCCATCAATTAATAATAATTTTTTCTTGTTCATACACCCATTATAAAGGAAAGCAAGGAAAAATACCATCGGAAAGAGCTGAAAAACGTGGACTTGTCCCTATTTCACCATAAAAAAGAAAAGGACTATTCAAATCCTTTTCTTTTATTGATTTCATGCGATTTATTTGTTCAATTTTCTCTTTGCAAATGGTAGCAAACCAAGAAGGAGACCAATAAATCCTAGCGATGCAACTGCTGAAGCATCTTGGCTTCCTGTATTTGGAAGGAGTTGCTCATCTGTTGCTGCAGGCGCTTTGTAGGTACGATCTTGTTCAGTTCCAAAAGTAGGGCTTGTAGCCAAAGGAGCTACACTGCCAGTGTATTCTGGAACTTCGTTTACTGCTGGTTCAATCTTTTCAGCGTAGGCTGGAATATTGGCTACTGCTGGAGCACCACTTTCTGCATAAACTGGGACATTCGCTACTGCTGGAGCACCGCTTTCTGCATAAACTGGAACAGTCGCTACTGCCGGAGCACCACTTTCTGCATAAACTGGAACATTTGCTAGGGCTGGGGCACCGCTTTCTGCATAGGCTGGAACATTCGCTACGGCTGGTGCGCCACTTTCTGCATAAGGCAGAGCATTGTTTACTATTGGGGCACCGCTTTCTCCGTAAGCTGGAACGTTCGCTACGACTGGTGCGCCACTTTCTGCATAGGCTGGGAGTTCATTTACAGCAGCTTCTACCGCATTTGCACCTTTGTTGTATTCTGGCAACTCTGCAGTTGCAGCTTCCACTGCGTTCACCCCACCTTTAAAGTCTTCAATTTCAAGAACAGCCGACATGACACTACTTAGAGACTTAATAGCATCCTCATAGTCTACTAAAGCTTGTTGCAAGTCTTTTACTTGACTATTCTTGTCACCAGAAACTTGTAAACTTGATAATTGCGCTTTAATCTTAGCAACTTGCTCTTCTAATTTACTTAGCTCAAGTTTTTTCGCATTACTATTTTCTTCTGCCGCTTCCTTATCTGCCGCAGCGAGTTTTGCTTGGTCCTGGTCAGAAAGTTGAGATTGAGTTTTTGCTTCGGCCGGTGTCACCTGATCACTATCTTCTGCCAAAAAATCTGCCAACAAGTCTGAGGCATCAATGTCGCCTTCTTCAATGGCTTTCAAGATAGCATCCTTGCCAATCACTTCTTTAGCTGCCTTAATCGCAGCTTCCTTATCAGTGATAGTGGCATCCTTGTTGATATCATCGATGGTTGATTTTTCAATTTTTTCTAAGGTAGCGATTAAATCTGAGCGAACTTTGGCTGCCTCTTCCGCCGCTTCCTTGTCCGCTGCAGCCAGTTTAGCTTGGTCCTGACTTGAGAAATCTTCTTGGCTCATCTCTTCGACCGGTGTCACCTGATCACTGTCTTCTGCTAAGAAATCGTCTAACAAGTCGGACGCTTCGATGTCACCTTCTTCAATGGCTTTCAGGATAGCATCTTTGCCAATCACTTCTTTAGCTGCCTTAATCGCCGCTTCCTTATCAGTGATAGTGGCGTCTTTGTTGATGTCTTCGATGGTTGATTTTTCGATTCCTTCAAGAGTTGAAAGCAATTCTGAGCGAACTTTGGCTGCCTCTTCTGCTGCTTCCTTGTCGGCTGCAGCCAGTTTAGCTTGGTCTTGACTTGAGAAATCTTCTTGGCTCTTCACTTCGGCCGGTGTCACCTGATCGCTGTCTTCTGCCAAGAAATCATCTAACAAATCTGACGCATCAATGTCACCTTCTTCGATAGCTTTCAAGATGCCGTCCTTGCCAATCACTTCTTTAGCTGCCTTGATCGCTGCTTCCTTATCAGTGATAGTGGCATCTTTGTTGATGTCGTCGATTGTCTCTCTTTCAATTTTTTCTAGGGTAGCGCTTAAATCTGAGCGAACTTTAGCTACATCAACCTGAGCCTCTTTATCAGCTTCGTCTAACTTAGCTTGGTCTTCATCTGTGAATTCTGATACAGGTTCAACTACTGTTTTGTGCTCGCTCGTATCTGCTGGCCAGTCTACAATAACATCACCAATCTCCAAATCCTCATCTGCGATAGCCTTCAAAAGGTCTTCTTTACCGATCTCTTCTTTGGCTTCTTTGATGGCCGTTTCTTTATCGGTGATTGAAGCGTCTTTTTTAATATCTTCAATTACAGCATTTTCAAGAGATTCTAGGGCTTGAACCAGAGCATCCGTCGCTTGAGAAACTTGTTCTTTGGCATCTTTTTCAGCCTGGTCTAGTAGAGCCTTCTCCTCAGTAGATAATTTTTTATTAGTTTGAGCTTCAGGACCTGTTACCACAGCCTTATCTTCTGCACCTTCTGGCAATTCAGCGATGATATTATCTAGGCTGAGCTCTCCAGACTCAAGAGTGTCTGAAATATACATCTTACCGATATATTCCTTCACAGCTTCAGTTGCAGCCTCTTTGTCCTCAATTGCTTCCTTATCCTCAATATCACTAATAGCCTGTTCCTCAAGTTCATCCAAAGCCTTCATCAACTCTTCTTTGGTCATCTTAGCTGGATTTGTCGCACCAGGATTAGCTGGACTAGCGTTTTCTGATCCCTTTTCAGTTTGAGCACCGCTCTCCCCTTCTGTTCCAGCTTGTGGTTGTGCAGGAACAACTGCCTGCTCTTCTGCTTTCCCTTCATCTGCCTTAACTACTGAAGGCTGTGAAACGAGTACACTAGCACCCAATACAGCTGCACTTGCTAAACTTGTTAAAATAACTTTCTTCTTGTCCATTAGACAAAGCCCCTTTTATAGTTTTTAATGTTATTATATTATACTATTTAAAGAACGTCAACTAATTCGATATCCATTTTAAAATTTTATGAACAAGAAGAAAGCCTGTATGATGTTTAAGAGACACTTCCTATTCTTGCCCCATCACTGTTGAGTCTATAGCCATCAATAATCGTATTAACAGCTAAGGCTCCCGAAGCATCGACATAGTAGTGTTTACCCGAGACTTGGAACCATTGACTAGCTTTCATCCGACCAGATTCCTCTAAGTAATACCAAGTTCCCTTGTCTTTAACCCATCCCGTCTGCATCTCACCCGAAGCCTTTAGATAATACCAGTGAGAGCCATCCTTAACCCAGCCAGTTGACATGGCCCCATTTTCTTTTAAATGATACCAATTGCCATTAACTTTTTTCCATCCTGTCGCTAGCTTACCATTCTCTCGGTAATACCAACTCCCTCCTTCTTTTTTCCAGCCTTTCACTGTATTGATTAACTCTGCATACTGCACATATCTTCTAGCACCACTGTAGGATAGATAGCCGAGCCACTTATAACCATCCTTTTCAATAACCTGATCATAACTCACACTCTCACCAGCATAATAGTAGTCAATAACCTGTCCTGTGCTTGACGGTTGGTCCATAATAGGCGATTTCCCCGTGAATACTATTGTCCCGCTGGACGGAAGCTCTGAGTTATGAGAACCCTCACTCACACTATGGTTAGCGGATAAATCCCTGAAATGAATAAAACCTGTCATCGAACTAGCCTTGACTTTTCGACGGTTATACTTTTCTCGAACCCCATAGTTATACTCTTCGATTTCAATCGTATCCCCCGACACATTTGATACCCAGGCCACGTGCCCATAATAACCTTCTGTCGACCAAGCAATAGCCCCAACTTCTGGCTTAGTATCCACACGGTAGCCTTCTCGCCTTGCACGATGTCCCCATTCATTTGCATTTCCATAGGCAGGAGGAATCTCAAAGCCATTTACACTACTCAAACGAAAGGCCGCAAAAGAGGTACACTGGCGAGAATACATCCGCCACTGATCGATTTCAACACTACCATTTTTGTAGTGAAGCGGATAGTCATCTCCACGCGCTACACTATCAGCTTGAACCGATTCTCCACCAAACAAAAAGGTACTTGTAACAAACAAAGTAGCCAGCCCTACACTCAACTGAGTACATCTACTCTTCTTAACTCCTGATTTAAAAAACGTCATTCATTCTCCTTAATAATATAAATTTCCGAGGTTCCCCTCGTTTATACTATTCGGGAGAAAAAGAAAAAAGTGAGCAAAGCTCACTTCATTTTAGGATTCTTAGTCTAGATAGCGAATCAAGTTCTTTTCTGTCAAGATATCTGAGTAGGTGAAGGATTCAACATAGACATTGGCTTGTTTGTCTCCTTCAACATCCCCAAATTCAACGATAAATAGAGATGGATAAACCTCAATTAGCTTACCCAATCTATTTTTTTGGCGCTTACGGCCATTCTCCAAAGTCATTTCAACGACTTGTCCCTCATGCGCCTTGATCTCTTCTTTGATTTTTTTCATCTTGGCTACATCTGTAAATGCATCTGACATCTTATGCCTCCCTCTTTGAGATACTTGAAAATTTATTGTATTCTTTTTGGAAAATCAATTCCACCGTTCCACGAGCTCCACTACGGTTTTTCTCGATGATAACCTCAACCTTGTTATTTGGAATTCCTTCCTCTTCTTCACCCGCACGATCGTAGTAGTCGTCACGGTATAGAAAAGCTACGATATCCGCATCCTGCTCGATAGAACCCGATTCACGAATATCAGACAAGACTGGTCTCTTATCCTGACGCTGTTCCACTCCACGAGATAGCTGACTGAGAGCAATGACTGGAACCTTTAATTCCTTGGCTAGAATTTTCAACTGACGAGAAATTTCAGAGACTTCTTGTTGGCGGTTCTCACGACCAGTCCCTGTAATAAGCTGTAGGTAGTCTATCAAAATCAATCCTAGATTGCCCGTTTCTTGAGCCAGTTTGCGTGACCGCGAACGAATTTCCGTGATCCGAATCCCTGGCGTATCATCAATATAGATACTCGCGTTGGCTAGGTTCCCTTGGGCAATGGTATACTTTTGCCATTCCTCATCAGTCAATTGACCTGTACGGATAGAATGGGACTCCACTAATCCTTCGGCCGCCAACATACGGTCTACTAGACTTTCCGCACCCATTTCCAGTGAAAAGATGGCAACCGTCTTGTCCAACTTAGTCCCAATGTTCTGAGCAATGTTCAAAGCAAAGGCCGTCTTACCAACCGCTGGTCGCGCCGCTAGAATAATTAATTCCTCCTCATGGAGACCTGTCGTCATATGGTCCAAATCACGGTAACCCGTTGCAATACCAGTGATATCCGTAGTTTGTTGTGACCGAACTTCTAGGTTCCCAAAGTTGATATTTAGAATATCTCGGATGTTCTTGAACCCACTACGATTGGCGTTTTCGCTAACATCAATGAGTCCCTTTTCAGCCTGAGCGATGATTTCATCTGCAGGCTTAGAAGCCTCATAAGCTTGGTTGACAGACTCTGTCAACTTGGAAATCAAGCGACGAAGCATAGCCTTTTCGGCTACAATTTTAGCGTAATATTCTGCATTGGCTGAAGTTGGTACAGAGTTGACAATTTCAACAAGATAAGACAAGCCACCAATATTTTGGAGATCGCCTTGGCTATCCAAAATCGTTCGAACCGTCGTCGCATCAATCGCTTCCCCACGATCCGACAAATCTACCATCGCTTGGAAAATCAACCGATGAGCATACTTAAAGAAGTCACGAGAATCAATGTATTCTCGGACAAAAACGAGCTTACTCTCATCTATAAAAATAGCCCCCAGAACAGATTGTTCTGCTAAAATATCCTGAGGTTGAACTCGCAGTTCCTCTACTTCTGCCATCCAACTTTCCTTCCTTTTACAATCTTGTCAAGAGGTTGTAAACTTAACCTTCTTTTACACGAAGATTGATGACACTTGTGACATCTTGATAGATCTTCACTGGTACATCAATCAAACCTACTGCTCGAATTGGTGCTTGCACTTGAATATTGCGTTTATCAATCTTAATACCAAACTGCTTTTGCAATTCTTCTGCAATTTTCTTGTTAGTGATGGAACCAAATGTACGGCCATCTGGTCCAACCTTTTCAACAAACTCTACAACTGTTTCTTCTGCCTCAAGCTTAGCCTTGATGGCTTTTGCTTCAGCAATCATTTCAGCATGAGCCTTTTCTTCTGATTTTTGTTTTCCACGCAACTCACCCACTGCTTGAGCAGTTGCTTCCTTGGCCAAATTCTTTTTAATCAGGAAGTTTTGAGCGTAGCCAGTTGGTACTTCCTTAATTTCGCCTGTCTTCCCTTTTCCTTTAACATCTGCTAAAAAGATTACTTTCATTCTTCTTTCTCCTTTTCCTTTAGTTCTTCCAAGATTAGTTGAGTCAATTTTTCTCCTGCTTCCGACAAACTCATATCCTCGATTTGCGCGGCAGCTAGATTAAAGTGACCTCCACCACCCAACTCTTCCATAATGCGTTGCACATTGATTTTACTACGACTTCGAGCCGAGATAGAGATAAATCCTTGTGTATTTTTTGCTAGAACGAAGCTGGCTTCAATACCAGACATAGCCAACATAGCATCGGCAGCTTTACTGATAACAACTGTGTCATAAGACATTGAGTCCTTAGCTTGGGCAATCAAGATATCTGAACCTAACTTACGACCTTGTAAAATGAGTTCATTTACCTCACGGTACTCTTCAAAATCTGTCGCAGCAATCTCCTGGATAGCAATACTGTCACTTCCCCGTGTTCTCAGATAGCTAGCCACATCAAAGGTTCGGCTCGTCACGCGAGATGTGAAATTCTTGGTATCCAGCATCATACCAGCCATCAAAACACTGGCCTGCATACGACTCAAACGATTCTTCTTAGAATTTTGGAACTGAATCAATTCTGTTACCAACTCACTGGCACTACTTGCCCCACTTTCAATATAGGTGATGACTGCATTCTCAGGGAAATCCTGATCACGTCTATGATGGTCAATAACAATAGTTTGAGTGAACAAATCATAAAAATCTTTTGACAAAGTCAAAGCCGTCTTGGAATGATCCACCAGAATCAATAATGAACGGTTTGTAACTAACTTCATCGCATCTGTAAGAGATAAAAGCTTCGTGACATCTTCCTTCTTCAAGAACTGAATAGCACGTTCGATATCTGCTGGCATATGGTCTGCATCATAGACAGCATAACTGTTCTCAATAATATTACTTGCAAACAACTGCATACCAACAGCAGAGCCCAAAGCATCCATATCTAGATTTTTATGACCGACTACAAAAACTTGGTCAACACTTCGAATCTTATCAGAAATGGCTGTCATCATGGCTCTGGTACGTGTACGAGTACGTTTGATAGATGCAGCAGTCCCTCCACCAAAGTAGACAGGATTCTTGGTTTCGTTATTTTCCTTGACCACCACCTGGTCACCACCGCGAACTTCTGCTAAGTTCAAGTTGAGCAAGGCAATTTTCCCTATCTCTTCATGGTTTCCATCACCATAAGAAAATCCCATACTTAAAGTTAGGGGTAGATGCCTCTGTTTTGATTCTTCTCGGAAAGTATCAATAACGGAGAATTTATCATTCATCAATTCCTCTAGTACCGTGTAATCTGTGAATACATAAAAACGATCCATCCCCACACGGCGAGAAAACATAGCATACTTACTAGCAAATTCTGAAACAAAATTGGCTACAAAACTATTGATATGACTGATATCTGAGTCAGATGTCGCATCCTCCAAATCATCATAGTTATCTACCGAGATGACTCCAATGACTGGACGACTAGTTACCAATTCAACAGTTGCTTCGTACTCTCCAGAAACATCAAAGAAATACAAAACACCTGAAGCCTTGTCCATATGGACAGCATATCGTGTTTCGCCCAAGGTAGCATACGAACCTGGATTCCCAACAGAAGCCTTGATGATGGTTTGAATTAACTCAACATCAATTTCCCCTTCTTCAGTAGTTAAAATCAGCTCAGCATAGGGATTAAACCATTCCACTTCTCCGCTTGATAAGTCTAATTTCAGGACTCCCACCGGCATTTGATCAAGCAAAGTACTCAAGCTATTTTCGGCTTGGTGATTTACATATTGGATTTGTTCAATTTCGCTCTTTTCATACTGTTTTTTTTGCCAAACGAATAAAAGCAAATAAAGTAGTACAAATAAAAACAAAACAGTGATTGTTACAGCAAGATTATGTGAAAAAATAATCAGCAAAGTTAAGATTCCGAAAGTTGCAAGTCCTAGCAAGACTGCAGAAAACGGGATTAAATTATTTTTTTTCATTCTAAACCTCTTGCGCATTATTATATCACAAAAACCCTTAAAAAGCGACCTTTTAAAAGATGCAAGCCTTTCTTTCATGATTGATTTCTCTAACTTCAGACACAAAAAGAGGAGGGAATCATCACCCTCCTACCCACGTGTTCAGATCACTAACACCTAACGTTCCACGATAAGGGCAGTCCCCATCCCTCCTCCGATACAGAGAGTTGCTAACCCAGTTTTAGCATCACGTTTCATCATCTCATGTACCAGCGTTACTAGGATACGGCAACCGGAAGCCCCAATTGGGTGACCAAGAGCAATGGCGCCACCATTGACGTTGACAATATCTGTGTTGAAACCAAGTGTTTTACCAACTGCACAAGCCTGGGCAGCAAAGGCTTCATTTGACTCAATCAAGTCGAGATCTTCAACTGTCAAATTGCCTTTTTCAAGAGCCTTGCGAGTCGCATAAATCGGTCCACATCCCATCATCTTAGGATCCAAACCTGCACTTGCATACGAACGAATGCGGGCAATCACTGAAAGGCCTAATTCTTCAGCTTTTTCAGCACTCATGATTAAGACAGCTGCTGCCCCGTCATTGATTCCTGAAGCATTTCCCGCTGTGACAGAACCGTCTTTTTTGAAAACAGGACCTAGCTTAGACAAACTCTCCAAGCTAGCATCTTTTCTAGGATATTCATCTGTATCAAAAACGATAGGATCGCCTTTGCGTTGAGGAATGACAACTGGAATAATCTCTTCTTTAAAGCGACCAGATTCTATAGCTGCAACTGCTCGTTTTTGTGACTCTAAAGCAAGAGCATCTTGCTCTTCTCGACTGACACCATATTCTTCAGCCACATTCTCGGCTGTAATTCCCATATGGTATTCGTTAAAGGCATCAGACAAACCATCCTTGAGCATGGTATCAACAACTTTCGAATCACCCATACGGCCGCCCCAACGGAAACTTGGCAAAACGTATGGAGCCTGACTCATGTTTTCTGCACCACCAGCTACGATAATATCTGCATCGCCACATCGAATCGCTTGAGCAGCCAACTGCACGGCCTTCAAACCGGAACCACAAACCTTGTTGATAGTAAAGGCTGGTGTAAATTCAGGGAGTCCTGCATGAACGCTCATTTGACGAGCTACGTTTTGACCTAAACCAGCACCCAGTACATTCCCCATAATCACTTCGTCTACCTGCTCTGGTTTGACATTGGCTTTTTCCAAAGCACTCTTAATAACCAAAGCTCCCAAATCAACAGCTGAAACATCCTTCAAAATTCCTCCAAAGGAGCCTATTGGAGTTCGTACTGCCGAAACAATCACCACGTCTTTCATAACTGCCCCCGTTTATACCTTTTATAATAATGCAATACAAAAGTGGTTTACACTGGTGTAAACCACTTTAAAAATTCTATTTTATGATTCTTTCACTTCTAACAAACCAACTTCACCATCTTCACGGCGATACAAAACATTAGTTGTTTGATCTTCTACATCTACATAGATAAAGAAATCATGTCCCAATAAATCCATTTGGAGAAGAGCTTCTTCTAAATCCATTGGCTTCAAATCAATTTGTTTTGAACGAACGACTTTTGGTTGCACAACATTTGCATCTTCAACTAGAGCGTCTGTAAAGAGTTGACTTGTCGCAACTTTGTTTTTATTCTTACGTTCGATTTTAGTTTTATTTTTACGAATCTGACGTTCAATTTTATCTGTTACAAGATCGATAGAACCATACATATCTTGAGAAATATCTTCAGCACGAAGAGTGATAGATCCAAGCGGAATTGTTACTTCAACCTTTGCTGTTTTTTCACGGTAAACTTTCAAGTTCACACGTGCATCCAACTCCTGCTCAGGTTGAAAATACTTTTCGATCTTTTCGAGTTTAGAAACTACATAATCACGAATTGCTTCTGTTACTTCTAGGTTTTCACCACGGATACTATATTTAATCATATAAGTACCTTCTTTCTAAACATTTTTGTTTTTCTAACTATATTATAACGCTTTCATTTTCATTTTGCAAATTTTTTCCTCATCTTACAAGGGAAAAAGTTTTAACTTCCAAAGCACCCGCTTCTTCCAAAAGTCGTTTTACACGATTCACAGTTGCCCCTGTTGTATAGATGTCATCAATCAGCAAAATCTTCTTAGGAAGTGAGATCCCATCTTTAATAAAAAATGGAATTTCAGTAGCTAACCTTTCCAAACGGCTTTTAGAAGAACTAGCACTCTCTTCTCTTTTTCCTAATATATCTTTAAAAGAAAAGCCTGCTGCCTCAACCAAACCCTCGACTTGGTTAAACCCCCTCTCAAGCAATCTTTCAGGGCTTAGGGGAATTACAACAAATTGATAACCTCTATACTTTTTCAGCTCCTCAGCAAGAACAGAAGCAAAAACCTTTCTAAGTAGAAAATCCCCATCAAACTTATATCGACTGAAAAAGTCTTTCATAGCTTGATTATAGGTAAAGATTGCCTTATGATCAACCCGAATTCCTTCTTTACACCAAAGTTTACAATCTTGACACTTAGTTGACATAGCTGTTTTCATACAGTTTGGGCAATAATTCTCACCAATCTTCTCAAAACTAGAAGCACAATCTGAACAAAGATAACTGCAGTCATCCTTCAAAAGGAAGAGACTGCTAAAAGTCAGCTCACTCTTTGTAGTCTGGCCACATAGTAAACAGTTCATAATCCCGCCTCCTTATTCATATGCTTGATTTCCTTGATTGCCTTCTTGATGGAAGCATTTAACCCATCATGAAAGAAGAGCAACTCACCAGTTGGTCTGTCCATGCTACGTCCAACTCGACCACCAATCTGAATCAAGCTAGACTTGGTAAAGAGTCGATGATTAGCTTCTACTACGAAAACATCCACACAAGGGAAGGTGACTCCGCGTTCCAATATTGTCGTACTGATCAGTATTGTTAATTCTCCATCTCGAAAAGCTTGCACTTGCTCTAATCGGTCTTCTGTGATAGAAGATACAAAACCGATATTCTCATCTGGGAAATGCACCTGTAGTATTTCTTTTAGTTTTTCGCCTTTCTTAATCTCTGATGCAAAAATCAGTAAGGGATAACCTGTTCTTCTCTGTTTCTCAATATAAGTCTTTAACTTAGTTGACAATTGATTTTTCTCTAAACAGTGATTAAAATCCGATAACCAGACTGGTTTAGGAATAATCAAAGGATTTCCATGAAACCGTCTCGGCAAGCTTAATCGTTTTAATTCTCCTGTGCGAACCTTCCTATCTAACTCATCTGTAGAAGTTGCTGTAAGGAATATCCTCAATCCATCCTCCTTTACACTATTCTTTACAGCATAGTAGAGCATAGTGTTGTCAACATAAGGAAAGGCATCTACCTCATCCACTATCAACAAATCAAAAGCATGATAAAATTTTAATAACTGATGAGTTGTTGCAATTACTAGGGGAGTTCGAAAATAGGGCTCTGATTCGCCATGGAGTAGCGCTATATCGCAAGCAAAGTCATTCTGCAGTCGCTTATACAGTTCTAAACATACATCAATTCGAGGACTGGCCAAACAAACTGCACCACCATCATCAATCACTTTGGCCACAACTTGATAAATCATCTCTGTCTTTCCAGCTCCTGTCACAGCATGAACTAAAGTCGGTTCTTTCTTTTCGAATGCTCGAATCAACCCCTCTGATACCTTTTCCTGAAAAGGGGTTAACTGACCACGCCATTTGAGAACATCTTGCTTAGGAAAATTCTCCTGCGGAAAATAGTATAAAGCTTGATCACTCCTGACTCTCTTCATCAGCAAACACTCCCTACAATAGTAGGCGCCAATAGGCAAATACCATTCTTCTAGAATCAAACTATTACAACGTTGACAAAACAGTTTCCCCTTCTCTTTTCTCATTGCTGGCAGATTCACTGCTTCCTGTCGTTCTTCTTCCGTTAATTCTTTCTCAGTAAACAAGCGACCGAGGTAATTTGGATTTACTTTCATACTTTAATATTCGTAAAAATATAGCGCTTTAGGTATTTTTTTAGTACAATTAAATCATGGAATTTAGAACAATTAAAGAGGATGGACAAATCCAAGAAGAAATCAAAAAATCCCGATTTATCTGTCATGTCAAGCGTGTTTATAGCGAAGAAGAGGCTCGTGACTTCATCACTACCATCAAAAAAGAACACTATAAAGCCACCCATAACTGCTCTGCTTTTATTGTAGGAGAACGCAGTGAAATCAAACGTACGAGTGATGATGGTGAACCTAGTGGTACTGCTGGAGTCCCTATGCTCGGAGTCTTAGAAAATCATAATCTTACCAATGTCTGTGTAGTAGTTACCCGCTACTTTGGTGGCATCAAACTAGGTGCTGGTGGTTTGATTCGTGCTTATGCAGGTAGCGTAGCCTTGGCTGTCAAAGAAATTGGCATTATTGAAATCAAAGAACAGGCTGGCATAGCCATTCAGATGTCTTACGCTCAGTATCAAGAATATGGCAATTTCCTTAGAAAGCATCATCTCATGGAGCTGGATACAAACTTTACAGATCAAATTGCTACAATGATCTATGTTGATAAGGAAGAGAAAGAAAATATCAAAGCCGCTCTTGTTGAGTTCTTTAATGGAAAAATCACTTTAACTGATCAAGATTTACGAGAAGTTGAAGTTCCTGTAAACTTAGTGTAAACAAAGGAGAAATACATGGCGTTTGGGAAATTTATTCAAGGACTTGCTGGAAACTTTAGCGAGGAAAACAAAGAGACTCTTATTAAAGAATATGGACAATATCTACTAGAGAATGAAGAAATTCAAAGTGGATATAAACTTATTCGCGATTCAATTATCTTTACAAATATCCGTATTATTTTTACAGATAAGCAAGGTGCTACTGGTCGCAAGACGTCTGTTAAGTCACTCTTTTTGATGAACATTGTAAACGTTGAAATGGAAACTGCTGGAGCAGGTATAGATGATAGTGAGATTACGATCACTTATTTAGAAAATGTCTTTCTAAAAGCACATAATGAGCATCTGAGTTTCCATAAATTTGAATTCCCTAAAAAAGCGGACATCCTTCCGCTTTACACCTATTTATTAGAATTGGCTTATCACAATCGATTAAAAATTAATGACTTAGACCTTTGATATAAAAAAATCCTATCACTTTGATAGGATTTCTATATTTTACAAATAGCCTTAAGCGCGTTATACTAGTATCATCTTATACAAAGAGGTATATCTATGGCTATTTATAACAATATCACTGAACTTATTGGACAAACACCGATTGTTAAACTTAACAACATTGTTCCAGAGGGTGCTGCAGATGTCTATGTTAAACTAGAAGCTTTTAACCCTGGTTCGTCAGTAAAAGACCGTATTGCCCTTAGCATGATTGAAAAAGCGGAACAAGATGGTATTCTAAAACCGGGTGCTACCATTGTTGAAGCAACGAGTGGAAACACTGGTATCGGTCTTTCATGGGTTGGTGCCGCTAAAGGATATAAAGTTGTTATCGTCATGCCTGAAACGATGAGTGTGGAACGACGTAAGATTATCCAAGCCTATGGTGCTGAACTCGTTCTTACTCCTGGTAGCGAAGGAATGAAAGGGGCTATTGCTAAAGCTCAGGAAATCGCTGCTGAACGTGACGGCTTCCTTCCACTCCAATTTAATAATCCAGCTAATCCAGAAGTACACGAAAGAACAACAGGAGCTGAAATACTGGCTGCTTTCGGTTCTGATGGACTAGATGCTTTTGTAGGTGGTGTTGGCACCGGTGGAACGATCTCAGGTGTTTCTCACGCTCTTAAAGCAGCAAATTCAAACATTCAAGTTTATGCAGTTGAGGCAGACGAGTCAGCTATCTTGTCTGGTGAAAAACCAGGACCTCACAAAATTCAAGGTATCTCAGCTGGATTTATTCCTGAAACACTTGATACAAAGGCCTATGATGGTATCGTCCGCGTAACGTCAGATGATGCTCTAGCACTCGGACGTGAAATTGGTGGAAAAGAAGGCTTCCTTGTTGGGATTTCTTCAGCTGCAGCAATTTACGGGGCAATTGAGGTTGCCAAGAAATTAGGTACAGGTAAGAAAGTCCTTGCTTTAGCACCAGATAACGGCGAACGTTATTTGTCTACAGCACTCTATGAATTTGAAGTGTAGCCTCCTAAATGCACTTAGCCCTTATTAAAGGGCTTTTTGTTTACTCATACAGAATCTACTCTCTAGACAAAAAGAAAAAGGAAGCAATTTGCTTCCTTTTCTATTAGTTATTCAAGGCTGCTGCCATTGTAGCTGCAACTTCTGCTTCAAAGTCGTTTGCAGCTTTCTCAATACCTTCACCAACTTCAAAGCGAGCGAACTCAACTACTGAAGCATTTACTGATTCAAGGTAAGCTTCAACTGTCTTGCTGTCATCCATGATGTATACTTGTGCAAGAAGTGTGTATGCTTGGTCAACTTTGGTGTTGTCAAGCATGAAGCGGTCCATTTTACCTGGGATGATTTTGTCCCAGATTTTTTCTGGTTTGCCTTCTGCAGCCAACTCAGCTTTGATATCAGCTTCAGCTTGAGCAATCACTTCATCAGACAATTGTGCTTTTGATCCATACTTCAAGTGTGGAAGAGCTGGTTTACCAACCATTGCACGGCTTTCGTTATCTTGGTCGATTACGTGGTTCAATTGTGCCAACTCATCTTTAACGAATTGCTCATCCAATTCTTTGTAAGAAAGAACTGTTGGTTTCATCGCAGCAATGTGCATTGAGATTTGTTTAGCAAGCGCTTCGTCTCCACCTTCGATTACAGAGATAACACCGATACGTCCACCATTGTGTTGGTATGCTCCGAAGTGTTGTGCATCTGTTTTTTCAAGCAAAGCAAAACGACGGAATGAGATTTTTTCACCGATTGTAGCTGTTGCAGATACATATGCAGCTTCAAGAGTTTCACCTGAAGGCATTGTCAAAGCAAGAGCTTCTTCGTTGTTAGCTGGTTTTCCTTCAGCAATTACTTTAGCTGTTGCGTTTACCAAGTCAACGAATTGAGCGTTTTTCGCAACGAAGTCAGTTTCAGCATTTACTTCAACTACTGCTGCAACGTTACCATTAACAAATACACCAGTCAAACCTTCTGCAGCAACACGGTCAGCTTTCTTAGCTGCCTTCGCCATACCTTTTTCGCGAAGCAATTCGATCGCTTTTTCGATATCACCGTCTGTTTCTACAAGCGCTTTTTTAGCGTCCATAACACCGGCACCAGATTTTTCACGCAACTCTTTTACAAGTTTAGCTGTAATTTCTGCCATTTTGATTCTCCTATATTTTTTAAAAATAGGAGAGCTGGGCTAGGCCCCGCCCTCCTAGGTAATTACTATTTATATGAATTAAGCGTTGTCGCCTTCTACAACTTCAACGATTTCTTCGATTGAGTCAGCTTGAGCTTCTGAAGCTGCAAATTCAGCTTCAACTGCTGTTGCGTCCTCACCTTGACGTCCTTCGATGATAGCGTCAGCCAATTTAGCTGTGATCAATTTAACAGCGCGGATAGCGTCATCGTTAGCTGGGATGATTACATCGATATCGTCTGGATCAGTGTTTGTGTCAACCATCGCTACAACTGGGATACCCAATTTTTTAGCTTCTTTAACAGCGATTTGTTCTTTATGTGGGTCAACTACGTACATTACATCAGGGATACGAGGCATGTCTTCGATACCACCCAAGAATTTTTCAAGACGTGCACGTTGTTTGTTAAGAAGTGCAACTTCTTTCTTAGGAAGAACGTCGAAGATTCCTTCTTCTTCCATACGTTTGATTTCTTTCAAACGAGCAATACGTTTTTGGATAGTTCCCCAGTTAGTAAGAGTTCCACCCAACCAACGGTGGTTGATGTAGTATTGACCTGAACGTTCTGCTTCTTCTTTAACAGCGTCAGCAGCTTGTTTTTTAGTACCAACAAACAATACAACTGCATCGTTAGCTGCAGCATCACGCATAAAGTCGTATGCTTGGTCAGCGTATTTTACAGTTTGTTGCAAGTCGATAACGTGGATTCCGTTACGCTCAGTGAAGATGTACTTAGCCATCTTAGGGTTCCAGCGACGAGTTTGGTGACCAAAGTGTACACCAGCCTCAAGAAGTTGTTTCATTGAAATTACTGCCATGAGTATTTCTCCTTTTTGTTTTTTTCCTCTCCTCGACTTCAACTTGCAAAACGACCCGAGGGCAACAGTTTCACAATTCATCAAGAATGAGTATTATCGTTTACACGACAAGTTTCATTTTATCACATTTTAGCCATATTTTCAAGTGGTTTTGCTAGTTTTTAGCCTAACTTAAGACTAAAAAAGAAAAGAGACTCAAATCGAGCCTCTTTATTTCATTCATTAGTTTGGATAGATGTATGTTACGTAACCTTCAGAAGTTGTAGTTGGGTTGAACCATCCACGTTTGTTACCGATTGTACGATCTCCACCATAGTTTGATTCTGATACTTGAATGCTAGTTGATGATGAAACTGCTGTAACAACCGCTACGTGTCCATATCCACCGTCATTCCAACATGCAATCGCACCAACTTGTGGAGTTGATCCTGTACGGAATCCTGCAGCTGCTGCACTTGTAGCCCACTGCGCTCCGTTACCCCAGTAATCTCCAGCCCAAGGTGCTAATGTTTTAGCTCCCCAAGTACATTCTCCAGTTGGATAACTTGAAGCATTTGTACTGTATGTTGGACGCTGTCTTGTTGGAGTTGGAGCAGGTGCTGGAGTGTAGCTTGAATCATCATCTGATGAAGAGCTTGAAGTTGCTTGCACTTGATCTGAAAGTGTTGTATTTCCAGAAGCAACAACTGATTGTTGTTGACTTGTTTGACGTGCTTTATAAGCCGCTTCTGCTTCAGCTGCTGCTTTTGCTTCTGCCTCTGCTGCTGCTTTTTGTTCCAATAAAGTAGCTTTATCACTTTCTGCAGTAGCTTTCTCTGCAGCAAGGTTTAACTCAGCAACTTTCAACTCTGCTTGTTTTGTTGTCAATGCTTGTGCATCGTCTGCAAGCGTTTGTTGGTTCGCAATAACAGTGTTGATTGCTTCATTATTTGCAACCTGTTTTTCAGCGATAGATTTCTTATCAGCTTTCTGTTGTTCCAACATTTTGTTGTTAGCTGATACAATCTCGCTCATGGCTGCAACACGTGAAATAGCTTCTGTAATTGATTTTGAATTTACAATTGTATTGATGTAGCTAGTTGCGGCACCGTTTGTTTGTGCGCTACGTGCTTGTTTCTCCAAAGATTCATTACGAGCAACAATATTCTTAGAAAGCTCTGTAATTTCTCCTTCAAGTTTTTTAGATTCAGCTTGTAGAGTTTCGTTCTCAGCTTCCAAGTTCGTTTGTTGAGTTTGGATAGCTGTAACTTGCGTTTGGATTTCATCTACTTGTTTTTGAGCTTCTTTTTGTTGAGATGTCAAATTACTAATCTTACTATCTTGAGCAGCAATCTTTTCATCAGTTGTTTCAGCGTGGACAGTTGTCAATACCGCCGCTTGTGAAACCAATACTGTACTTAACAAAAGTGACGCTAAGATTTTTTTCTTCATATTGTGTAGATACTCCTTCTATTTAAGACATTACTAGTATACCAAAAAAAGACATAATAAATATTACGCCTTTGTTACATTTTTATTTCTTTCTTATAGATAACATTTTTCAAAAATATATTGGAAAATAAGCATCCATAAAAAGTTTAAAATCATTGATGGGACAAGGCTATAGACGATGAAAACTGGCATCGATTCTACTGTCAATCCCATAGCAAGAGCAAGGAGATAGCCCCCCATATCAAATAGGAAACTCATCACAACTATTGTTAACATTCTTGTCCAACGGTTTAGCAAAATTACACTATTAAATTTATGGAGCGAAGCTCCTATCAAGATAAATAGAAGTGTTGCAATTCCTATCAAGTGGAAAAAATAGATATCGTACACCAAACCCGCTATACAGCAATAAGCTAGATAGAGATATTCTGAAACCTCAATTGTCTCAAACAAGAGAAATAAAAACAGAAAATGACTTGCTAAATGAAAGTGAGGGAAGAAGGATCCCGCTAATTGTCCAATATGTGCATCAATTAGTACGACAAAAGGGAGTAAAAAGAAAATACCAATTTGTTTTAACAGTCTCATTGCTAATTCCCCACTAACTCTACCACATGAAGATTTTTGGTGTCAGCACTTAACTTGACTGTTACTTCCTTTGTTAGATAATCACTGCTGTGTGTTGTAGCAACAACCTCTCCAACAGGGATATCCTTAACATTAAAGTTTCCGAGCCCCCCTGTAGTCACCTTGTCTCCCGCGCTAATGTCGCTGTTGCTGTTTAATTGACTAATTTTAAGCAGTTCAGATTCCTTATCATAACCAACGATAATCCCGTAAATTTCAGTAGAACCATGCAGGATTTTAACAGAAATTTTATCTGAATTTTCGGTGTTTGTCAATAGATTGACCGTTGTTGAATGATCCTCCACCTTTGAAACACTACCAATCAAACCCCCGTTTGCAATGGCCAACATATTTTCAGAAGCTCCTTTTAAACTTCCCGCATCAATTGTTAACTCTTGTTTCCAAGATACTGGAGCTCGCATAATCACATCTGCTGCAATGGTTTTTGTAGCCTGCAATTTTGACTTCATATCCAGCAACTGACGTAATTGTTCATTTTCATTTTTTAAACTTTCTGATTGATTAGACTCCACCTCTAGTTGATAAAGCTGTTTTTTTAGACTTTCGTTTTCATTGTAAGTCTGCGTCAAATGTCCCAAATCTGATTTGAAAGTATCAAACCACTGAAAGGGTTTCTGAACAATTCTATCTACTAAGGAAATCCCATCTCCTAGTTTCGTCACAATAGCGCTTGAATAGGTTGTCACTAATAGAACAGAAACTGCCAAAACTGTGACAAAAACGATGATTAGATATTTTGATTTTTTAAAACGGTTCATATTCCTACCTTTATACTAAAAACCTGCTACTGTGAGCTTCTTATCAATCCTACAAACCTACTAAGATTTTAAGAAAAATAAGAAACATCCCAGTACCAAAATCACAAGAATTGCCAGTGTATCCTTTTGACTCCATCTCAACTGTCTATACTGACTTCTACCCTTTCCTCCTTGATAACCACGCGCTTCCATCGCTATTGCCAATGAATCTGCACGCTTTAAGCTCGTCGCAAAAAGAGGAATTAAAATTGGAATCATAGCCTTTACTTTTTGAACGATGCTGCCTTCACCAAAGTCAACTCCACGGGCTTTCTGAGCATTCATAATTCGCGTCGTGTCATCCATCAATGTTGGAACAAAACGCAAACTCATTGATAACATGAGGCCAATTTCATGAACGGGAACTTTCACGCGTTTCATCGGTGCTAAAAGAGCTTCAACTGCAGCTGCCAGACTCAAAGGCATGGTCGTTAAGGTTAGCAAGGTTGAAAAGAAAATAATCAACACAAAACGACAGAAAATGATTCCTGCTTGTTGCAAAGCATAATCCGTTATTCTTATAAAAGAAAACTCAAATAGGACATTTCCACTTGAAATAAAAAAGAGCTGAAAAAGAGTCGTAAAAGCAATCAAGAAGAACATGGATTTTAATCCCTGAACGAAAAATGAGAGAGAAACGCCTGACAAAGCGATAAATATACCTGTCGCTACAAACAGAACGAGATTGGTGAGAGGATTATTGGCCCAAAATACAATCAAAATCAGCAGGATCATGGCAAGTAATTTACTACGTGGATCCAAGCGATGAATGATGGAATCTCCTGGTATATAACGCCCTAAAATCATACTATCCATTTAGCGACTCCTTAAACTCCTCTATCTTGATTGGCAGTTTTTTAAAAGCTACACCTCTATCTGCCAAACGCTTACAAAAGGCTGTGATTTTAGGCACACCTAACTGCACCTTTTCCATAGAGTCTACATCTTGGAAAACTTCGCTCGGTTTACCACTTTTGACCAAACGTCCCTTTTCCATAACATAGACCTGATCAGCATATGCAGCTACATCATCCATCAAATGCGTTACCAGAACGATTGTCATTCCAGAAAGGTGGAGTTCTTTAAACAAGGTCATCAATTCTTTTCTGCCCAAAGGATCTAGCCCTGCTGTCGGCTCATCCAAAACCAAGACAGTTGGCTCCATCGTTAGCATACCTGCTATAGCCACACGTCTCATTTGGCCACCCGAAAGTTCAAAAGGACTGCGCTCAAAGAGTGACTCATCGATGCCTACCAAGGCTAACTTTTCACGCGCAATTTTCTTGGCCTCTTCCTCAGAAACTCCAAAATTTTGCGGTCCAAATGCAACATCTTTCAAAACAGTCTCTTCGAAAATCTGATTTTCAGCAAATTGAAACACTAGACCAACCTGCTTTCGAATCTGACGAATTTCTTTATTTGTTGATGTAGGGGTAATGACGGTATCGAAAACTCGAACAAAACCCTTACTTGGTACCAATAGACCATTTAAAAGCTGTAAAATCGTTGATTTCCCACTACCTGTGTGCCCTACTAAAGCTGTATAGGAACCATCCTCAATCGTCAAAGAAACATCAGTCAAGGCTGATGAAGATAGGGGAGTCCCCTCTTGATAAGTAAAGCTCACATTTTCTAGAGTAATTCCCATAACTTGTCCTCTAGCTCTCCTTCTGTCAAATAGCCATCCGGCAACCGATAACCAGTCTCTCTCAAAGATTCTCTCAATTGATTAGTAAAAGGCTCATCCAACCCTATCTGGTCAAGGTCAGCCCGAGAAAAAAGTTCTCTTGGGCTACTGGTTGACTCCACTTGGCCTTTTTTCATGACCAAGACACGGTCACTCATCGCAACTTCTTCTAAATCATGTGTAATGGAGACGACTGTCATCTGGTTGTCTTTTCGAATCTCTTGAACTGTCTGAATCAGTTCTCTTCGTCCCTCGGGGTCCAACATACTTGTAGCCTCGTCCAGAATTAAAATAGCTGGTCTCAAGGCAACAACTCCTGCAATGGCCACCCGCTGTTTTTGGCCACCAGATAAACGAGCTGGTTCTCTCTTCTTAAAGTCCAGCATACCTACCAACTCCAAAGATTCAGACACTCTCTTCTTCATTTCTTCACGAGGAAGTCCCTGATTTTCTAAACCAAAGGCAACATCATCTTCAACAGTCGCCCCCACAAATTGGTTATCTGGATTTTGAAAAACCATACCAATTTGACGGCGTAAGTCCCAAACATTCTCAGAGGACAGCAATTGCCCATCTATCCAGATTTCTCCAGACTCTGCTTCAAGCAATCCATCAATCAAACGGATAGTTGTCGATTTCCCACTCCCATTATGACCTACAATCGAAAGCCATTCTCCCCGTTTCACGTGAAACGAGACATTATTAACATCATAATGATCCTGGTCTTCCTTGTAACGAAAAGACAGATCTTTTACTTCAATAATCGATTTCATTTCGAACCAAATGTCCCTTTGAATACATGAGCGCTACCCTTGAAATAATCATAACCAGAGTAGATAGTGAAAAACAAAGCGATATAAAGCAACAGCTGACCAATTAAATTCCAATGTAAGAGCAAAAAGATAATAGCAAACATCTGACTAAAGGTCTTGATTTTCCCTGGCATCGCTGCTGCTAGAACTGTCCCTCCCGTCTCAACAAGCAACAAGCGTAAGCCTGTCACCGCAAGTTCACGACAGATGATAATAGCAACAACCCAAGCTGGAGCCATACCTAACTCAATCAACATGATAAAAGCTGACATAACCAACAGCTTATCAGCCATCGGATCAGCAAATTTTCCAAAATTGCTGACTACATTCCATTTACGAGCAAGGTAGCCATCAAGATAATCCGTTACACTAGCAACTGCAAAGATGATCGCTGCCAGCAAATGACTGCCTTGTGAATGGCCCAAAGTCAAAATAAGAATAAAGAGAGGTATAAAGAGAATTCTACCAATAGTTAATACATTAGGAATTTGTTCTTTTTTCATTGATTTTTCCTTAATCTGTAGTAAATGTAAGTGTTACAGTTCCAGTCTGAGTTGTCAGCTTCGAAGTATCAATCGTTTGATTGTCCACAGTCACAGTAACTCCCTTCACTACACCTAAAGTAATGGTAACGGGATTCTTAGTTGAAACTGTTGTTTTTGCATTCTTATTGTCTGCGGATAGTGTCACACCACCCTCCAGCTCACTTCCTGAAACACTTACCCAGCTAGTTGCATCCGAAACAGTCAGCTGAACCGTAGCTGTTTCCTTACTCGTTTTATAGCGAGCTTCAATGCGGTTCCCTTCACCTGAAACGGTAATAGTTGATTCCGCAGTAGAAGATGAGCTTGATACCTGACTACTAGAAGATGAACTAGATGAGGTTGTTGAACTAGATGAGGTTGTTGAACTAGTTGAGTTCACAACACTATAGTTAGCTGAAGAAGGACTTGGCTGAGTTTGGATGTAGTTCCAAACATAGTAAGTCACAAAAATTAAAATTGACAAAGCAAATAGAACGAAATAAAACAAGGGGAGATAAGACGTTTTTTTCTTATTTGATCGTCTGCGACCAGATAAGTCTTCTTCATCGACATCTACCTCTTCGTAGGTAATCATACTGCCTGAATCATATGCATCCAAAACAATTCTTTCATCTAACTCTACTGCCCAGGCATATTTTCTTAAAAAAGAACGAGCATAGAAGGTACTAGGAAGTTGATCAAAATCATCTGCCTCCATAGCTTCTAGAAAATGCAACTGAATTTCAGTTTTTTCCTGTAATTCTTCCAGACTCAATCCCTGGTTAATTCTAGCTAAACGTAGAACCTCGCCAATTGTTTTTTTTCTCATACGTACCATTCCTTCTTTCTAGTATTAGTCATCTTTTAAGCTGGAAAGATTGTAAAATCAACTAGATCACCATTATCAATCAAACGATGTCCAGCTTCTAGAACATCCTCCAAAGTAATTTCCTGTAAAATTTTCGGAAAATCAAAAATTGTTTCTCCGCGATCCATCGGATCGTATTGAGTTGCAATAAATTCCAAGGAGTTCATGCTACTGAAAAACTCACCAAACATCTCACTCTTAACAAGATCTAAATGCTCCTCGGTAATATCCGCATCACTACTAAACTGACGAATCGCTTTACGAAATTGATGTGACAGAGAAACAGGCTCTTTGGTGTCCATTGTCAATATCACAAAATGAAAGCGACTATTGACTTCAACCTCAAGTGACAATGACGCGTCTAACTTCCCAGACTCATATAACCTTTGAAAACGATCAGAAGTCCAACCAAACATCATCGTAAATAGTAATTTCAATAAAATATTGTAACGATAAGACTCAGCTTCTATTATTTGCCCATTACCTCTAATCGCAACAGCAAGTTTGGGTGAAGAAACTTCCATCCGAAGACTATCTGTTTGCTTCACAGGCTGCAAGGGTAGTTGCTCTTTTGAAACCGTAAACTGGTTTGAAACTTCCTTTCCCTTTTTCGAAAAGTATTCCTCAACAACTTTTACATCAATATTTCCAACTAAAAACAGTGACATGTTGACAGGTTTGTAAAACTCTGTAAAATTCTCTTTTAAATTTGAAACTTGAATCTCAGAAATTGATTTTTCACTTCCAACTATATCTGTTGCTAAAGGAGTATCAGGATAAAGGTTGGCTAATGTTGCAAAAAACAAGCGTGAATCTGGATCATCTTGGTACATTTCTCGTTCTTGCTGGATAATATCCTGTTCCCTTAAAACTGATTCTTCTGTAAAATGAACATCTCCGACTAACTCATCTAGCAAATCTAAATTCTCTAATAGATGGTCAATTGTTGAAAAAAGATAGCTGGTCTTAGTAAAGCTTGTAAAGGCATTACTGTCCGCACCTAATCGAGTAAAAGCAGCCATTATATCCTCAGAATTTTCTCTTTCAAACAATTTATGTTCAAGAAAATGTGCAATTCCTGCTGGATGATGACGTAAACCTTTTTCCAAGCTTGTATAAGTTGCATCTACAGAACCAAATTGAACTGTTACAATCCCATAAACCTCATTGAAATCTTGTTTAGGGAGTAAAGAAACTGTCAATCCATTTGACAATTGTGTTTTGTAGACTGTTTCCTTTACAGCAGGATAGTATTTTTCTTCAAAAGTAACCTTTGTCATTCTACTCCTTCCATAAAGTAAATCGCTTGTAACTTCAAACTATTGGCAACTTTACATACAGCTTCTTTATCAACACTCTCTAATTTTGCCACCAATCGATCAATATCAAAGCTTGATTTCCCCAATAGAGCATTCAAATAGACTCTTTCAACTAAGGTCTGTTGATTATCTTGAGCCATCAACAAAGATCGTCGAATCATCTCCTTGGTTTGTTCAAGCTCAAAATCTGTAAAGTTACCCTTTTTCAGATCTAGCAATTGATGATTCATCATTTTTCTAGCCTGATTTCGATTTTCTCTATCAATACCCGCATACATCCTTAACAGACCACTAAATAAATCCAATTGACTAGAGACTGTATAGGCTATTCCAGCATTTTCACGAACGTTTGTAAAAAGTTTCGAATGTGCAAATTCACCCAACAAACCATTCATAACAAGCATGGGCAGATGCTGAACATCACCATATTTTATAGGAGAATGATAGCCCATTTCCAAAATGGATTGCCCAACATTCCTCTGAACCATTCCCTCTCTTAGGACATTCGAATAAGATTGATGGTACTGGATAGTGACGTCGTTCTCTCTAGCTGTAAAGGGTAATGACTTCAGCGATTCTGTGATTTCTACTTCATTAAAATCACCTAAGAAAAAGAAATCAATACGATCATTCTTCAGAGCATTTTGAAAGCACGTGTAGCTACTTTCTGGAGACTCATTTGAAATGCTATTTCGTAAATCACTGTATCTCAATTGAAGACGTTCATCATGGAAGAACAAGCTATCTAACTCCTTATGAGCAAAATAAAATGAATCATCCATATCAGTAGCTAAACTAGTCAATAACTGTTTTCTTTCAATTTCAAACAAGGCTGGCTCAAAAGCACCATCTTGAACTAAGGGGGAAAATAAAGTCTGTTTTACTAATTCCAAAATTCGAGAAGTCAAGACATTTTTTTTACTCAAAAACTCATCCCGCACGTAGGTAAATGTTAAGTCAAGAATATGTGCTTGTCCTCTACGATAAGCACTTGTGGAAATATCTGTTCCATATAAACTAGCCAAATATCTGCGAAATGCTTGTGATGTTGGATAAGCTTGATTTGCCGTCTCCAACATACTTGCACTTAACATACGTCCTGCTATTGTCTCAAGAGATAAGGGAGCAGTAAAACGAATAGTGATTTTATTTGTTTTAAACTTTTTGGATTGAACAAAATGTGCTGAAATTCCAGGCACTAACTCCATACCTTACCTCCTTACATATAGAGTTCTATTATACCACGAAAATCAAAATTTTTCTTGTTCTCTTTATAGCTTTAAAGAGTAAAACCGTTTTCATTTCAGCTAACTTTCCTTCAGCTATTTCAAGGAAAATATGGTATAATACCAAAGATTGAGGTGAATTATGGAATACAAATTATTTGAAGAATTTATTACGCTCCAAGCCCTCCTAAAAGAACTTGGAATTATACAAAGCGGTGGTGCTATCAAATCCTTTTTAATAGATCATCAAGTTTACTTTAATGGTGAATTAGAAAATAGACGTGGGAAAAAAATCCGTATTGGAGATACGATTGACATTCCTGATTTAAAGATTGACATCACCTTGACAAAACCAAGTTTAAAAGAGCAAGAAGAGTATCAAGCAGATAAGATTGAGAAAGAGCGAATTGCTAAACTTGTCAAAGAGATGAATAAAAGTGTCAAGAAACAAAAAACTTCTTCATCGCCTAAAACCAAACAAGCTCCACGTTTTCCAGGAAGATAACCATGTGGCTCCAACATTTAACAATTAAAACCTTTCGAAACTACAAAGAGGCAAAAATTGATTTCAATCCAAAATTAAATGTCTTTCTAGGTCAAAATGCACAAGGAAAAACCAATATTCTAGAAGCAATCTATTTCTTGGCCTTGACACGTAGTCATCGGACTCGTACAGATAAAAATCTCATTCATTTTGATAACGAGCAACTCCATCTTTCTGGCTTGCTACAGAAAAAAACAAGCTCTATCCCTCTAGAAATTGATTTAACGCCAAAAGGGCGTGTGACTAAGGTCAATCACTTAAAACAAGCTCGCCTATCAGACTATATCGGACATATGAATGTTGTCCTCTTCGCACCTGAAGATCTCCAGCTAATTAAAGGAGCGCCCTCTGTCCGTCGAAAGTTTATAGACATCGAACTAGGACAAATTAAACCAATCTACTTGTCAGACTTGTCAAACTATAATCACATACTCAAGCAAAGAAATACTTATCTAAAATCCAGCCAGAAGATTGATGAAACATTTCTGTCAGTCTTAGATGATCAGTTAATAGAGTATGGTTGTCGCGTTATAAAGCATCGGATAAAATTCATTAAAGACTTAGAGAAATTTGGTCAAAAAAAACACTTAGAAATTTCAAATAAATTGGAAGAGTTGTCAATATCTTATCAATCATCTGTCAACTTCACTGATGAAGAACAGCTAACAAATTCTTTTAAAATTGCTTTGGAGAAAAGCAGATCCAGAGATTTATTTAAAAAGAATACTGGAGTTGGCCCTCATCGAGATGATATTTCTTTTTATATCAATGGTATGGATGCTAGTTTTGGAAGCCAAGGTCAACATCGTAGTCTTGTACTTTCTATCAAACTAGCAGAGATTGACCTAATGGAAAGTATTACCAACGAGTCTCCGATACTACTGCTTGATGATGTTATGAGTGAACTTGACAATACACGGCAACTAAAATTACTAGAAACCATTTCTCAATCTATCCAAACCTTTATTACAACAACAAGTTTAGACCACTTACAAAACTTGCCAGAAAACCTTAGTATTTTCAATATTCAAAACGGTAAAATCTCTGTAAATCAAAATTGACAACTTTGTAAACAAAAAGAACTCCTGAAAATCAGGAGTTCTTTTTTACCTTTTTTACTACTTACATGGAGTAGTTTGGCGCTTCATTAGTAATTTGCACATCATGAGGATGGCTTTCTTTTAGACCAGCCCCAGACATTTCAATAAATTGAGCATTATCATGTAGTTCTTTAAGGTTAGCTGCACCACAGTAACCCATACCAGAGCGAATACCACCAATCATTTGGAAGACAATATCAGCTGCTGCTCCTTTATAGGCAACACGGCCTTCAATTCCTTCTGGAACAAGTTTGTTTGCTTCATTGACAGAACCTTGGAAGTAACGGTCACTTGAACCTTTCTTCATTGCAGCGATTGATCCCATACCACGGTAGGTCTTAAACTTACGTCCTTGGAAGATTTCCGTTTCACCTGGTGCTTCATCTGTTCCAGCAAACATTGATCCAAGCATAACTGCATTCCCACCTGCAGCAAGGGCTTTTACAATATCTCCAGAGTACTTGATTCCACCATCAGCAATGATTGTTTTACCATATTCACGCGCAACTGCTGCTGCATCATAGATTGCTGTCACTTGTGGGACACCAACCCCTGCAATCACACGAGTGGTACAGATAGAACCTGGTCCGATACCGATTTTGACAACATCTACACCTGCATCATAAAGAGCACGCGCACCTTCAGCAGTGGCAATATTACCCGCAATCAAAGTGCGGTCTGGGAAGTGAGCACGAATTTCAGCAATTTTACGTAGAACACCAGCAGAGTGACCATGGGCAGTATCAATAACAATTGCGTCAGCTCCTGCTTCAAAAAGGGCTTCGGCACGTTCAAATGTATCTGAAGTGACACCCACCGCTCCAGCAACTAGAAGACGACCAAACTCATCTTTAGCAGCATTTGGAAACTCAATAACTTTTTCAATATCTTTAATAGTAATCAAGCCAGAAAGACGACCTTCTTCATCAACCAAAGGAAGTTTTTCAATACGGTGTTCTTGAAGAATGCTTTCAGCTGTTGCAAGATCTGTACCAACAGGAGCAGTGACAAGATTTTCACTGGTCATATGGTTTGAGATTGGTTGATTGTAATCTGAAATAAAACGAAGATCTCGGTTTGTTAGAATACCAACCAATTTACGATTTTCAAGTGTTTCTACAACTGGAACACCACTGATACGGTAATGTCCCATCAGTTCGTCTGCCTCAGCAATGGTATGTTCTGGAGTCAAGAAGAATGGATCAATAATAACACCATTTTCAGAACGTTTTACCTTGCGAACCTCGTCCGCTTGTTGCGCAATTGACATGTTTTTATGGATTACTCCGAGACCACCAGCACGAGCAATGGCAATGGCCATTTGGCTTTCTGTAACTGTGTCCATCGCGGCTGTAATAATTGGGATATTTAAAGTCAGATTATCTGCCAATTTTGTTGTTAAATCTGCATCATTCGGCAACACATGACTCTCAGCTGGAATAAGCAATACATCATCAAAGGTAAAACCTTTTTTCAAAAATTTAGTGTCCCAATTAGACATTCGAAGTTTCCTCTTTTCTTTCTTTTTGAGCTTGACTCTTTTTGTATTGTATCTATCATACCATTCTATGAAAATTTGTCAAATGATACAAGGACAAATAAAAAACTATCTTTTCCTGTGCGAAAAAAGATAATTTCTTATAGTATATAAGCTTATTTAAAATAATGAATTCCCATTGCTTCCTTAACCTCAGATAGAGTTTGTCCTGCAACCTCGCGAGCTTTTTCGCTTCCTTTTTGAAGCATATTATACACTTCTCCCATATCCTGAGCAAATTCGATACGGCGCTCACGAATAGGACCAAGTTCGCGTTCTAATATTTCAAGTAGATAACGTTTCGTCTTCACATCACCAAGACCACCACGTTGATAATGTTCTTTCATATCCGCAATTTCTTGAGCGTCTTCTGGACGACCAAACACATCTAGATAATGGAAAACCATGTTTCCTTCAATCTTACCTGGATCCTCAACCCGAATATGGTCTGGATCAGTATACATGCTCATGACTTTTTTACGCAACGTATCCTCATCATCAGCTAGATAAATACCATTATTAAGGGATTTAGACATTTTAGCATTTCCATCTAAACCAGGCAAACGTCCTGCTCTCTCATTTTCTGGATAAATACCTTCCGGCTCCACCAAGACCTCACAATTATAAGCATGATTAAAGGAACGAACAATCTCACGAGTTTGCTCAATCATTGGTTTCTGATCTGTCCCAACAGGAACATAATTAGCCTTGAAGGCAGTAATATCTGCTGCTTGCGCAATCGGATAAACCAAAAATCCTGTCGGAATACTTTCTCCAAACCCTTTCTGAGCGATCTCTGTTTTCACTGTAGGATTGCGCTCTAAACGTGCTAGTGACACCAAATTCATATAGTACATAGACAGTTCAGCTAACTCTGGAACCTGACTTTGAATAAAGATGGTTGATTTACTTGAATCTAATCCAACTGCTAGGTAATCTAAGGCAACATTCCCAATCGATTCTACAATCGTTTGAGGATCTTTGGCGTGATCTGTCAATGCTTGTTGGTCCGCCAAAAAAACAAACATGTCATACTTGTCTTCTTCCTGCAGTAATACTCTATTTTTAAGACTCCCAACATAATGTCCAATATGCAGTTTTCCTGTTGGGCGATCTCCTGTTAAAATAATGGGTTTCGTCATTTTTTTCTCCTTCGAAATGGTCTCTTCAATTATAGCATTTTTTTGTTAAAATAACAGAAAATTATTTAAATCAAACAACTAACTCATTGTAAACAAACCTGTAAACTTAATTGACACAAAATTGACAAACAAAAATTTGAATATTTCTCTCTTTTCTAGTAGAATAAATATATTACATATTATAGGAGAAAAACATTGCTTACAGTATCTGATGTTTCACTACGTTTTAGTGATCGCAAACTTTTTGATGATGTCAATATCAAATTTACAGAAGGAAATACATACGGATTGATTGGTGCTAATGGTGCTGGGAAGTCTACATTCTTAAAAATCTTAGCTGGTGATATCGAGCCAACAACTGGTCACATCTCTCTTGGTCCAGATGAACGTCTCTCTGTTCTCCGTCAAAATCATTTTGACTATGAAGATGAGCGAGTTATTGATGTTGTCATTATGGGAAATGAAAAACTTTACAACATCATGAAAGAAAAAGACGCCATTTACATGAAGGAAGATTTTTCAGATGAAGATGGTGTTCGTGCAGCCGAACTCGAAGGTGAATTTGCTGAACTTGGAGGTTGGGAAGCAGAAAGTGAAGCGTCTCAACTACTTCAAAACCTAAACATTCCAGAAGAATTGCACTATCAAAACATGAGCGAATTGGCCAATGGTGAAAAAGTGAAGGTTCTCCTTGCTAAAGCCTTATTTGGTAAACCTGATGTTCTTCTTTTGGACGAACCAACCAATGGTTTAGATATCCAATCGATTACTTGGTTAGAAGACTTCTTGATTGATTTTGATAACACCGTTATCGTAGTATCCCACGACCGTCACTTCTTAAACAAAGTGTGTACTCATATGGCCGACCTTGACTTTGGAAAAATCAAACTCTATGTCGGAAACTACGACTTCTGGAAGGAATCTTCTGAGCTTGCTGCTAAATTGCTAGCAGACCGTAATGCCAAGGCAGAAGAAAAAATTAAGCAATTGCAAGAATTCGTTGCTCGCTTCTCTGCCAACGCTTCTAAGTCAAGACAAGCAACGTCTCGTAAAAAAATGCTTGACAAGATTGAATTAGAAGAGATTGTGCCATCTAGTCGTAAATATCCATTTATCAACTTTAAAGCAGAACGTGAGATTGGTAATGATCTCTTGACAGTAGAAAATCTAACTGTAAAGATTGATGGCGAAACTATCCTAGACAATATTAGTTTCATCTTGCGTCCAGGTGATAAGACAGCTCTTATTGGACAAAATGACATCCAAACGACTGCATTAATTCGTGCAATCATGGATGACATCGACTATGAAGGAACTGTCAAGTGGGGAGTTACTACTAGCCGTTCTTACTTGCCAAAAGACAACTCGGCTGATTTTGCAGGAGGAGAGTCAATCCTTGACTGGTTGCGTCAATTTGCAAGTAAAGAAGAAGATGATAATACCTTCCTACGTGGTTTCCTTGGTCGTATGCTCTTTTCTGGAGATGAGGTTAACAAACCTGTAAACGTCTTGTCAGGGGGAGAAAAAGTACGTGTCATGCTTTCAAAACTCATGCTCTTGAAATCAAATGTCCTTGTACTTGATGATCCAACAAATCACTTGGACTTGGAATCTATCTCAAGCTTGAACGATGGATTGAAAAACTTTAAAGAATCAATCATCTTTGCCAGTCATGACCACGAGTTTATCCAAACTTTGGCAAACCATATCATTGTTTTGTCTAAAAATGGCGTCATTGATCGTATCGATGAAACCTATGATGAATTCCTAGAAAATGCAGAAGTACAAGCAAAAGTTAAAGAACTTTGGAAAGACTAAATAAGACTTCAAAACTCAGTTGGGGTAACCAACTGAGTTTTCTATCATTCTACGAGGTAACATGAAATCATTTTTTAAAACATATTGGACCTATTTTGTTTCTTTCATCATTCCTTTAGTAATTATGACTGGAGTATACCTAACTCAAGGTATCTACTGGAATAGCGATTCATCTCCACTATTAGGAGATGGTTTCCATCAATACGTTATTTTTGATGTGGCTTTACGAAATATTTTACATGGAAATGGTAGTTTGTTTTACACCTTTACAAGTGGCCTCGGACTGAATTTCTATGCTCTATCTAGTTATTACTTGGGTAGTTTTCTCTCACCTCTGGTTTACTTTTTTAATCTGTCGAATATGCCAGATGCTGTTTATCTGACCACTCTCTTAAAATTTGGATTGATTGGTCTGTCAACCTTCTTTAGTTTGACTAGATTATTTAAAGATATCCCAAAATTTTTAAAACTTGCCTTATCTACTTCCTATGCTCTAATGAGCTTTACCGTTAGTCAGTTAGAGATAAAAACCTGGCTAGATGTTTTTATCTTGATTCCTTTAATTATAACTGGTTTATACCTACTTATAACACAAAAGAAGCGCCTACTATACTTTACAAGTTTGTCAATCTTATTTATTCAAAATTATTATTTTGGGTATATGACAGTATTGTTTCTTATTTTCTGGTATCTCTGCCAAATTTCTTGGGACTTTAAAACTCGAAAATCATCTTTTCTTGATTTTGTTGTTACCTCCTTTTTAGCTGGAATGGCTAGTTTGATTATGACTCTTCCTACACTGTTTGATTTACAAACTCATGGAGAGAAGTTGACTGCTATCACAAAATTAAAGACAGATAGTAGCTGGTATTTGGATATTTTTGCAAAACAATTCATTGGATCTTTTGATACAACTAAGTATGGATCTATACCAATGATTTTTGTTGGATTGCTTCCCTTTATTTTAACCATTCTATTTTTCACAATAAAATCCATAAAGTTTCACGTGAAACTTACCTATGCAATTTTCTTTACTTTTTTAATAACAAGCTTTTACATAGAAGCACTTGATTTATTTTGGCAGGGGATGCATACCCCAAATATGTTTTTGCATCGCTATGCTTGGATTTTTTCCACTCTGTTAATTTATACTGCAGCAGAAGTATTAAATCGTCTGAAAGAACTGAAGCTATGGAATCTATTTGTCTCACTTTTTCTTGTACTAACAGGATTTTTGGCTACTGTCTATTTTAAATCACACTATTCTTTTTTAACTGATTTGAATATCCTGCTCACTCTTGAATTTCTACTAGTTTATGCTCTTTTACTTCTTGCAGTCATTAGAAAATTTATCTCTGTAAATCTATTTGCAATTCTTTTGTCTTTATTTATAACAGCTGAGATAAGCTTAAATGCATCATCTCAAATGGAAGGAATAGCTAAAGAATGGGCCTTTGCTTCTCGTAGCGTCTATAATAGAGATATCACCGCTATGGAATCCATTCTAAACCAAATTGACAATCCATTTACACGTACTGAAAAACTGCAAATTCAGACTGGAAATGACAGTATGAAATTTAACTACAATGGAATCTCTCAATTTTCGTCTGTACGAAATCGTTCAGCTAGCACTAGTTTGGATAAACTGGGATTCAAATCCTCTGGAACCAACCTTAATCTCCGTTATGCAAATAACAGTCTTTTAGCAGACAGTTTATTTGGAATCCAGTACAATATTTCTGAAACTTCACTTGATAAGTATGGTTTTCAAGAGATTTATCAAAAGGATCATTTAACCTTATATAAAAATAAACTCTCTTTACCCATTGCCTTTGCCACTCAATCTATTTACAAAGATGTAAACTTTAACAATCACACTCTAGATAATCAGGCTTTATTTATAAACCAGCTTGCTAATCTCAACTTAGATTACTTCTCCCAAATAGCATCTGATAAAACAGATACTTCAGATGGTTTAACGAGCATTACAGATTCTGCTAATGAAGATGCAAAGATTGATTATCAAATTGAGGTTCCTCAAAATAGTCAAGTCTATCTCTCTTTTTCAAATCTTCATTTTACAAACGATAAGCAAAAGAAAGTTGACGTCATTGTCAATGGAGAAAAAAAGACTTTTACAACTGACAATGCATTTAATTTCTTTAATTTGGGTTATACTGAAGAACGACAAACTTTCAATATCAGTGTTAGTTTCCCTGGAAATTCTCAGGTGTCCTTTGAATCTCCAACCTTCTATCGTTTAGATACTCAGGCTCTTACTGAGGCAATTCAAAAGATTAAAGAACAACCTGTAGAAGTATCCACCTCTAAAAATAAAGTCTTTGCTACATATGAAGTAAAACAAGATACCTCTATTTTCTTCACTATTCCTTATGACAAAGGTTGGTCTGCATACCAAGATGGGAAAAAACTTGAAATCAAGCAGGCTCAGACTGGTTTTATGAAAGTTGATGTTCCAAAAGGAAAAGGCACCATTACACTTTCCTTTATCCCCAATGGTTTTGTTATTGGAGCAGCCTGCTCACTAACTGCCCTTCTTCTTTTTGGGATCTATAATCACAGACGAAATTTATCTAAGACAGAAAAAGATTGACCAATTTCTTGGCCAATCTTTTTAATCTTCTTCCATTTTCTTAGGTTGATAAGCTAGCATACCTAAAGCAGTAAAGAAAGCTAGAGTTATAATAAGGAAAATTACTTGATGATGAATATTTCCTGTCATAGAGATTGTTTGTCGTAAGCCTGATACAGAGTAACTCATTGGTAACCAAGGATTGATACCTTTGAAGAAATCATTTGTTAAAGCAAGGGGATAGGTCCCTGCACTTGATGCTAACTGTAATAAAAGTAAAATAAGAGAGAAGAAAGCTCCTATACGGCTATTCCAAGTTGTTAAAGCTGTCACCATAGACATGAAAGCTAAACTTGTGATTATAATTAGAATCAAGGTCCTCATCTCATGGTTCGCAGTCAATCCAATAAGATGGACACCTCCATAAACTAAAACACCTGCTAAGACAGCTATAATCCCATTTATTTCAGAGCGAGACTTCAACCAAGCCCAACGACTCTCTGGATGACGTCCAGAAGGCAACTTAGCAAAAATCATATTGGTAGATATAGCAGCAACAAAAAGAGCAACTGATATCATATAAGGAGCCATAGCAATCCCATTTACAGGGACTTGGTCATTGTCTGTTTTTGAGAGAACTAGAGGTTCAGATAATGTCTCTGCATTTTTAGATTCTGTTGATGCTGATTTAAGTTGATTGTTAGCATTGCCTAATCCTTGTCCTAATGAATCAACTCCTGTCTGTAAATCTTCAAGACTAGAGGTTAAGGTTGTTCCACCATCTGCTAGTTTTCCAGCACCATCTGCAATCTTCATGGCACCACTTCCTAGTTGAGATGCTGCAGAAAGTAACTGTGTTGATTTATCTGTTAATTGACCAGAGCCAAATTGTAATTTAGTAAGACCTGCTATTAGCTCTGGACTCTTATTATTCAATTGAGCAGAACCAGATGACAAACTTTCTATACCTGATACTAATTCTGGAGCTTTTCCAGCTAACGCATCTACTCCAGTTGTCAAGGTTGATGTATTTTCTGTTAACTTACTTGATCCAGAAACTAATTGATCCAGACTAGTTGTTAAACTTGCATTCTTTTCACTTAGTTGATTAGCACCTATAGAAATAGTATCCAATCCTTTAGTGTAGTTTACAACTCCTTTTTCAATTGACTGACTTCCAGGAACTAACTTATTATTTACAGAAGTTTGTAATGTTGCAAATCCATTTGACAAGGTTGTCAAGGAGCTAGATGCTGCAGGTAAGAGTTGATTTGCTTTCGTCTGCACATCAGATAGATTAGATACTTGTTGTTCTGAATTCTCTATACTTTCTTTTAATCCCCCTACTGTCGTTAAAATTGTTTTTGCTGACTCAATCGTAGAATTAGAATTTTTAGAAACAGCTTCAGTCAGTTCTTTCTTTTGTTCCTCTGTGAGAGATTGATAAGTAGCTGTTGATTGAAGGTTAGCAATAGTTTTCTCTTGTTCTGTCTGACTTTTAGTCACAATATCCTGTGCAAGAGTTGTTAGATTTGGCAAAGCTTCTGAAAATTTACTTTTCAGTTGAGTGTCATCTGATATTGTAAGAGCTTGTAGTGTTTTATTTAGTTCTCCTAAGCTTGTTGCCAATTGCGCTATTTCTTCACTTTGTTGAGATGAGGACTCTAATTGACTTGAAATTTCTTTAATACCAGTATTTAATTGCTCCATTCCATCTCTTAGTGTATCTGATTGATTGGATAATTGACTTGTTCCGTTAGAAAGTTCTTTCACACTACTTGTATAAGCATTTACACCAACTGAAAATTGATTGAGACCTGTATCCAGTTGTGAAACGCCACCTGTATAAGACTTTATACCTGTATTTAGCTGATTTACACCTGTCACCAACTCAGGAGTTTTTGAAGCTAATTGACCAAGTCCAGTGTCAACTTGTGAGACAGCATTCGTATAACTTTGTAAACCACTATTAAAAGTTCCTAAACCAGTATGTAATTGCTCTATAGCAGACACATAGCTAGATAAGCCTTTTGTAAATTGATCCGCTCCAGTTGAAAAAGTTACAGTTGAATTAGCTAGAGTATTAAGACTTGTCGTCAACGTTTGACTTCCCGTCACCAACTGATCGGCTCCATTAGCCAATTGTTCACTTCCCTCAGCTGCTTTATTTATTCCAGACTTCAAATCATTCATTTTTTGAAATAAAGCCTTAGTGTACGTTTCAGTAATATTAGTAGAGACGGTTTGTTTTAATTGTGTCATTGCAGAATCACTCATCTTACTTGCAATAAAGCTATGCCCACTTGACGTCTGATAATCAATCTGCATCTGTTCAGGATGATTCGTTAGGATAGAAGTAGCTTTTTCAGATAAGTCACTTGGTAAAGTCACTACCATGTAGTAGTCACCATCTTCTAGTCCTTTTTCTCCTTCCTCTTCATTAACAAAGTGAAAATCTAAAGCCTTATTTTCTTTTAAATTAGACACCATGTCTTCACCTATTGTCATTGCCTGTCCATTATAAGAAGCTTCCTTATCTTTATTGACAACTGCCACAGGTAACTCCGATACTTGACCATATGGATCCCACATGGATGATAAAAATATAATGTTGTATAGAGCTGGAATGAAAGAAATCCCTATCATTACAATGATAAAGGTCGGTTTTTTAAATATTGCTTTCCATTCTTTAAACATGTTCTCTCCTTTTTTACACATATTGTCTAAAATTTTGATATAATAGATTATACATCAAAAAATCTAAATTACAAGGTAAAAAATATTTTTTAGACACATAGTCTATTTTTGTTCACAAGGAGGAATTATGAAAGAAAGTAACAAACGTTTAAAAACAAAACGAATTATCGAAAATGCCATGGTTCAATTATTGATGGACCAGCCCTTTGATCAAATTTCTACTGTCAAGTTAGCAGAAAAAGCCGGAATTAGTCGTTCCAGCTTTTACACTCACTACAAGGATAAGTATGATATGATTGAACTCTACCAAAGTATGCTATTTCATACCTTTGAGTATATTTTCCAAAAACATGCTCATCACAAAAGAGATGCTATTTTAGAAGTGTTTGAATATTTAGAGTCTGAGCCACTATTAGCTGCACTCTTATCTGAAAATGGGACAAAAGAAATCCAAAATTTCTTGAGAAATAAGCTTCACATCATGCTTAGCACCGACCTTCAGAAACGCTTTATGAAACTACAACTCACTCCAATTGAATTAGAATACAGTAGCATTTATCTAACAAATGCTCTATTTGGTGTTTGCCAGACTTGGATTGCTCACGGAAAAAAAGAAAGTCCGCAAGAAATGACAGACTTCCTTATGAAAATGTTAGGTGATGTAAACTAAAAAAGAACACCAGTGGTGTTCTTTTTATCTAACTCCGCCAGTAGGACTCGAACCTACGACATCATGATTAACAGTCATGCGCTACTACCAACTGAGCTATGGCGGATAAAATAGTCCGTACGGGATTCGAACCCGTGTTACCGCCGTGAAAAGGCGGTGTCTTAACCCCTTGACCAACGGACCATCTATCTGTAGCAGATATAACCATTATATCAATTTCTTACTAATTGTCAATCACTTTTTAGATTTTTTCTCTAGAATATCTTTTAGTTTGCGGACTTTTAAACGGGTAATAGGACAACGATGATCTTCATAAAAAACAACTTCTAAATTCTTTCGATCAATTTCTCTCACATTTCCCACATTGACAAGGAAAGATTTATGGGAGCAATAAAATCGCTGGGTATGTTTGTCCTTTTCCTGAATATCTGTCATAGTTCCATAGAATTCTTTAGCAAAATTCTTACCAATAATCCGAAGTTTATGAGAAACTCCTGTGGTTTCGATATACAAAATGTCATGGTAAGGAATTTTCAAATCATTTCCTTTATAGTTGTAATCAAAATAGTCTACAACATCTTCGTTTTCAAGCAGCATGCTCTTAGTGTAAAAAATACTCTGCTCGATGCGTTTTTTGAACAATTCATCATTGATATCTTTATCAACAAAATCTAGGGCTGATACCTGGTATTTGTACGTTAAGGTAGCAAATTCAGATCGACTAGTAATAAAGACAATAATAGCATAAGGATTGTGATGACGGATAAACTGAGCCACTTCAAAGCCTTTTTTCTCGATTCCATGAATATCGATATCTAGGAAATAAAGCTGGTTTACTTCATCATTTTCGATATATTCCTTAAACTCACGAACTTTTCCTGTTGTCTTATATGAAATAGGAATATTCGATTCTTCCGAGATTTCATTCAATATTCTCTCTAGTCTCACTTGATGTTCAATAACATCTTCTAAAATTAATACTTTCATTCGAATTCCCTCTTAAATCTAATAATTTGTCTAAATGTGTTGTCTTCCATCTCTGTTTCTAAAATAATGTTGTCATACTTATCTAAAATCTCTTTAACATTATTAAGTCCTAAACCTCTATTTCTTCCCTTGGTAGAGAAACCTAAGGCAAATAGATCCTCTGAAGGCGTCATAGTGATTTTGCATGAATTCTGGATAACTATAACTGTTTCAAAATCCATTTTAATGACTGCAACTTCCATTTGTTTCAAATAACTATCTGCAGCCCCTTCAACAGCATTGTTTAATAAAATGCTCATTATACGAACAAGATCAAGTAAATCTATTGACAGTCTAGTAATGATATCCTTTACTTCCAATGTAAACTCTACATCATTTTTTCGTGCATAGACAATAGATTGAGCAATTAAACTTCGTAAAGCAGAATCTTCTATATTATTTAAATCAAAGTAAGTATATTTTTCTGACCTCAATTTCTGATTTGCTTTTACTAGGACTTCATTGTAAACCCTGTTAATTTCTTGTAAATCTCCACTGTCAATCGCCATTTGCATGCTAACAAGCATCCCTGCATAGTCATGACGAAAACCTCGAATTTCATTATACAACTCCACAATTTCATCAGTATAAGTCTGTAAATGTTTTTGTTCAAATTTCTTTTGTTTTAGAGCAATCTCTTTTTCAATTTGAACCTTGTGAGAATTCATTGCAAAGAAAATCAATAACAAGCAAATAAAAACAATGGTTGATAAAATACTTCCGAAGCTATTTAAATGATGAGTTGTACTTACTATATCTGAAATAAACAATAAGATATGCAAACCAAAGAAAGCAACTATTACTTTTTTTAAAAAAGGATACAGATAATCTTTATCAAAATATTTAATATCCAGATGAAAATAACGAATTATTATTAGAATAGAAAAATAAGTCATCAACAATACTACGAAAAGAAATGTACTTTTATAGTGTAATACTACTTCATCTCCTGTTATAGAAGATAAGGTTACGGATATAAAAGTATGAGTACTGTGATATAATAAAGATAATAGTAAACTGATAAAAATAGCTTTGTATTTTTCAGACTTCTTTAACTTTCTTAAATAAAGGTACACAACCAAAGGAAATAAAAATTTAGACAAAGCAAAACTATTAGAAAATACTAGTGTAATAATTTCTTCAAGTATAAAAACTGAGATGCATGTATAACAGAAAAAAACAATTTGTTCTTTTCTATTTATTTTACAGATCCATTCATAAATTTTGCTAATAATGATAAAATAAAAAATAGCTATCCCTAATCCAAATAAATCCATTACTCTCTACCTTTATTTCATTACTTTCTTCTTGGAAAAATAAGATTACGAATTGTTTCTGAAATTCTCCAATCTCCACCCCGAATCTCCTGCAATTCTGCCTCTGTTACCTCTTTAAATTGTTCCAACTTTACTGTATTTTTCATAATGAAATCTCCTGTATTATTTTTCCTTGTAAGTTAACTTACACACCTATTATACAAAATGAAGACCATGTAAGAAAAAATTCTTCCCAACTGTACATTTTTGCACCTGAAACGCACTTTTTTAAGAAAAAAGCTGGAATTTACCCCAGCTTCGCATCTAAAATTGATCCCAGCAGGATTCGAACCTGCGACCGTTCGCTTAGAAGGCGAATGCTCTATCCAGCTGAGCTATGAGACCTAACATGACCATTCTATCAAAAAACAAGAGCTAAGTCAATCTTCTATTTGTGGTAAGGAGAACCCTGCTGAATTGTAAAAGCACGGTAAATTTGTTCAACTAAAACCAATCTCATTAACTGATGTGGTAATGTCAGACGTCCAAAACTGACAGAAAGATTGGCCCTATTTTTTACAACAGGAGCTAGACCCAAACTCCCTCCAATGATAAAAGTAAGTGTTGAATATCCTTTGATAGAAGCTTGCTCTAGTTGCTTACTAAATTCCTCTGAGGAGAGTGTTTTTCCTTCAATGGCTAGTACAACGACAAAGTCTCTTTCTCCAACCTTAGAAAGAATTCTTTCACCTTCTGTTTCCAAGATTTTTTGATTTTCTAATTCACTGGCTTTGTCAGGTGTCTTCTCATCAGTGAGCTCAATCATTTCTAATTTGGCGAAACGTGAAATTCGTTTGGTATATTCAGCAATTCCATCTTTAAGGTATTTTTCTTTTAATTTTCCTACTGTTACAATTTTTATTTTCATTCTTCTATTCTATCATATCCACACTTCATTTCACATCTTATACACAAAAAAATCATTCAAAATTACTAGTGAATTCACAGAATAAAGCGAGTTATCCACAACTTGTGTAAAACTTTAAGCTTTTAAGTTTGGATTAAGTTAATAGGTTTATAATCTGAGTAAATAAATAACAAACGGAGGCGTTTATGAAACACTTACAAAAATTTTACAAAAAAGGAGTTAAAGTTCTAGCAATCATTCTAATCGGATTTTTAAGTGGTGCCTTAGGAAGTTTCGTAACATTACAACTTTATCAAAAACAAGGAAATCAAGCTACGAATAATAATTCTGGCACTGTCACTCAAACATCCTATAAAAATGAAAACTCAACCACTCAAGCAGTAAATAAAGTTAAGGATGCTGTTGTCTCAATCATTACTTATTCTTCTTCTAGCAGTAGACAAAGTAGTGTATTTAATGGTGATGAAACTAATTCTGATTCAGACAATCAACAAATCGCAAGTGAGGGATCAGGTGTTATCTATAAAAAGGATGATAAAGATGCCTATCTTGTAACTAATACTCACGTTATCAATGGAGCTTCAAAAGTTGATATCCGCTTAGCAGATGGTACCAAGGTTCCTGGTGAAATTGTCGGATCTGATACCTTCTCTGATATTGCTGTCGTTAAAATTTCTTCAGAAAAAGTTACAACAGTAGCAGAATTTGGGGATTCAAGTCAACTTAGTGTTGGAGAAACAGCGATTGCTATCGGTAGTCCTCTAGGTTCAGAATATGCTAATACAGTTACACAGGGAATCATCTCGAGTCTTAATCGAAATGTTTCTCTAAAATCTGAAGATGGTCAAGCTATTTCAACAAAAGCCATTCAAACAGATACGGCCATTAATCCTGGTAACTCTGGTGGTCCACTTGTAAACATTCAAGGACAAGTAATTGGTATAACATCAAGTAAAATTGCAAGTAATGGTGGAACATCTGTAGAAGGTCTTGGTTTTGCAATTCCTTCAAACGATGCTCAAAATATCATTAAACAGCTTGAAAGTGATGGTAAAGTGACTCGTCCTGCTCTTGGGATTCAAATGGTCAATCTATCAAATGTTGGAGCTAGTGATCTTAGAAAACTTAACATTCCAAGTGGCCTCACTTCAGGTGTAGTTGTTCGATCTGTTCAAAACAATATGCCAGCAAATGGACATCTTCAAAAATACGATGTCATTACCAAAGTTGACGACAAAGAGATTGCTTCATCAACAGACCTACAACACGCTCTTTACAATCATGCTATCGGAGATACTATCAAAGTAACCTACTACCGTAACGGTAAGGAGGAAACAACCTCAATTAAACTAGATAAGAATTCTGGTGATTTAGAGTCTTAATTGACATCAGTGTAAAGAAAACTTTACAGAAAGTAAAAGATATGTTAGTGTAGAATCATGGAAAAATTTGAAATGATTTCTATCTCTGAAATACAAAAGAATCCTTACCAACCTCGGAAAGAATTTGACGCAGATAAACTAAAGGAATTAGCTCAGTCAATCAAAGAAAATGGGCTCATCCAACCAATCATCGTTCGTCAATCTCCTGTAATTGGTTATGAAATCCTTGCAGGAGAGAGACGATATCGAGCTTCTCTCTTGGCTGGTCTGACCTCTATTCCAGCCGTTGTAAAGCATCTCTCAGATCAGGAAATGATGATTCAGTCTATCATTGAGAATTTGCAGAGAGAAAATTTAAATCCTGTTGAAGAAGCACGCGCCTACGAATCTTTAGTAGAAAAAGGATTTACTCACACTGAGATAGCGGATAAAATGGGGAAATCTCGTCCTTATATCACTAATTTTATTCGTTTACTTTCCCTACCAGAATATATCTTAGCTGAAGTAGAAAATGGAAAAATTTCTCAAGCGCATGCACGTTCTCTAGTTGGTTTAGATAAAGAGCAGCAAGACTATTTCTTTCAACTAATTAAAAATGAAGACATCTCTGTGAGAAAGTTAGAAGTACTTCTCACAGAGAAAAAACACAAGAAGCAAAAAAAAAGTGATTCTTTCATCAAAGACGAAGAAGATAAATTAAAAAAACTACTCGGTTTAAGTGTAGAAATTAAACTTTCAAAAAAAGATACTGGAAAGATTATTATCTCCTTTTCAAGTCAAGAAGAATACGATAGAATTATTAACAGCCTGAAATAAGGCTGTTCTTTTATTTTCTCAACTCACAAATTTATCCACCAATTTTTTTATCAAAAACCCTATTAAATCAAGGATTTTCCTATTTATCCCCAACCTGTGGATAAATACTACTAACATTGTGGATTCTTTTCCCCAATCTGTGGAAAAATCCTATTATCTATGGTAAAATAAGTCTAGCACTAAACTACTAAAATTATAGTAAAGGAGGAAAATTAGTTGAAAGAAAAGCAATTTTGGAATCGTATTTTAGAATTTGCTCAAGAAAGATTGACACGATCTATGTATGATTTCTATGCTACACCTGCTGAACTCATCAAAGTAGAAGAAAATACAGCTACTATATTTCTACCGAGATCAGAGATGGAAATGGTGTGGGAAAAGCAATTAAAAGATATTATTATTGCTGCTGGTTTTGAAATTTATGATTCTGAAATCAAACCTCACTATATTTTCACTAAACCTCAGAGTACAGAATCTCCTCAAGTAAATGATACGAATAGTGTCTCTACTTACGATTACACACCTGCACTACCAACGATTCCCTATTCTGAAACAGGATTAAAAGAAAAATATACCTTTGATAACTTTATTCAAGGTGATGGGAATGTTTGGGCGGTATCTGCTGCACTAGCTGTATCTGAAGATTTAGCTCTGACCTATAATCCTCTTTTCATCTATGGAGGACCTGGTCTTGGAAAGACTCACTTGCTCAATGCGATTGGAAATGAGATTTTGAAAAATATTCCTGATGCGCGTGTCAAGTACATTCCTGCCGAAAGCTTTATCAATGACTTTCTTGAACACTTGCGACTTGGGGAAATGGAAAAGTTCAAAAAGACTTACCGTAGCCTTGATCTCTTATTGATCGATGATATCCAATCTCTCAGTGGCAAAAAAGTCGCGACCCAGGAAGAATTTTTCAATACCTTCAATGCTCTTCATGATAAGCAGAAACAGATTGTCCTAACCAGTGATCGAAGTCCTAAACACCTAGAAGGACTTGAAGAGAGACTTGTCACACGCTTTAGCTGGGGATTGACGCAAAATATCACTCCTCCTGACTTTGAGACACGTATCGCCATTCTTCAAAGTAAAACAGAGCACTTGGATTACCATTTCCAAAGTGATACTCTGGAATATTTGGCTGGCCAATTTGATTCAAATGTTCGAGAATTGGAAGGAGCAATCAACGATATCACTTTAATTGCCAGAGTGAAGAAGATTAAGGATATTACTATTGATATTGCTGCGGAGGCTATTAGAGCACGTAAGCAAGACGCCCGCCAGATACTTGTTATTCCAATTGAGAAAATCCAAACTGAAGTTGGTAATTTTTATGGAGTGAGTGTCAAAGAAATGAAAGGTACGAGACGAGTTCAGAACATCGTTTTGGCACGTCAGGTTGCTATGTATCTAGCTAGAGAACTGACAGATAACAGTCTTCCAAAAATCGGAAAAGAATTCGGAGGAAAAGATCACACCACCGTGATTCATGCCCATGCTAAAATTAAATCATTGATTGACGAAGACGATAATTTACGTTTAGAAATAGAAGCAATCAAAAAGAAAATTAAGTAGCTTGTGGATAAGTTTTCCTTTCTTATCTTTTTTATCCACATTTTTTAAACAAGCTTAGAAGCTTAAATTTACTAAATAGCACTCAGTTTTCCACAGAATTCACACACTCTATTATTACTATTAATTTTCTAATACTAAAAATAAATAAAGGAGAATCCATGATTCATTTTTCAATTAATAAAAATTTATTTCTACAAGCCTTAAATACCACAAAACGAGCAATAAGCTCTAAAAATGCTATTCCAATTTTATCAACAATCAAAATTGACGTTACCAATGAAGGAATTACTTTAATTGGCTCAAACGGTCAAATTTCTATTGAAAATTTCATTTCTCAAAAGAATGAAGATGCTGGTCTCTTGATCACTTCTCTGGGTTCGATTCTTCTAGAAGCTTCTTTCTTTATCAATGTTGTATCTAGTCTTCCAGATGTAACGCTTGATTTTAAAGAGATTGAACAAAAACAAATTGTCTTAACAAGTGGCAAATCAGAAATTACTCTAAAAGGAAAAGATAGCGAACAGTACCCACGAATCCAAGAAATTTCAGCTAGCACACCTTTGGTTCTTGAAACCAAACTACTCAAGAAAATTATCAATGAAACAGCATTTGCTGCAAGTACGCAAGAAAGTCGTCCCATCTTAACAGGTGTCCACTTCGTATTGAGCCAACACAAGGAACTAAAAACAGTTGCGACAGACTCACACCGCCTTAGCCAGAAGAAATTGACTCTTGAAAAAAATGGAGATGATTTCGATGTGGTGATTCCTAGCCGCTCTTTACGCGAATTTTCAGCGGTATTTACAGATGATATTGAAACTGTAGAGATTTTCTTTGCAAATAATCAAATCCTCTTTAGAAGCGAAAATATTAGCTTCTACACTCGTCTCCTAGAAGGTAATTATCCTGATACAGATCGCTTGATTCCAACAGACTTTAACACTACAATTACTTTTGATGTGGTCAATTTGCGTCAATCTATGGAGCGTGCTCGTCTCTTATCAAGTGCGACTCAAAATGGTACTGTGAAGCTTGAAATTAAAGGTGGGGTTGTTAGTGCCCATGTTCACTCTCCAGAAGTTGGTAAAGTAAACGAAGAAATCGATACGGAGCAGGTGACTGGGGATGATTTGACTATTAGTTTCAACCCAACTTACTTGATTGATTCCCTCAAGGCTTTAAATAGCGAAAAGGTTACTATTAGCTTTATCTCAGCAGTTCGTCCATTTACTCTTGTGCCAGCAGATACTGACGAAGATTTCATGCAGCTTATTACACCAGTTCGAACAAACTAAGAGAAAGAGGTTGAGCCTGGCTCGCCTCTTTTATGATATAATCAAAAAAGAAAAGGAGAGTAGTATGTATCAAGTTGGAAATTTTGTTGAGATGAAAAAACCACATGCTTGCACCATCAAGTCAACAGGTAAAAAGGCCAATTGTTGGGAAATCACACGTGTAGGGGCAGATATCAAAATCAAATGTAGCAATTGTGATCATGTTGTTATGATGAGTCGCTATGATTTTGAACGAAAAATGAATAAGATTATTGACTAAGAACCCTTAAGTAGAGGGTTAGCAAGTTTTTCCTTTTTGTGTTATAATGTTAGGGATTGAAATGAGAACGGAGAATGAGAAACTATGGCTTTAACAGCAGGTATCGTTGGTTTGCCAAACGTTGGTAAATCAACCCTTTTTAATGCAATTACAAAAGCAGGAGCAGAGGCGGCAAACTACCCATTTGCGACTATTGATCCAAACGTTGGGATGGTGGAAGTTCCAGATGAACGCCTACAAAAACTAACGGAAATGATTACTCCTAAAAAGACAGTTCCAACAACCTTTGAGTTTACAGATATTGCAGGGATTGTAAAAGGAGCTTCAAAAGGAGAAGGTCTAGGTAATAAATTCTTGGCCAATATCCGTGAAGTAGACGCGATTGTTCACGTAGTTCGTGCTTTTGATGATGAAAACGTGATGCGCGAGCAAGGACGTGAAGACGCCTTTGTGGATCCACTTGCAGATATTGATACCATTAACCTAGAGTTGATTCTTGCTGACTTAGAATCAGTTAATAAACGCTATGCGCGTGTAGAAAAGATGGCTCGTACGCAAAAAGACAAAGAATCAGTAGCAGAGTTTAACGTTCTTCAAAAGATTAAACCAGTCCTTGAAGATGGAAAATCAGCTCGTACCATTGAATTCACAGATGAGGAACAAAAAGTTGTCAAAGGTCTCTTCCTTTTGACCACTAAACCAGTTCTTTATGTTGCTAATGTGGATGAGGATGTAGTTTCAGATCCAGATTATATCGAATATGTGAAGCAAATTCGTGAATTCGCAGCGACAGAGAATGCTGAAGTAGTAGTTATTTCCGCGCGTGCTGAGGAAGAAATTTCTGAGTTAGACGATGAGGATAAGCAAGAGTTTCTTGAAGCACTTGGTTTGACTGAATCAGGCGTTGACAAGTTGACTCGTGCAGCTTATCACTTGCTTGGGCTTGGAACTTACTTTACAGCTGGTGAAAAAGAAGTCCGTGCTTGGACCTTTAAGCGAGGGATGAAAGCTCCTCAAGCAGCTGGTATTATCCACTCAGACTTTGAAAAAGGTTTTATTCGTGCAGTAACCATGTCATATGAGGATCTAGTAAAATATGGATCTGAAAAGGCTGTAAAAGAAGCTGGGCGCTTACGTGAAGAAGGAAAAGAATATATCGTTCAAGATGGCGATATCATGGAATTCCGCTTTAACGTTTAATAACATTTAATAAATAGTGTCAATTAGGTTGGAAAAAAATTCCAACCCTTTTGGCTTTTGAAAGGAAAAATAAATGACAAAATTACTTGTTGGATTAGGAAACCCAGGGGATAAATATTTTGAAACCAAGCACAACGTTGGATTTATGTTGATTGACCAATTGGCCAAAAAACAAAATGTTACCTTTACACATGACAAGATATTTCAAGCTGACCTAGCATCTTTTTTCCTCAATGGAGAAAAAATTTATTTGGTCAAACCAACAACATTTATGAATGAAAGTGGAAAAGCGGTTCATGCTTTATTGACTTACTATGGTTTGGATATTGAAGATTTACTCGTTATTTACGACGACCTTGACATGGAAGTCGGGAAAATTCGTTTAAGAGCAAAGGGTTCAGCAGGTGGTCATAATGGCATCAAGTCTATTATTCAACATATAGGGACTCAGGTATTTAACCGTGTTAAAATAGGTATTGGAAGACCTAAAAAAGGCATGTCAGTTGTTCATCATGTTTTAAGTAAGTTTGATCAGGATGACTATGTGGGTATTTTACAGTCTATTGATAAGGTTTACGATGCTGTAAACTACTATTTACAAGAGAAAAACTTTGAGAAAACAATGCAGAGGTATAACGGCTAAATGGTGACTTTATTAGATTTATTCTCAGAAAATGACCAGATAAAAAAATGGCATCAAAATCTGATAGATAAGAAAAGACAACTAATACTTGGTTTATCAACTTCTACCAAGGCTCTTGCAATTGCAAGCAGTCTAGAAAAAGAAAATAAGATTGTGTTACTGACTTCAACTTATGGAGAAGCAGAACGAATTATCAGTGATCTTCTTTCTCTCTTAGGAGAGGAACTTGTCTATCCATTTTTGGTTGATGACTCTCCTATGGTAGAGTTTTTGATGTCTTCGCAAGAAAAAATCATTTCGCGGGTTGAGGCCTTGCGTTTTTTGAGTGATCCGTCTAAGAAAGGGATTTTAGTTTGTAATATCGCAGCGAGTCGGTTAATTTTACCCTCTCCGACTAGATTTAAAGAAAGTACTATAAAAATTGCAGTTGGCGAAGAATATGACCAACACGAGCTACTTCACCGGTTAAAGGAAATTGGATATCGAAAAGTTACTCAAGTACAGACACAAGGTGAGTTTAGTATTCGAGGAGACATTTTAGATATTTTTGAGATGTCTCAGTTAGAACCTTTCCGAATCGAGTTTTTTGGCGATGAAGTAGATGGTATTCGTACTTTTGAAGTCGAAACACAATTATCGAAAGAAAATCAGACAAACCTCACTATCTTTCCAGCTAGCGACATACTTTTGAGAGAAAAAGATTATCAACGAGGACAGTCAGCTTTAGAAAAGCAAATTTCAAAGACTCTATCACCAATTTTAAAATCATATTTGGAAGAGATTTTGTCAAGTTTTCATCAAAAACAAGTACATTCAGATAGTCGAAAGTTTTTGTCCTTATGTTATGATAAAACATGGACTGTATTTGATTATATTGAAAAAGATACACCAGTATTCTTTGATGACTATCAAAAATTGATGAATCAGTATGAAGCCTTTGAAAGAGAATTAGCACAATACTTTACAGAAGATTTACAGAATGGTAAATCATTTTCTGGGATGCAGTATTTTGCAGATACAGAGCAAACCTATAAAAAACAAAGTCCAGTTACCTTTTTCTCTAATCTGCAAAAGGGCTTAGGAAATCTTAAGTTTGATCACATTTATCAATTTAATCAATACCCCATGCAAGAGTTTTTTAATCAATTTTCATTTTTAAAAGAAGAAATTGAGCGATACAAAAAAATGGACTACACTATTATTTTGCAGTCTAGCAATTCAATGGGCAGTAAAACATTGGAGGATGTTTTAGAGGAATACCAGATCAAATTGGATTCCAAAGATAAGTCAAGTATCTGTAAAGAATCTGTAAACTTGATTGAGGGTAATCTAAGATATGGTTTTCATTTTGTAGATGAAAAAATTCTCTTGATTACTGAACATGAGATTTTTCAAAAGAAATTAAAACGTCGTTTTCGAAGACAACATGCTTCAAACGCAGAGCGATTAAAAGATTATAATGAACTTGAAAAAGGGGATTATGTTGTTCACCATATCCATGGAATTGGTCAATATCTAGGAATCGAAACAATTGAAATCAAAGGTATCCACCGTGATTATGTCAGTGTACAGTATCAAAATGGTGACCAAATCTCCATCCCAGTGGAGCAGATTCAGTTACTGTCCAAATATGTTTCAAGTGATGGGAAAGCGCCAAAACTTAATAAATTAAATGATGGTCATTTCAAAAAGGCCAAGCAAAAAGTTAAGAACCAAGTAGAGGATATAGCTGACGATTTAATCAAGCTTTATTCTGAGCGTAGTCAGTTGAAGGGGTTTGCTTTCTCAGCTGATGATGATGAGCAACATGCTTTTGATGATGCTTTCCCTTATGTTGAAACAGATGATCAACTTCGCAGTATTGAGGAAATCAAGAGAGATATGCAGGATTCTCACCCCATGGATCGACTTTTGGTTGGAGATGTTGGTTTTGGGAAGACTGAAGTAGCAATGCGTGCTGCTTTTAAGGCAGTCAATGATCACAAACAGGTGGTCGTTCTAGTTCCAACGACGGTTTTAGCGCAACAGCACTATACGAATTTTAAGGAACGATTCCAAAATTTTGCTGTTAATATTGATGTGTTGAGTCGCTTTAGAAGTAAAAAAGAGCAGGCAGAAACACTTGAAAAATTAAAGAATGGTCAAGTTGATATTTTGATTGGAACGCATCGTGTTTTGTCAAAAGATGTGGTGTTTTCTGATTTGGGCTTGATGATTATTGATGAAGAGCAGCGATTCGGGGTTAAGCATAAGGAAACTTTGAAAGAACTAAAAAAACAAGTAGATGTTCTAACCTTGACAGCAACGCCAATCCCTCGTACTCTCCACATGTCTATGCTGGGAATTCGAGATTTGTCTGTTATTGAAACTCCTCCAACCAATCGCTATCCTGTTCAAACCTATGTATTAGAGAAGAATGATAGTGTCATTCGTGATGCTGTCTTGCGTGAAATGGAGCGTGGAGGTCAACTTTACTATCTTTACAATAAAGTTGACACGATTGACCAGAAGGTTTCAGAATTACAGGAGTTGGTTCCAGAGGCTTCGATTGGGTATGTTCATGGACAAATGAGTGAAATTCAGTTGGAAAATACTCTACTTGATTTCATTGAAGGTCAGTATGATATTTTGGTGACGACTACTATTATTGAGACAGGGGTAGACATTCCAAATGCCAATACCTTATTTATTGAAAATGCAGACCATATGGGCTTGTCAACCTTGTATCAATTAAGAGGAAGAGTCGGTCGTAGTAATCGTATTGCTTATGCTTATCTCATGTATCGTCCAGAAAAATCAATTAGTGAAGTTTCTGAGAAGAGATTAGAAGCGATTAAGGGATTTACAGAATTAGGCTCAGGATTTAAGATTGCTATGCGAGATCTTTCGATTCGGGGAGCAGGAAATCTCCTAGGAAAATCGCAGTCTGGTTTCATTGATTCTGTTGGTTTTGAATTGTATTCACAGTTATTAGAGGAAGCTATTGCTAAACGGAACGGTAATGGGAATAAAAGAACCAAAGGAAATGCTGAGTTGATTTTACAAATTGATGCTTATCTTCCTGATACTTATATTTCTGACCAACGACATAAGATTGAAATTTACAAGAAAATTCGTCAAATTGACAATCGTGTCAACTATGAAGAACTACAAGAAGAATTGATGGATCGATTTGGAGAATACCCAGATGTAGTAGCCTACCTTTTAGAGATTGGTTTGGTTAAGTCATATTTGGACAAGGTCTTTGTAGAACGTGTGGAAAGAAAAGATAACAAGATTACAGTTCAATTTGAAAAAGTCACTCAACGACTATTCTTGGCTCAAGATTATTTTAAAGCCTTATCTGCAACGAACTTAAAAGCAGCTATAGCTGAGAATAAGGGATTAATGGAAGTTGTATTTGATGTCCGAAACAAGAAGGATTATGAAATTTTAGAAGGTTTGCTGATTTTTGGAGAAAGTTTATTAGAGATAAAAGAATCAAAGGAAGCAAATCCCATTTAACATTTTTCTTCTATAAAAAGGATAAAAATGGTACAATAATAATTTGAGGTAATAAAAATGAGATTAGACAAGTATTTAAAAGTATCACGAATTATTAAGCGCCGTACAGTCGCAAAAGAAGTAGCAGATAAAGGTAGAATCAAGGTAAATGGAATTTTGGCCAAAAGTTCAACGGATTTGAAAGTTGATGACCAAGTTGAAATTCGCTTTGGAAATAAGTTGTTGCTTGTTAAAGTACTAGAAATGAAAGATAGTACAAAAAAAGAAGATGCAGCAGGCATGTATGAAATTCTCAGTGAAACACGGGTAGAAGAAAATGTCTAAAAATATTGTACAGATGAATAATTCTTTTATTCAAAATGAACATCAACGTCGTCGTTACCTGATGAAGGAGAGACAAAAACGAAATCGTTTTATGGGTTGGGTCCTTATTTTGATGATCTTGTTGTTTATTTTACCAACTTATAACTTGGCCCAAAGCTATGATCAGTTACTGCAACGACGTCAGCAATTAACAGAGTTGAAAGAGCAGTACCAAACTCTTAGTGATGAAAAGGATAAGGAATCCGCCTTTGCTGCAAAGTTGAAAGATGAAGACTATGTAGCAAAGTATGCACGCGCCAAGTACTATTACTCAAAGAAACGAGAAGCAATTTACACAATTCCTGATTTGCTTCCGAGGTAATGTCATGGAAAATTTATTGGAAGTTGTTGAGCAATTTCTAAGTTTATCAGATGAAAAATTAGAGGAATTGGCAACTAAAAACCATTTATTACGATTACAAGAAGAAAGGGAAGAGAAGAATGCGTAAGTTCTTAGTAGTTTTATTGCTACCTGCTTTTATCATAACCTCAAGAGTAGTTAGCACAGAAAAACAGCTTCCTTACTCTTCACAAGAAATTTATTATCTAACCGAGTCTGATTATGGATTCTACTATAAAGAAACTCTGGAATCCCCAATGGTATATGGAGAAACAGCTGTCTATGCTAATGAGGATCTTGTCAAGGAGTCTGGTAAATTGACTCCTGGAACCACCTTTAAAATAGTAGAATGGCGTTTGAATAGACAAGGTGTTCCTGTTTTTAAATTAGATAATCACCAGTTTATCCTTGCAGATAAGCGGTTGGTCTATGATCAAAGTCAAGTTCAAACTCAAAATAGACAAGTATGGTTGGAGCAGGGGTTTGTTATCTATAACAGTCCCTATGATGCGAAAGAAATTTCTTCAACCCTCTCTCCCTATCAACGCGTAACGGTGGATAGAGCTCTCTTTGCTGAGGGACAAGAATTTCTTCATATCAATCAAGTTGGGTGGGTATCAAAAGAGTTCACCTCAGAAGAAGACAATCGCATCCAGAAGGTTCAAGAAGTTTTATCAAACAACTATCAGAATGAAAATTATTCTATTTATGTTAAACAACTGAGTACAGCTAAAGAGGCTGGGGTGAATGAAGACAGCAAACTTTATGCAGCTAGCATCTTGAAACTAGCCTACCTTTATTACGCTCAAGATAAGATAAATCAAGGGGAATATACGCTAGACAGTAGCTTCAAGTATATCCCAGAAGTAAATAGTTTCCCTGGGTCCTATAAACCAGAAGGTAGTGGTAGCTTACCTAAAAAAGAAGATAACAAAGAATACAGTCTTCAACAGTTAATTACCAAGGTAACAAAAGAGTCTGATAATGTTGCTCATAATATTTTAGGTTATTACGTGACCAATCAATCTGACGGGGCTTTTAAAGAAAAAATGTCCACCATTATGGGCGAAGATTGGGATGTGAATGATAAACTGACTTCTTCAAAAATGGCTGGAAAAGTCATGGAAGCTATTTATAATCAGAATGGTTTTGTCCTAGAGTCTCTAGGTAAGACTGATTTTGACAACCAAAGAATCGCAAAAGGTGTTTCGGTTAAGGTAGCTCATAAAATTGGAGATGCCGATGAGTTTAAACATGACACTGCCATTGTTTATACGGATTCTCCTTTCGTTCTTTCCATTTTCACCAAAAATTCTGATTATGATACTATTGCTAAGATAGCTAAGGATGTCTATGAGGTTCTAAAATGAGGGACCAGGATTTTTTAAATCATTTTCTCCGAAAAGAGTATTTCAAAAAACATTCTAAAGTCGTATTAGCTTTGTCTGGCGGACTGGACTCAATGTTTTTATTCCAGCTATTGTCTACTTATCAAAATGAGTTAGAAATTGAGTTGATTTTAGCACATGTCAATCACAAGCAGAGAAGGGAATCTGACTGGGAGGAAAATGAACTAAGGAAGTTAGCTGATGCAGCTGAACTTCCTATTTATATCACAAGCTTCTTAGGAGACTTTTCAGAAGCGCGTGCTCGAGAGTTTCGTTATGATTTTTTTAGGAAAATCATGAAAGAGATTGGAGCGACTGCCTTGGTTACTGCCCACCATGCAGATGATCAAGTTGAAACGATTTTGATGCGCTTGATTCGAGGAAGTCGGCTCCGTTATTTAACAGGAATAAAAGAAAGACAAGTAGTTGATGGAATTGAAATCATTCGTCCCTTGTTGCATTTTCATAAAAAGGATTTTCCACCAATTGTTCATTTTGAAGATCAAACAAATCAGGAAAATACCTATTTTCGCAATCGCATTCGAAATAGGTATTTACCAGAGCTTGAAAAAGAAAATCCTCGTCTTAAATCCGCCCTTTTAGATTTAGGAAGGGAAATTTCAGATTACCAAGCAACAATAACGGAGCTTTCGAAACAAATTGATGTGGAAGATTTGAATGAGCTATTTTCATACTCTCAACAAACTCAAGGAATCTTGCTCCAAAACTATCTTAATCAATTTCCAGACTTAAATCTGACGAAGGCTCAGTTTGATGAAGTTCGACAGATTTTAACAACGAAAAGCCAGTATCGTCATTCTCTTAAAAATGGCTACGAATTGATAAAAGAGTATCAGAATTTTCGAGTTTGTAAAATCAGTCCTCAGGCCGATGAAAAGGAAGATGAACTTGTGTTACACTATCAAAATCAAGTTCGATATAAGGGCTATTTATTTTCCTTTGGCATCCCTATTGAAGGGGATTTTGTTCAAAAAGTAACGGTTTCACGGGAAACATCTGTACATATTAGATGTCGAAAACCTGGCGATGTTATTATCCTGAATGGTCATCGAAAGAAACTGAGACGCTTATTTATAGATTTAAAAATCCCTATTGAAAAACGAAAAACAACCCCTATTATTGAGCAATTTGGAGAAATTGTCTCAATTTCAGGAATTGCGACCAGTGATTTGAGTAAAAACACGAAAAATGATATAATGAACACTGTGATTTATATAGAAAAAATAGATAGGTAAAAAGATGTTAGAACACGATATTAAAAAAATCCTCGTTTCACATGATGAAATTACAGAAGCAGCTAAAAAGCTAGGTGCGCAACTAACAAAAGAATATGAGGGGAAAAATCCAATTCTTATTGGAATTCTGAAAGGATCGATTCCTTTTATGGCTGAATTGGTTAAACATATTGATACACATATTGAGATGGACTTCATGATGGTATCTAGCTACCATGGTGGAACTGCAAGTAGTGGTGTCATCAATATCAAGCAAGACGTAACTCAAGATATCAAAGGAAGACATGTTCTATTTGTAGAAGACATCATCGATACAGGTCAAACCTTGAAAAATTTGCGAGATATGTTTATTGAAAGAAAAGCAGCTTCTGTTAAAATCGCGACTTTGTTAGACAAACCAGAAGGACGCGTTGTTGAAATTGAAGCGGATTATACTTGCTTTACTATTCCAAATGAGTTTGTAGTAGGTTATGGTCTAGATTATAAAGAAAATTATCGTAACCTTCCTTATGTCGGAGTATTGAAAGAAGAAGTTTATTCAAATTAGAAAGATCTATCTTTAATGAAAAAACAAAATAACGGTTTAGTTAGAAATCCATTTCTATACTTGTTAATTATCTTCTTCCTTGTAACAGGATTCCAGTATTTTTACTCTGGAAATACTGCAGGACGAAGCGAAAAAATTAACTATACAGAATTGGTAAAAGAAATTACAGCAGACAATGTAAAAGAATTAACCTATCAGCCAAATGGTAGCATCATTGAAGTGTCTGGTGTTTATAAAAATCCTAAGACTAGTAAAGAAGAAACAGGGATTCAATTTTTCACTCCTGCTGCCACAACAGTAGAAAGATTCTCAAGTACTATTCTTCCGTCTGATTCAACAGTTTCAGAATTGCAAAAACTTGCTTCTGAACATCAGGCAGAAGTAACAGTCAAACATGAGAGTTCAAGCGGTATGTGGATCAATATCCTTGTCTCTGTGGTGCCATTTGCTATTCTCTTCTTCTTCCTATTCTCTATGATGGGAAATATGGGAGGAAATAATAGTAGAAATCCAATGAGTTTTGGACGTAGTAAGGCCAAGGCTGCTAACAAAGAAGATATCAAGGTACGATTTTCAGATGTAGCAGGTGCCGAGGAAGAAAAACAAGAATTAGTTGAAGTTGTTGAATTCCTAAAAGATCCAAAACGATTTACAAAACTTGGTGCGCGTATTCCTGCAGGTGTTCTTTTGGAGGGACCTCCGGGAACAGGTAAGACCTTACTTGCTAAGGCAGTTGCTGGGGAAGCAGGTGTTCCATTCTTTAGTATCTCAGGTTCTGACTTTGTAGAAATGTTTGTCGGAGTTGGTGCAAGCCGTGTTCGTTCTCTTTTTGAGGATGCAAAAAAAGCAGCGCCAGCCATCATCTTTATCGATGAAATTGATGCCGTTGGTCGCCAACGTGGTGTCGGTCTTGGTGGAGGTAATGATGAACGTGAACAAACCTTGAACCAACTCTTGATTGAGATGGATGGTTTTGAGGGAAATGAAGGGATCATTGTTATCGCTGCGACGAACCGTTCAGATGTTCTAGATCCAGCTCTTCTCCGTCCAGGACGTTTTGATAGAAAAGTCTTGGTTGGTCGCCCTGATGTTAAAGGTCGTGAAGCAATCTTGAAAGTTCACGCTAAAAACAAACCTCTAGCAGAAGATGTTGATTTGAAATTAGTTGCCCAACAAACTCCAGGTTTTGTGGGAGCTGACTTGGAAAATGTTCTAAATGAGGCAGCCTTGGTTGCAGCCCGTCGCAACAAGTCAGTTATTGATGCTTCAGATATAGATGAGGCAGAGGACAGAGTGATTGCTGGACCATCTAAGAAAGATAAAACAGTATCACAAAGGGAACGTGAATTGGTTGCTTATCATGAGGCTGGACATACCATTGTTGGTTTAGTCTTGTCAAATGCCCGTGTTGTTCATAAAGTTACCATTGTACCACGTGGACGTGCAGGTGGTTACATGATTGCACTTCCGAAAGAGGATCAAATGCTTCTATCTAAAGAAGACATGAAAGAGCAATTGGCAGGCTTGATGGGTGGTCGTGTAGCTGAAGAGATTATCTTTAATGTCCAAACGACAGGAGCTTCAAATGACTTTGAACAAGCCACACAGATGGCGCGTGCAATGGTCACTGAATACGGTATGAGTGAAAAACTTGGCCCAGTTCAATACGAAGGTAATCATGCTATGTTTGGTGCACAAAGTCCTCAAAAATCAATTTCAGAGCAAACAGCCTATGAGATTGATGAGGAAGTTCGTTCATTATTAAATGAGGCACGAAACAAAGCTGCTGAAATTATCCAATCAAATCGTGAAACGCATAAATTGATTGCAGAAGCGTTATTGAAATATGAAACATTAGATAGTACACAGATTAAATCTCTTTACGAGACAGGAAAAATGCCTGAGACAGTAGAAGAGGAATCCCATGCATTATCTTATGATGAAGTAAAATCAAAAATGAGTGAAGAAAAATAAATTTAGAGAGGTTTAACCTCTCTTTTTATGTTCTAATGGAATGGCTACCGAGCGGATGCCCTGATAGTCGATCCTCCTCGTACAGGCTTAGATGATAAGCTACTGGATACCATTCTGACCTATGTTCCAGAAAAAATGGTCTATGTATCCTGCAATGTTTCGACGTTGGCGCGAGATTTGGTTAAACTGGTAAAAGTTTATGATCTCCAGTATATCCAGTCAGTCGATATGTTTCCCCACACTGCACGAACAGAAGCAGTAGTTAAGTTAGTGAAGAAAAGAAAAAATTAAATTCACTAAAAAAAGTCCTTGACAAAGGTAAAAAAGTAGGTATAATAGAAAGAGTTGAAAAGCTCAAGGTCCGTTGGTCAAGGGGTTAAGACACCGCCTTTTCACGGCGGTAACACGGGTTCGAATCCCGTACGGACTATGGTGTATTGCGGTTAGAAAAAACTTGAAAAAAGTTTAAAAAATCTGTTGACAGAGACAGGTAGCTGTGATATACTAATATAGTTGTCGCTTGAGAGAATGAGTGACAAAGACCTTTGAAAACTGAACAAGACGAACCAATGTGCAGGGCACTATAACTGAAGTTATAGTACTGAACAATGAAAAAAAACAATAAATCTGTCAGTGACAGAAATGAGTGAGAACTCAAACTTTTAATGAGAGTTTGATCCTGGCTCAGGACGAACGCTGGCGGCGTGCCTAATACATGCAAGTAGAACGCTGAAGGAGGAGCTTGCTCTTCTGGATGAGTTGCGAACGGGTGAGTAACGCGTAGGTAACCTGCCTGGTAGCGGGGGATAACTATTGGAAACGATAGCTAATACCGCATAATAGTAGATGTTGCATGACATTTGCTTAAAAGGTGCAATTGCATCACTACCAGATGGACCTGCGTTGTATTAGCTAGTTGGTGAGGTAACGGCTCACCAAGGCGACGATACATAGCCGACCTGAGAGGGTGATCGGCCACACTGGGACTGAGACACGGCCCAGACTCCTACGGGAGGCAGCAGTAGGGAATCTTCGGCAATGGACGGAAGTCTGACCGAGCAACGCCGCGTGAGTGAAGAAGGTTTTCGGATCGTAAAGCTCTGTTGTAAGAGAAGAACGAGTGTGAGAGTGGAAAGTTCACACTGTGACGGTATCTTACCAGAAAGGGACGGCTAACTACGTGCCAGCAGCCGCGGTAATACGTAGGTCCCGAGCGTTGTCCGGATTTATTGGGCGTAAAGCGAGCGCAGGCGGTTAGATAAGTCTGAAGTTAAAGGCTGTGGCTTAACCATAGTACGCTTTGGAAACTGTTTAACTTGAGTGCAAGAGGGGAGAGTGGAATTCCATGTGTAGCGGTGAAATGCGTAGATATATGGAGGAACACCGGTGGCGAAAGCGGCTCTCTGGCTTGTAACTGACGCTGAGGCTCGAAAGCGTGGGGAGCAAACAGGATTAGATACCCTGGTAGTCCACGCCGTAAACGATGAGTGCTAGGTGTTAGACCCTTTCCGGGGTTTAGTGCCGCAGCTAACGCATTAAGCACTCCGCCTGGGGAGTACGACCGCAAGGTTGAAACTCAAAGGAATTGACGGGGGCCCGCACAAGCGGTGGAGCATGTGGTTTAATTCGAAGCAACGCGAAGAACCTTACCAGGTCTTGACATCCCTCTGACCGCTCTAGAGATAGAGTTTTCCTTCGGGACAGAGGTGACAGGTGGTGCATGGTTGTCGTCAGCTCGTGTCGTGAGATGTTGGGTTAAGTCCCGCAACGAGCGCAACCCCTATTGTTAGTTGCCATCATTCAGTTGGGCACTCTAGCGAGACTGCCGGTAATAAACCGGAGGAAGGTGGGGATGACGTCAAATCATCATGCCCCTTATGACCTGGGCTACACACGTGCTACAATGGCTGGTACAACGAGTCGCAAGCCGGTGACGGCAAGCTAATCTCTTAAAGCCAGTCTCAGTTCGGATTGTAGGCTGCAACTCGCCTACATGAAGTCGGAATCGCTAGTAATCGCGGATCAGCACGCCGCGGTGAATACGTTCCCGGGCCTTGTACACACCGCCCGTCACACCACGAGAGTTTGTAACACCCGAAGTCGGTGAGGTAACCATTTGGAGCCAGCCGCCTAAGGTGGGATAGATGATTGGGGTGAAGTCGTAACAAGGTAGCCGTATCGGAAGGTGCGGCTGGATCACCTCCTTTCTAAGGATAAGGAACTGCACATTGGTCTTGTTTAGTCTTGAGAGGTCTTGTGGGGCCTTAGCTCAGCTGGGAGAGCGCCTGCTTTGCACGCAGGAGGTCAGCGGTTCGATCCCGCTAGGCTCCATTGGTGAGAGATCACCAAGTAATGCACATTGAAAATTGAATATCTATATCAAATAGTAACAAGAAAATAAACCGAAACGCTGTAGTATTAAAAGAGTTTATGACTGAAAGGTCAAAAAATAAGGTTAAGTTAATAAGGGCGCACGGTGGATGCCTTGGCACTAGGAGCCGAAGAAGGACGTGACAAACGACGATATGCCTTGGGTAGCTGTAAGTAAGCGATGATCCAGGGATTTCCGAATGGGGGAACCCAACAGGTACTACCTGTTACCCGCATCTGTTAAGGATGTGAGGAGGAAGACGCAGTGAACTGAAACATCTAAGTAGCTGCAGGAAGAGAAAGCAAAAGCGATTGCCTTAGTAGCGGCGAGCGAAACGGCAGGAGGGCAAACCGAAGAGTTTACTCTTCGGGGTTGTAGGACTGCAATGTGGACTCAAAGATTATAGAAGAATGATTTGGGAAGATCAGCCAAAGAGAGTAATAGCCTCGTATTTAAAATAGTCTTTGTACCTAGCAGTATCCTGAGTACGGCGGGACACGTGAAATCCCGTCGGAATCTGGGAGGACCATCTCCCAACCCTAAATACTCCCTAGTGACCGATAGTGAACCAGTACCGTGAGGGAAAGGTGAAAAGCACCCCGGGAGGGGAGTGAAATAGAACCTGAAACCGTGTGCCTACAACAAGTTCGAGCCCGTTAATGGGTGAGAGCGTGCCTTTTGTAGAATGAACCGGCGAGTTACGATATGATGCGAGGTTAAGTTGAAGAGACGGAGCCGCAGGGAAACCGAGTCTGAATAGGGCGAATTAGTATCATGTCGTAGACCCGAAACCATGTGACCTACCCATGAGCAGGTTGAAGGTGCGGTAAGACGCACTGGAGGACCGAACCAGGGCACGTTGAAAAGTGCTTGGATGACTTGTGGGTAGCGGAGAAATTCCAAACGAACTTGGAGATAGCTGGTTCTCTCCGAAATAGCTTTAGGGCTAGCGTCGACATAAAGATTCTTGGAGGTAGAGCACTGTTTGGGTGAGGGGTCCATCCCGGATTACCAATCTCAGATAAACTCCGAATGCCAATGAATTATGGTCGGCAGTCAGACTGCGAGTGCTAAGATCCGTAGTCGAAAGGGAAACAGCCCAGACCACCAGCTAAGGTCCCAAAATAATTGTTAAGTGGAAAAGGATGTGGGGTTGCACAGACAACTAGGATGTTAGCTTAGAAGCAGCTATTCATTCAAAGAGTGCGTAATAGCTCACTAGTCGAGTGACCCTGCGCCGAAAATGTACCGGGGCTAAAACAATTTACCGAAGCTGTGGATACCTTTATAGGTATGGTAGGAGAGCGTTCTATGTGTGAAGAAGGTATACCGTGAGGAGTGCTGGAACGCATAGAAGTGAGAATGCCGGTATGAGTAGCGAAAGACAGGTGAGAATCCTGTCCACCGTAAGACTAAGGTTTCCAGGGGAAGGCTCGTCCGCCCTGGGTTAGTCGGGACCTAAGGAGAGACCGAAAGGTGTATCCGATGGACAACAGGTTGATATTCCTGTACTAGAGTATGTAGTGATGGAGGGACGCAGTAGGCTAACTAAAGCAGACGAATGGAAGTGTCTGTCTAAGCAGTGAGGTGTGATATGAGTCAAATGCTTATATCTATAACATTGAGCTGTGATGGGGAGCGAAGTTTAGTAGCGAAGTTAGTGACGTCACACTGCCAAGAAAAGCTTCTAGCGTTTAAACATACTCTACCCGTACCGCAAACCGACACAGGTAGTCGAGGCGAGTAGCCTCAGGTGAGCGAGAGAACTCTCGTTAAGGAACTCGGCAAAATGACCCCGTAACTTCGGGAGAAGGGGTGCTGACTTTACGTCAGCCGCAGTGAATAGGCCCAAGCAACTGTTTATCAAAAACACAGCTCTCTGCTAAATCGTAAGATGATGTATAGGGGGTGACGCCTGCCCGGTGCTGGAAGGTTAAGAGGAGTGCTTAGCGTAAGCGAAGGTATGAATTGAAGCCCCAGTAAACGGCGGCCGTAACTATAACGGTCCTAAGGTAGCGAAATTCCTTGTCGGGTAAGTTCCGACCCGCACGAAAGGCGTAATGATTTGGGCACTGTCTCAACGAGAGACTCGGTGAAATTTTAGTACCTGTGAAGATGCAGGTTACCCGCGACAGGACGGAAAGACCCCATGGAGCTTTACTGCAGTTTGATATTGAGTGTCTGTACCACATGTACAGGATAGGTAGGAGTCTATGAGATCGGGACGCCAGTTTCGAAGGAGACGTTGTTGGGATACTACCCTTGTGTTATGGCCACTCTAACCCGGATAGGTTATCCCTATCGGAGACAGTGTCTGACGGGCAGTTTGACTGGGGCGGTCGCCTCCTAAAAGGTAACGGAGGCGCCCAAAGGTTCCCTCAGAATGGTTGGAAATCATTCGCAGAGTGTAAAGGTATAAGGGAGCTTGACTGCGAGAGCTACAACTCGAGCAGGGACGAAAGTCGGGCTTAGTGATCCGGTGGTTCCGTATGGAAGGGCCATCGCTCAACGGATAAAAGCTACCCTGGGGATAACAGGCTTATCTCCCCCAAGAGTTCACATCGACGGGGAGGTTTGGCACCTCGATGTCGGCTCGTCGCATCCTGGGGCTGTAGTCGGTCCCAAGGGTTGGGCTGTTCGCCCATTAAAGCGGCACGCGAGCTGGGTTCAGAACGTCGTGAGACAGTTCGGTCCCTATCCGTCGCGGGCGTAGGAAATTTGAGAGGATCTGCTCCTAGTACGAGAGGACCAGAGTGGACTTACCGCTGGTGTACCAGTTGTCTTGCCAAAGGCATCGCTGGGTAGCTATGTAGGGAAGGGATAAACGCTGAAAGCATCTAAGTGTGAAACCCACCTCAAGATGAGATTTCCCATGATTTTATATCAGTAAGAGCCCTGAGAGATGATCAGGTAGATAGGTTAGAAGTGGAAGTGTGGCGACACATGTAGCGGACTAATACTAATAGCTCGAGGACTTATCCAAAGTAACTGAGAATACGAAGTGTGAGGTTTTCTTGAGATTTGATAGATATTCAATTTTGAGTAGGTATTACTCAGAGTTAAGTGACGATAGCCTAGGAGATACACCTGTACCCATGCCGAACACAGCAGTTAAGCCCTAGAACGCCGGAAGTAGTTGGGGGTTGCCCCCTGTGAGATATGGAAGTCGCTTAGCTTTTATCCGCCATAGCTCAGTTGGTAGTAGCGCATGACTGTTAATCATGATGTCGTAGGTTCGAGTCCTACTGGCGGAGTATAAATCGAAACGTTCAACTGAGCGTTTTTTTATTTATAAATATATTGGACTGTTGAAATTTCAAATTTTAATTTTTAAATCTATAATTACCTCTTTATTTTATTTTTAGTTCGTTTAGCTTTAAATTCTTCTTTTATAGGATTTGAAGCTTTTTTAGTTCCTTTTTTTGTTAGACTAGTGTTACTAATAAGAAAGGGAATTTTTATATGCTTCAGAAATTTTATGATCGAGCATTCGTCTTTTTGAAACTAGTTGAACAAGAATATGTCTCTTTAGGCCAGAGTTGTTCAGAGTGGGAATCACTTCATCTTCGTTTTTTACTATATTACTTAATCCGATTTAAAATAAAAAGTGATAGGGACTTTTCACTATATCACTTTAAAACAGCTTATCGTCTATATCTAGATAAATTCCTGCAAGGTGGTACAACTATTATCCAATAGGAAGCATCTATATCATAATTACGAACGATAGTTGTAGCTAGTTTTTAAAAAATATAGAATTAGCTTATAATCAAAGGCTTCTGTATTTAGAAATGAAAGAATTTCCAAATCTTTTCTACTGTTTCTTCTTGATAAAATAGTGTTTTTTTCTTATAATAAATTGTAAGATATAATTGCGGGTGAAATTCCTGCCATGTATATGAGAAAGGACGAGCTCCTAGTAGCTCAGACGAATTTTATTATGACTTCAGTTGTTGTTGTAGGTACCCAATGGGGCGATGAAGGTAAAGGGAAAATTACAGATTTTCTTTCAGCCAATGCGGAAGTGATTGCTCGTTACCAAGGTGGTGATAATGCAGGTCATACCATTGTTATTGATGGTAAAAAGTTTAAGTTGCACTTGATTCCATCTGGAATTTTCTTCCCTGAAAAAATTTCAGTTATTGGAAACGGTATGGTTGTAAACCCTAAATCTCTTGTGAAAGAGTTGAGCTATCTTCATGATGAAGGTGTGACAACTGATAACTTGCGTATTTCTGATCGTGCGCATGTTATTTTGCCTTACCACATTGAGTTGGATCGCTTGCAGGAAGAAGCTAAGGGTGACAATAAGATTGGTACTACAATCAAGGGAATCGGTCCAGCATATATGGATAAGGCTGCTCGTGTTGGAATTCGTATTGCGGATCTTTTGGATAAGGATATTTTCCGTGAACGTTTGGAACGCAATCTTGCGGAAAAGAATCGTTTGTTTGAAAAATTATATGATAGTACCCCTATTTCAGTTGACGATATTTTTGAAGAATACTATGAGTATGGTCAACAAATCAAGCAATACGTGACAGATACATCCGTTATCTTGAATGATGCGCTTGATAATGGCAAACGTGTGCTGTTTGAAGGTGCGCAAGGTGTTATGCTAGATATCGACCAAGGTACGTATCCATTTGTTACGTCGTCAAACCCTGTCGCTGGTGGTGTGACAATTGGGTCTGGTGTTGGCCCAAGTAAGATTGACAAGGTTGTAGGTGTTTGTAAAGCCTATACGAGTCGTGTAGGTGACGGACCTTTCCCAACTGAATTATTTGATGAAGTGGGGGATCGCATCCGTGAAGTAGGTCATGAATACGGTACAACAACTGGTCGTCCACGTCGTGTAGGTTGGTTTGATTCAGTTGTGATGCGCCATAGTCGCCGTGTATCTGGGATTACCAATCTTTCATTGAATTCTATCGATGTTTTGAGCGGTTTGGATACTGTGAAAATCTGTGTGGCCTATGATCTTAATGGTCAACGTATTGATTACTATCCTGCTAGTCTTGAGCAGTTGAAACGTTGCAAGCCAATCTACGAGGAATTGCCAGGTTGGTCAGAAGACATCACTGGAGTCCGTAATTTGGAAGACCTTCCTGAGAATGCACGTAACTATGTTCGTCGTGTAAGTGAGTTGGTTGGTGTTCGCATTTCGACATTCTCAGTAGGTCCTGGTCGTGAACAAACTAATATTTTAGAAAGTGTTTGGTCATAGGAGATTTTTAAGATTAGTTTAAGACAGGTTGGGTATACTATAGACAGTTACAAGAAGACCTCCTAACTTGTTGTAACAAATATCCTAAACTTTTCTTTTTCATAATAATCTCCCTATTAAGTCACCGCATTCGGTGGCTTTTTTTGTGTTGAGAATCATGATATAATAATAAAATCGACAAGTAGGAAAAGAGAAGAACGATGAATTATACAGTTGAAGAAAAAGAAGCCTTTATGAGAGAGGCTTTGAGAGAGGCTGAGATTGCCTTAGAACACGATGAAATTCCAATTGGTTGTGTGATTGTCAAGGATGGAGAAATCATTGGTAGGGGGCATAATGCGCGCGAGGAGTTGCAACGGGCGGTCATGCATGCAGAAATCATGGCTATAGAGAATGCGAATGTGAGTGAAGAGAGTTGGCGACTGCTGGATTGTACGCTTTTTGTGACCATTGAGCCTTGTGTCATGTGTAGCGGGGCGATTGGGCTTGCCCGTATTCCAAACGTAGTCTACGGGGCTAAAAACCAGAAATTTGGTGCAGCTGGGAGCTTGTACGATATTTTGACAGATGAGCGTCTCAATCATCGTGTAGAGGTGGAAACGGGAATTTTGGAAGATGATTGTGCAGCGATTATGCAGGACTTTTTCCGAAATCGACGGAAAAAATAATTTCTCTTTAAAAACAGAGGGGAATGTGGTATAATGAACAGTGGAGCAACAGTTCTGCGTGAAGCGGGTCAGGGGAGGAATCCAGCAGCCCTAAGCGAGTGTGAATTGTGTGCTCTTTTTTCGTGCTTTTTTCGAATAAATAAGATAAAATAGCCTAGAATAAATGATTATAGAAAAGAGAAAAATATGAAAATTCGTGGTTTTGAATTGGTTTCGAGTTTTACAGATGAAAATTTGTTGCCTAAGCGTGAGACAGCTCATGCAGCTGGGTACGATTTAAAGGTTGCCGAACGAACTGTCATTGCGCCAGGTGAGATTATATTGGTCCCAACAGGAGTTAAGGCTTATATGCAACCGACAGAGGTGCTCTATCTCTATGACCGTTCTTCAAACCCTCGTAAAAAAGGCTTGGTCTTGATTAACTCTGTGGGTGTCATTGACGGAGACTATTATGGCAATCCAGGGAATGAAGGACATATCTTTGCTCAGATGAAAAATATTACTGATCAGGAAGTGGTTCTCGAAGTTGGGGAACGTGTGGTTCAGGCTGTCTTTGCTCCTTTCTTGATTGCAGATGGAGATGAGGCAGATGGCGTGCGGACTGGTGGATTTGGATCGACAGGGAAATAGAGGGATAAAATGGCAGACTATTTATTAGTTGTAGACATGCAGTCAGATTATGTTGCTGTAGGAAAAGCATATCATGAAGAACTGACTGCAGCTGTAAATGACAAAATTGCTACTTATCCCAGCGACCGAGTTATCTATATTCTCAATCGTTTTTTCTGGGAGAGAAAAGATAGAAAGAAGAAATTTGCGACCAACTTGTTAGTTGTATCTTCTCGTATCTTTGAGAAGTGTCGGGCTTCTTGCTTTACTAATCCAGATTTAAAAGATTTTTTAGAGGGAAATGGTGCTAAGAGCATAGAGTTTATAGGGGTAGATGGCAATTTCTGTGTCAAGGCTTCCGTCTTGGCAGCTGTCAAGGAGAATTATCAGGTTTCTGTCGATTTGTCTGCTGTCGGAGTTGCCAACCAGAATAAATTTCAAAATACATTGTATAAGTGGCATTCTTTCGGAGTAACCGTAAAAGGAGAATTATTATAGCTAAGAAAAAAGCGACATTTGTATGTCAAAATTGTGAGTACAACTCACCTAAGTATTTAGGACGCTGTCCAAACTGTGGGTCTTGGTCTTCTTTTGTAGAAGAGGTTGAGGTTGCAGAGGTCAAGAATGCGCGTGTGTCCTTGACAGGTGAGAAAACCAAGCCCATGAAACTGGCTGAGGTGACTTCCATCAATGTCAATCGAACCAAGACGGATATGGAGGAATTCAACCGTGTGCTTGGAGGCGGAGTGGTACCAGGAAGTCTCGTCCTCATCGGTGGGGATCCTGGGATTGGGAAATCAACCCTTCTCCTACAAGTTTCAACTCAGCTGTCCCAAGTAGGGACTGTTCTCTATGTCAGTGGGGAGGAGTCTGCCCAGCAGATTAAACTCCGTGCAGAGCGCTTGGGTGATATTGATAGTGAGTTTTATCTCTATGCAGAGACCAATATGCAGAGTGTTCGCGCAGAAGTAGAAAGAATTCAGCCAGACTTCCTCATTATTGACTCCATCCAGACTATTATGTCTCCTGAGATTTCTGGAGTGCAAGGGTCAGTTTCTCAAGTGCGAGAGGTGACAGCTGAGCTCATGCAGCTGGCCAAGACTAATAACATTGCTATCTTTATCGTAGGGCATGTGACCAAGGAAGGAACCTTGGCTGGTCCGCGTATGTTGGAGCATATGGTAGATACGGTGCTTTACTTTGAAGGGGAACGCCACCATACCTTCCGTATCTTGAGAGCAGTCAAAAACCGTTTTGGATCCACTAATGAGATTGGCATCTTTGAGATGCAGTCGGGCGGATTGGTTGAGGTACTCAATCCGAGTCAAGTTTTCCTAGAAGAGCGTTTGGATGGGGCTACTGGCTCGTCAATCGTTGTGACCATGGAAGGGACCCGTCCGATTTTGGCGGAGGTCCAGGCTTTGGTAACACCGACTATGTTTGGAAATGCTAAACGCACGACGACAGGACTTGATTTCAATCGTGCAAGTCTGATTATGGCTGTTTTGGAAAAACGAGCAGGGCTTCTCTTGCAAAATCAGGATGCCTATCTCAAATCTGCTGGCGGTGTCAAATTGGATGAACCTGCGATTGACTTGGCTGTTGCGGTTGCCATTGCTTCGAGCTACAAAGACAAGCCTACCAATCCTCAGGAATGTTTTGTAGGTGAACTGGGCTTGACGGGAGAGATTCGACGCGTGAATCGTATCGAACAACGCATAAATGAAGCGTCAAAACTAGGCTTTACTAAGATTTATGTACCTAAGAATTCCTTGACAGGAATTACTCCACCCAAGGAAATTGAAGTCATTGGTGTGACGACGATTCAGGAAGTTTTGAAAAAGGTCTTTGCATAATCCGTGACAAATCTTCTTAAAAATGATAAGATAGGAGAAATATTTGATTATCAAATTTTTGAGGAGGGAATCGTGTCGTATTTTGAACAGTTTATGCAAGCCAATCAGGCTTATGTTGCCCTACATGGGCAGTTAAATCTGCCACTTAAACCCAAAACCAGAGTAGCTATCGTGACCTGTATGGACTCACGTCTGCACGTTGCGCAAGCTCTAGGTTTGGCCCTTGGGGATGCCCATATCCTACGGAATGCGGGTGGTCGAGTAACTGAGGACATGATTCGTTCGCTGGTGATTTCCCAGCAACAAATGGGGACTAGAGAGATTGTGGTGCTTCACCATACAGACTGTGGAGCTCAAACCTTTCAAAATGAAAGTTTTCATGAACATTTGAAACACGAGCTCGGAGTTGATGTGTCTGATCAAGATTTTTTACCATTCCAGGATGTTGAAGAGAGTGTGAGAGAGGATATGCAATTGCTTCGAGAATCTCCACTGATTCCTGATGATGTGGTTATTTCAGGTGCTGTCTATGATGTGGATACAGGAAGTATGAGAGAAGTTTGCTAACTTTGTCTCGAAAAAATTTCATCCTAGCATAAAATTGATTGTTAAAATGTAGGATTTTTAGTTTTAATATAGCTAATATAAAATAGCATAAAACGAGGGTATAAATGTTTGCTCTTGTTTTATTTTTGATTGAAAAATAAAGGAAAAAGCGCTACAATGGTAGATGGAAAATGTTGTGTAAAAAACAAGTGATACATAAATACCGGAGGAAATCATGTCTTTTTCTGATTTAAAGCTGTTTGCCCTTTCTTCTAATAGAGAATTGGCAGAGCGTGTGGCGCAAGAGATTGGGATAGAGTTGGGGAAATCGACTGTTCGCCAATTTTCAGATGGGGAGATTCAGGTCAACATTGAAGAATCAATCCGTGGAAAACACGTCTTTATACTACAATCAACTAGTTCACCTGTAAATGATAATTTACTTGAAATTTTGATTATGGTGGACGCATTGAAGCGTGCTAGTGCAGAATCTGTCAATGTTGTTATGCCTTACTATGGCTATGCACGTCAGGATAGAAAAGCGCGCGCGCGTGAGCCAATCACTGCAAAACTCGTTGCAAACATGCTAGAAGTTGCTGGGGTAGATCGTTTGTTGACGATTGATTTGCACGCTGCACAGATTCAGGGATTCTTTGATATTCCTGTAGATCACTTGATGGGTGCTCCATTGATCGCGGACTATTTTGAACGTCGTGGTATGGTTGGCTCTGACTACGTGGTTGTCAGCCCAGACCATGGTGGGGTGACTCGTGCTCGTAAATTGGCAGAGTTTTTGAAAACTCCGATTGCGATTATTGACAAACGCCGTAGTGTAGACAAGATGAATACCAGTGAAGTGATGAACATCATTGGTAAGGTAGAAGGTAAGACTTGTATCTTGATTGACGATATGATCGATACAGCTGGAACTATTTGTCATGCGGCAGACGCTCTTGCTGAAGCAGGTGCTGTTGAAGTTTATGCAAGCTGTACGCACCCAGTTCTTTCAGGGCCAGCTATGGATAATATTCAAAAATCAGCTATTAAGAAATTGGTTGTTTTGGATACTATCTACCTACCAGAAGAGCGTTTGATTGATAAGATTGAACAAATTTCGATTGCTCATCTTCTGGGCGATGCTATTATTCGTATCCACGAAAAACGTCCTCTTTCTCCCCTATTTTGTATTGAGAAAAAGATTTAATCTTTCACTTGAAGTAGACAGAACTCCTAGCAGGTTTCTTTTCTTGCTAGGAGATTTTTGTAGTCAAAATCTGCAAGCCTTTTCAAAATGTGCTATACTGAGAAAAAAGGAGGAATTCTATGAGTCAAGAATTTATCAATCCAAGTGATGGTGTGGTCCGTCAGTATCTGGCAACTAGCAAAACGTTAGCGGTAGTAGGCTTGTCCGATCGTGTAGAAACAACTAGCAATCGAGTGACTAAGGAAATGCAGGCTCGGGGCTATAAAATCATTCCAGTTAATCCCAAGGCTGCAGGTGGGGAAATTTTGGGAGAGAAGGCTTATGCGAGTCTAGCTGAGATTCCTTTTCCTGTGGATATTGTCAATGTTTACAGACGTAGCGAGTTTTTACCTGATGTAGCACGAGACTTTCTCAAGGCGGATGCCAAGATTTTTTGGGCACAACTGGGACTTGAAAATCTAGAAGCGGAAGATATCTTGCGTGCTGGAGGATGCGATGACATCGTGATGAATCGCTGTATTAAGAGAGAACATACTCGCTTAATTCTTGAGCAATAAAAAGGTAGCCATGGGCTACCTTTTTGTATTATAAAGTACCAATCAATGCTTGCATGCCAAGACTGGTGAGGATGATGGCAATCCAGCAAAGGGCTCCAAGAAGAATGGATTTACCGCTGGATCTGACCATGGCTACTAGATTGGTTTTGAGACCGATAGCACTCATAGCCATGATAATGAGAAATTTGGAGAGTTGTTTAAGAGGGGTAAAGAAGCTACTAGACACACCGAGAGAGGTGAGAAGAGTCGTTAATAGAGAAGCCAGGATAAAGTAAAGGATAAAAAGTGGGAAGACTTTTTTTAGTTGGAAATCTTGGCTGTTTTTTTGCTGGCGACTTTGCCAGTAGGAGAGAAAGAGCGTGATGGGGATGATTGCTAAGGTGCGCGTGAGTTTGACAATAGTTGCAGACTCAAGGGTATTGGTCTGATAAAGACTGTCCCAGGAGCTGGCGGTAGCCGTTACAGAAGAAGTATCATTGACTGCAGTTCCTGCAAAGAGGGCGAAGCCATCATTGGATAGGTGAAGCCAGGTTCCTAGAGTTGGAAAGATAAGTGCTGCTAAGACATTGAAGAAAAAGATAACGGAGATGGCTTGGGCAACTTCTTTTTCCTTGGCATGGATAACGGGTGCTGTCGCAGCAATGGCAGAACCACCACAGATAGAAGAACCCACTCCAATCAAGGTAGCCAGTTTTGTGTCTAGCGCAAAGAAACGCTGGAAGAGGTAGGCAACGATTAAGGAAATCGAAATGGTGGAAAGGATGACGGGGAGTGAAGATTGTCCAACTGCGAAGACTTGCGAGATATTGAGACCAAAACCGAGTAAGATAACGGCATACTGGAGCAATTTCTTGGAACTAAAGGTCAAACCTGCGTCTAGTTGTTTGTAGGGTGAGAGCCAGGGGTGGAGGAGCATTCCAGCAAAAATTGCAAAGACAGGTGCACCCACGACGGGGAAAAATCCTCCCAGAAACCATGATACGATAGAAATGAGAAGGCAGGCCAAGATGCCTGCTCCATTTTTTGATAAAAATGACATATAAACCTCCGAAAATAAGCACTTATTATTATAGTCCTGTTGAGAAGAAAAGTAAAACAGAAAGTGAAAAATGCGGGGTTCAGATGGATTTTGCGGTCAGGGAGCTTTTGTAGTATAATAGTACTATGTTCTGTAAGCAAGGGGGATATCTATGGACTTAACCAAACGCTTTAATAAACAATTAGATAAGATTCAAGTGTCCTTGATTCGCCAGTTTGATCAGGCCATTTCAGAGATTCCTGGAGTTCTACGCTTGACCTTGGGAGAACCTGATTTTACAACGCCAGATCATGTCAAGGAGGCGGCAAAGCGGGCCATTGACCAGAACCAATCCTACTATACAGGGATGAGCGGTTTACTGACCTTGCGCCAGGCTGCTAGCGACTTTGTAAAAGAAAAATACCAGCTAGATTATCATCCTGAAAATGAAATTTTGGTTACAATTGGGGCGACAGAGGCTTTATCTGCTACTTTGACAGCTATTTTGGAAGAGGGGGACAAGGTGCTCTTGCCAGCTCCTGCCTATCCAGGCTATGAACCGATTGTCAATCTGGTTGGGGCAGAGATTGTCGAGATTGATACAACTGAAAATGGTTTTGTTTTGACCCCTGAGATGTTGGAAAAGGCCATTTTGGAGCAGGGTGACAAGCTCAAAGCAGTTATTCTCAACTATCCAGCCAATCCGACAGGAATTACCTATAGTCGGGAGCAGTTGGAAGCCTTGGCAGACGTTTTACGCAAGTATGAGATTTTTGTTGTCTGTGATGAGGTTTACTCAGAATTAACCTATACAGGCGAAGCCCATGTATCTCTGGGAACTATGCTGAGAGACCAAGCTATTATTATCAATGGCTTGTCTAAATCGCATGCTATGACTGGTTGGCGTTTAGGCTTTATCTTTGCTCCTGCGGCTTTCACAGCTCAGTTAATCAAGAGTCACCAGTATTTGGTTACTGCTGCAAATACGATGGCTCAGCATGCTGCGGTGGAGGCTTTGACCGCTGGTAAAAACGACGCAGAGCCTATGAAAAAGGAATACATCCAGCGTCGAGATTATATCATCGAAAAGATGACTGCTCTTGGTTTTGAGATTATCAAACCAGATGGGGCCTTCTATATCTTTGCTAAGATTCCAGCAGGTTACAATCAAGACTCCTTTGCTTTTCTGAAGGATTTTGCCTATAAGAAGGCCGTTGCCTTTATCCCTGGTGCAGCCTTTGGACGTTATGGAGAAGGCTATGTTCGCCTGTCCTATGCAGCCAGCATGGAAACAATCAGAGAGGCCATGAAACGACTTGAGGAGTACATGAGAGAATCATGATTCAGTCTATCACGAGTCAAGGCTTGGTGCTCTACAATCGAAACTTTCGTGAGGATGATAAGCTAGTCAAAATTTTTACCGAGCAGGCGGGCAAGCGCATGTTCTTCGTCAAACACGCTGGTCAATCTAAACTAGCTCCGGTTATTCAGCCCTTGGTGTTGGCAATATTTCTCTTGCGAATCAATGATGACGGGCTTAGCTACATCGAGGATTACCATGAGGTGATGACCTTTCCAAAGATTAATAGTGATCTCTTTGTTATGGCCTATGCTACCTATGTGGCAGCTCTTGCAGATGCTAGTTTGCAGGATAATCAGCAGGATGCTCCCTTGTTTGCTTTCTTGAGGAAGACTCTGGAGTTGATGGAAGCAGGTATAGATTATCAGGTTTTGACCAATATTTTTGAAATTCAAATCTTGACTCGATTTGGAATCAGCCTTAATTTTAATGAGTGTGTCTTTTGCCATCGGGTCGGTCAGGCCTTTGACTTTTCTTTCAAATATGGAGCCTGCCTCTGCCCAGAGCATTATCATGAAGATGAGAGACGTTGTCATCTAAATCCCAATATCCCTTATCTGCTCAATCAATTTCAAGCCATTGATTTTGAAACCTTGGAGACCATTTCGCTTAAGGCCGAAATCAAGCAAGAGCTACGCAAGTTTATGGATCAACTCTACGAAGAGTATGTTGGGATTCACCTAAAATCAAAGAAATTCATTGATTCCCTAGCAGACTGGGGACAATTACTAAAAGAGGAAAACAAATGAAAAAAATCGCAGTAGATGCTATGGGGGGCGATTACGCACCTCAAGCCATCGTTGAGGGTGTCAATCAAGCCCTTGCTGACTTTTCAGATATTGAGATTCAACTATACGGAGATGAAAGCAAGATCAAGCAATATCTAACGGCTACAGAGCGCGTCAGCATTATCCATACGGATGAGAAAATCAACTCAGACGATGAGCCGACAAAAGCTATTCGTAAGAAGAAAAATGCCAGCATGATATTGGCGGCTAAGGCAGTCAAAGAGGGAGAAGCAGACGCTGTCCTCTCTGCAGGAAACACAGGTGCTTTGTTGGCTGCAGGATTCTTTATTGTGGGTCGTATCAAAAATATCGATCGTCCAGGACTCATGTCTACCTTGCCGACCATCGATGGAAAAGGGTTTGATATGCTGGATCTCGGTGCCAATGCAGAAAACACAGCCCATCATCTGCACCAATACGCTGTCCTAGGTTCCTTCTATGCGAAAAATGTTCGTGGGATTTCGAAACCACGTGTTGGTTTGCTCAACAATGGAACAGAAAGCAGCAAGGGAGATCCGCTTCGTAAGGAAACATACGAATTGCTAGTAGCTGATGAAAGTTTGAACTTTATCGGAAATGTAGAAGCGCGTGATCTGATGAATGGCGTTGCGGATGTTGTCGTGACAGATGGTTTCACGGGAAACGCTGTGCTCAAATCTATCGAAGGGACAGCTTTGGGAATCATGGGCTTACTTAAAAATGCTATTACGGGTGGTGGCCTTCGAGCGAAGCTAGGTGCTCTACTTCTCAAGGATAGTCTTAAGGGGTTGAAGACACAGCTCAACTATTCAGATGTTGGAGGAGCAGTCTTGTTTGGCGTCAAGGCGCCAGTTGTAAAAACTCATGGCTCAAGTGATGCCAATGCTGTGTACAGTACGATTCGTCAGATTCGTACCATGCTAGAAACAGACGTAGTTGCTCAAACTGCGCGTGAATTTTCAGGAGAATAAAAAAGATGACAGAAAAAGAAATTTTTGATCGTATTGTAACCATTATCCAAGAGCGACAGGGAGAAGACTTTGCCGTAACAGAGGCCTTAAGTTTGAAAGACGATCTAGATGCGGACTCAGTGGATTTGATGGAGTTTGTCTTGACACTAGAAGATGAATTTGGTATCGAAATCACTGATGAGGAAATCGATCAACTTCAAAGTGTAGCGGATGTAGTAGCGATTATTAAAGATAAAAAATAGCGAAAAGCAACATGCAAGTCATGTTGTTTTTTATTTGCAGAAAAAAGAGAAACTTTTAGTAGAAATTGCGAATAAAGAGATGAGAAAGAAAAAGGAGGAACATTTATGTATGTGACTGGTTTTTATCCGTGGTTCATTAAGTGGTTTTTAAAATAAAAATGAATGAATTGTTCATTTTCGAATTGTTTTTCGAATAGATAGGTAAGGAAAAGGGAAGGAGACTATGTGATGTATTTACCAATCTTATTGCCATGGTTGATCAAATGGTATTTAAAATAAATGAAATTTACCTGTTCATTTTAAATTACTTCTCGAAAATAGATAGGTAAGGAAAAAAGAAAGGAGAGAAGAAAATGATTTCAGTAATTTACCCAATCTGGCTATTTAAGTGGCTTAGAGGTTAAAGATTAAATATATAGAAAAAATAAGGAGAAAACAAATGACAAACTTTGACAACATGGAACAGAACTTTGTAGCTCTTACAGAAGAAGAGTTGACGGATGTGAATGGGGGAGCATGGCCGATTGTAGCTTGGGTGATTGCTAATCCTGTGACAGCAGCTAAAATTGCTGGTGGAATTACTGCAGCAGGAATTGCAGGTTATAATTATGTGACGAGTAGATGGTAATAGAAGGAGGAGATGATATGGAAAAATCTATTTTAAAATTTGAAACAATGACTGATACGGACTTGCAGGAAATTCAAGGGGGAGCCTTTCCCCTTCTTATCCCTGTGGCAGTTGGTTTTGTAAAAGGTTTTGTATATACAGGTGGAGCTATTTTAACAACTCGAGCACTCTTTTCAGGTAAATAGGAGTCTGCTATGAAAAAAATCTTATTAGGATTTGCTGAGGGGTATTTTGTCGTATCGATTATTCTTTATATCGCAACGTATATGATTATGAAAAATCCGATCAATACCTTGTTTTATCCAGAAACCTATCCAATTCTACTTGGTCTGTTTTATCTAGGATACAAGTACAAAACAAAAGAAAGTACGATTGGAAATTGATGAACCATCAGATCGGAGTTTGAGATGAAAGTTGTTCAATTACTAGGAAAAGCTTGGCTAGAGACCACTGTATTATTTAGCTCGATAGCTTATCTAATTATTAGAATCGTAGCTGATGTAAACAAAATAAATCTACCTACATGGTTTGAATCTTTTGATATACCTACGATCTCCTTGTTTTTAGTGGTATTTATTTTACTGTATCGGGGCCAAGGAGAAAGAAAAGGAGAATAGAATGATTAGGATTGTAAAATATTTTCTACTATATTATTTTCCTATTTTTAATGAATATTTTCATCTTTACGATTCTAGCAACTCTTGGATTTCAGCTAACAATGAGTGAAAGTAGTTATCTGGTGCCACCCGCGTTTGCGTTTATCGTTTTATACGCCATTCACAAAAGAAGTGGGAAAGGCAAGAAATCTGTGTAATTGAATATTCTAGGCAGGACTCTTGTTCTGCCTATTTTCTTTGGTAAAAGTGCTGTTCAGGTGAGGATATTGTTTTTTCAGAAATAATTCCCTTATTTCGTCCTTGTTTGGTTAAAATAATCTTATAAATTTTTAAAGAGATTATTAGAAAAAGGAGAAGGATATGAAATTTAGGAAAAGGCACTATCGTCCCCAGGTGGATCAGATGGATTGTGGCGTGGCTTCCTTGGCTATGGTATTTGGCTACTACGGTAGTTATTACTCCTTGGCTCATCTACGAGAGTTAGCCAAGACGACCATGGATGGGACGACCGCTTTGGGACTTGTAAAGGTGGCAGAGGAGATTGGGTTTGAGACGCGGGCTATCAAGGCGGATATGACGCTCTTTGATCTGCCAGATTTGACCTTTCCTTTTGTGGCTCATGTGCTCAAGGAAGGGAAGTTGCTCCACTACTATGTGGTGATAGGTCAGGATAAAAAGCACATTCATATCGCTGATCCAGATCCTGGTATCAAGCTGACCAAGATTTCTCGTGAGCGGTTTGCGCAAGAATGGACAGGAGTCAGTCTCTTTATGGCGCCATCTCCGGACTATAAACCCCATAAGGAGAAAAAACAGGGTCTCCTATCCTTCTTGCCAATCTTACTCAAACAGCGTGGCTTAATTACCAATATCGTCCTAGCGACACTCTTGGTAACCTTGATCAATATCGTGGGTTCCTACTATCTTCAGTCCATCATTGATAGTTACGTGCCAGACCAGATGCGCTCGACGCTGGGCATCATCTCAATAGGACTAGTCATCGTCTATATTCTCCAGCAGATTTTGTCTTATGCGCAGGAATACCTCTTACTTGTTCTGGGTCAACGGTTGTCCATCGATGTGATTTTGTCCTACATCAAGCATGTTTTTCATCTGCCGATGTCCTTTTTCGCGACACGCAGGACAGGAGAAATCGTGTCTCGTTTCACGGATGCTAACAGTATCATTGACGCGCTAGCTTCGACCATTCTGTCGATTTTCCTAGATGTGTCGACGATTTTGATTATCTCGCTTGTCTTGTTTTCACAAAATATGACGCTCTTTTTCATTAGTCTACTTGCGCTTCCTATCTATACAGTGATTATCTTTGCCTTTATGAAGCCGTTTGAAAAGATGAATCGGGATACCATGGAAGCTAATGCGGTTCTGTCTTCTTCTATTATCGAGGACATCAACGGTATTGAGACTGTTAAATCTTTGACCAGTGAAAGTCAGCGTTACCAAAAGATTGACAAGGAATTTGTAGCTTATCTGAAAAAATCCTTTGCCTATAGTCGGGCAGAAAGTCAGCAAAAGGCTCTGAAAAAAGTTGCCCAGCTCCTGCTCAATGTTGCCGTTCTCTGGCTGGGAGCTATTCTTGTCATGGATGGAAAAATGAGTTTGGGCCAGCTGATTACCTATAATACTTTGCTTGTTTACTTTACCAATCCTTTGGAAAATATCATTAACCTACAAACCAAACTTCAGACAGCGCAGGTTGCCAATAATCGTCTGAACGAGGTTTATCTAGTAGCTTCGGAGTTTGAGGAGAAGAAAACGGTAGAAGATTTGAGCATGATGAAGGGAGAGATGACCTTCAAGCAGGTTCACTACAAGTATGGCTATGGTCGTGACGTCTTGTCGGATATCAATTTGACCATTCCACAAGGGTCTAAGATAGCTTTTGTGGGGATTTCAGGTTCGGGTAAGACCACCTTAGCCAAAATGATGGTTAATTTTTACGACCCAAGTCAGGGAGAGATTAGTCTGGGTGGTGTCAATCTTAATCAGATTGACAAAAAGGCTTTGCGTCAGTATATCAACTACCTGCCTCAACAGCCCTATGTCTTTAACGGAACGATTTTGGAGAATCTTCTCCTTGGAGCCAAGGAGGGGACGACTCAGGAAGATATCTTACGAGCAGTCGAGTTGGCAGAGATTCGGGAGGATATTGAGCGCATGCCTCTGAATTATCAGACAGAATTGACTTCGGATGGGGCTGGAATTTCAGGTGGGCAACGGCAGAGAATCGCTCTGGCGCGTGCTCTCTTGACGGATGCACCTGTCTTGATCTTGGACGAGGCGACCAGCAGTTTGGATATTTTGACAGAGAAGCGAATTGTCGATAATCTCATGGCTTTAGATAAGACCTTGATTTTCATTGCCCATCGCTTGACCATTGCAGAGCGGACAGAGAAGGTTGTTGTCTTGGATCAGGGCAAGATTGTCGAAGAGGGTACCCATGCAGACTTGCTTGCACAGGATGGCTTTTATGCCCATTTGGTGAATAGCTAGAAAGAGGAGAAGATGAAATCAGAATTTTTAGAAAGTGCGGAGTTTTATAATCGTCGTTACCATAATTTTTCCAGTCGGGTGATTTTACCTATGTCACTTCTGCTCATGTTTTTACTGGGATTTGCAGTTTTTGCAGAGAAAGAGATTAGTTTGTCTACCAGAGCGACTGTCGAACCTAGTCGGATCATTGCCAATATCCAGTCGACTAGCAATCAACGCATTGTGGCAAATTATCTGGAAGAAAACAAACTAGTCAAGCAGGGGGAACTCCTCGTTCAGTACCAGCAAGGTGCGGAAGCTGTCCAGGTTGAGGCATATGCCAGTCAATTGGAGATGTTAAAGGATCAAAAAAAGCAGTTGGGGTATTTGCAATCCAGTTTGAAAGAGGGGAGTGATCAATTTCCAGAGGCGGATAAGTTTGGTTATCAGGAGATGTTTCGAGACTATCTCAGCCAAGCTAGTAGTCTTAGGAGTAATGTTTCTCAGCAAAATGCCAGCATCTCCTCTCAAAATGCGGCAGCAAGTCAGAGCCAGGCCGAGATTGGCAATCTTATCAGTCAAACAGAGGATAAAATTCGAGACTATAAAACAGCAAAGTCAGCGATTGAAAAGGGAGATCAACTGGATAGTCAGAATCCAGCCTACTCTTTTTATCAGACCTATAAAAATCAAGGTGAAGAAGATCCGCAAGCTAAATCGCAGGTTATTGCGCAAGTGGATGCACAAATTGCTCAGCTAGAGTCCAGTCTAGCTACGTATCGTGTACAGTATGCGGGTTCTGGAGCTCAACAGGCTCATGCAACGGGACTGGATAGTCAACTGGAATCGCTCAAATCTCAGCACTTAGTCAAAGTCGGTCAGGAATTAACTCTTTTGGATCAGAAAATTTTGGAGGCGGAATCGGGTAAGAAGGTACAGGGAGGTCTCCTAGATAAAGGGAAGATTACAGCAAGTGAGGATGGGGTGCTTCACCTCAATCCTGAGACTAGTGAATCTACGATGGTCGCAGAAGGAACCCTGCTAGCCCAACTCTACCCATCCTTGGAAAAAGAAGGGAAAACCAAACTCACAGCTTATCTCAGTTCAAAAGATGTTGCTAGAGTCAAGATTGGGGACTCTGTTCGTTATACTACGACTAATGATGCGAAGAATCAAATTTTCCTGGATTCTACGATTACAAGTATCGATGCGACAGCTACAAAGACTGAAAAAGGGAATTTCTTTAAAATTGAGGCGGAGACCCATCTGACTTCTGAGCAGGCTGAAAAACTTCGCTATGGTTTAGAAGGCCGCCTGCAGATGATTACGGGAAAGAAAAGCTATCTCCGTTATTTTTGGGATCAATTTTTGAATAAAGGGTAATATTCGTGTTTTTCAGAGGATAAATGATTTTAAAACTGTAAGAAGAGCTTATCTTGCAGTTTTTCTTTACGCTTAAAATAGGAAAACGTTATTTATTCGTAAAAACCTTGAATTTTCCATGCTTTTGTGGTAGAATGTGCTCAAGTAAAACGAAAGGCGAACTTTAAAATGTCAAAACAACTGATCTATTCGGGAAAAGCCAAGGATATCTATACAACTGAGGATGAAAATCTCATTATTTCAACTTACAAGGACCAAGCAACTGCCTTCAACGGTGTCAAGAAGGAGCAGATTGCGGGCAAGGGAGTCTTGAATAATCAGATTTCATCTTTTATTTTTGAGAAATTAAATGCGGCTGGTATAGCGACTCATTTTGTGGAGAAGCTTTCGGATACGGAACAGCTCAATAAAAAGGTGGAGATTATTCCTTTGGAAGTTGTGCTCCGTAACTACACGGCTGGTTCCTTTTCAAAACGTTTTGGCGTAGAAGAAGGTATTGCATTTGAGACTCCGATTGTCGAATTTTACTATAAAAATGATGATTTGGATGATCCCTTTATCAATGATGAGCATGTGAAATTCCTAAAAATTGCGGATGACCAGCAGATTGCCTACTTGAAAGAAGAAACCCGTCGTATCAATGAACTCTTGAAAGATTGGTTTGCTGAGATTGGCCTTAAATTGATTGACTTTAAGCTAGAGTTCGGTTTTGACAAGGATGGCAAGATTATCTTAGCAGACGAATTTTCACCAGATAACTGCCGTCTGTGGGATGCAGATGGCAATCATATGGACAAGGATGTTTTCCGCAGGGGATTGGGAGAACTAACTGATGTTTACGAGATTGTCTGGGAGAAATTGCAGGGTTTGAAATAATCTGTTTGCAAGAGCTGAAATAAAGGAATAAGAATTGATGGAAAAACGTATTTTTGTTGAAAAAAAGGCTGATTTTCAGGTCAAGTCAGAGAGTTTGGTAAGGGAGCTCCAGCACAACTTGGGATTGTCAACTTTGAAAAGTATTCGCATTGTGCAAGTTTATGATGTCTTTGATTTGGCAGAGAATTTGTTTGCGCCTGCAGAAAAACATATCTTCTCTGAGCAGGTGACAGACCATGTCTTGGATGAATCAGCCGTGCAAGCGGATCTTACCAACTATGCTTTCTTTGCCATTGAAAGTTTGCCAGGGCAATTTGACCAGCGTGCAGCTTCTTCACAGGAAGCCTTGCTTTTACTGGGAAGTTCAAGTGATGTAATAGTCAACACAGCCCAGCTTTACTTGGTCAATAAGGATATTGATGCGACTGAGTTGGAAGCGGTCAAGAACTACCTGCTCAACCCAGTTGATTCTCGTTTCAAGGACATCACGACAGGAATTGCCAAGCAGGAATTTTCAGAGTCGGACAAGACCATTCCTAAATTGACTTTCTTTGAAAGTTATACGGCAGAAGACTTTGCTCGCTACAAGGCCGAGCAAGGGATGGCAATGGAAGTGGATGATTTGCTCTTTATCCAAGACTATTTCAAGTCAATCGGGCGCGTGCCGACGGAAACAGAGCTCAAGGTTTTGGATACTTATTGGTCTGACCACTGCCGTCACACGACTTTTGAGACCGAGTTGAAACAGATTGACTTCTCAGCTTCTAAATTCCAAAAGCAATTGCAGGCGACTTATGACAAGTATATTGCCATGCGTGATGAGTTAGGTCGTTCTGAAAAACCACAAACCTTGATGGATATGGCGACTATTTTTGGTCGTTATGAGCGTGCTAATGGGCGTTTGGACGACATGGAAGTGTCAGACGAAATCAATGCCTGCTCGGTTGAAATCGAAGTGGACGTTGATGGTGTCAAGGAACCTTGGCTCCTCATGTTTAAAAACGAAACCCACAACCACCCAACTGAGATTGAGCCATTTGGTGGAGCGGCTACTTGTATCGGTGGAGCCATTCGTGACCCGTTGTCAGGCCGTTCCTACGTTTACCAAGCTATGCGTATCTCAGGTGCTGGTGATATTACAGCTCCGATTTCAGAAACTCGCGCTGGTAAATTGCCACAACAAGTCATTTCGAAGACAGCGGCTCATGGTTATTCTTCGTATGGTAACCAAATTGGTCTGGCGACGACTTACGTTCGTGAGTACTTCCACCCAGGCTTTGTAGCCAAACGCATGGAGCTAGGTGCCGTTGTCGGTGCTGCTCCTAAGGAAAATGTAGTCCGTGAAAAACCGGAAGCCGGTGATGTGATTATTCTACTCGGTGGGAAGACTGGACGTGATGGTGTCGGTGGTGCGACAGGATCTTCTAAGGTTCAAACAGTTGAGTCTGTAGAGACTGCTGGAGCTGAGGTTCAAAAAGGGAATGCCATCGAAGAGCGCAAGATCCAACGCCTTTTCCGTAATGGCGATGTCACTCGTCTTATCAAGAAATCCAACGACTTTGGAGCAGGTGGTGTCTGTGTGGCTATCGGTGAATTGGCAGATGGTCTTGAAATTGATCTCAACAAGGTTCCTCTTAAATACCAAGGTTTGAACGGTACAGAAATTGCCATTTCTGAATCACAAGAACGGATGGCAGTTGTGGTGCGTCCTCAAGACGTAGATGCCTTCGTTGCGGAATGTAATAAAGAAAATATTGATGCTGTTGTGGTGGCAACAGTGACTGAAAAACCAAATCTTGTCATGCACTGGAATGGTGAAACGATTGTCGACTTGGAACGTCGTTTCCTTGATACAAACGGTGTGCGCGTAGTTGTTGATGCCAAGGTTGTGGACAAGGATGTCAAACTCCCAGAAGAACGTCAAACATCTGCTGACACACTTGAAGCAGATACCCTTGCGGTTCTGTCTGATCTCAACCATGCGAGTCAAAAAGGTTTACAAACTATCTTTGACTGCTCGGTCGGTCGTTCAACGGTCAATCACCCACTTGGTGGTCGCTACCAACTCACACCAACTGAGGCATCTGTGCAGAAATTGCCAGTTCAACATGGTGTGACTCACACTGCGTCTGTCATGGCGCAAGGATTCAATCCATACGTGGCAGAATGGTCTCCATACCATGGTGCTGCTTATGCGGTTATCGAAGCAACTGCTCGTTTGGTGGCTACTGGTGCAAACTGGTCCAAGGCTCGTTTCTCTTATCAAGAATACTTCGAGCGGATGGACAAACAAGCAGAGCGTTTTGGTCAGCCGGTAGCAGCTCTTCTAGGCTCTATCGAAGCACAAATTCAGCTTGGCTTGCCATCTATCGGTGGTAAGGACTCTATGTCTGGTACCTTTGAAGAATTGACTGTACCGCCAACCTTGGTTGCCTTTGGGGTGACGACGGCAGATAGCCGTAAGGTCCTCTCTCCTGAGTTCAAGACTGCTGGTGAAAACATCTACTACATCCCAGGTCAAGCCCTCTCTGCAGAGATTGATTTTGACTTGATTAAGAAAAATTTTGCTCAGTTTGAAGCCATCCAAGCTGATCACAAAGTAACATCTGCATCAGCTGTCAAATATGGTGGTGTCCTTGAAAGCTTGGCTCTTGCTACCTTTGGGAACCATATCGGTGCAGAGGTAACCTTGCCTGAACTTGAAAGTTCTTTGACAGCTCAGCTAGGCGGATTTGTCTTCACATCTCCTGAAGAAATCATTGGAGTGGAGAAGATTGGTCAAACGAAAGTAGACTTTACACTCCTTGTCAACGGTGTGAAGTTAGATGGACACAAGCTTGACAGTGCTTTCCAAGGAAAACTGGAAGAAGTTTACCCAACTGAATTTGCCCAAGCCAAAGAACTGGAAGAAGTTCCAGCTATCACTTCTGAGACAGTCATTAAAGTTAAAGAAACTATTGAAAAACCGGTGGTTTACATCCCAGTCTTCCCAGGAACCAACTCAGAATATGATTCAGCAAAAGCTTTTGAAAAAGAAGGTGCAGAAGTCAACTTGGTGCCATTCGTGACCTTGAATGAAGAAGCAATTGTCAAGTCAGTTGAAACTATGGTTGACAATATCGGCAAGGCTAATATCCTTTTCTTCGCGGGTGGTTTCTCAGCTGCGGATGAGCCGGATGGATCAGCTAAGTTTATTGTCAATATCCTTCTTAATGAAAAAGTACGTTCAGCCATTGATGGCTTTATCGCTCGTGGTGGCTTGATTATCGGTATCTGTAATGGATTCCAAGCCCTCGTCAAATCAGGTCTTCTTCCATACGGAAACTTTGAAGATGCCAGCAGCACTAGTCCAACCCTCTTCTACAATGATGCCAACCAGCACGTGGCTAAGATGGTGGAAACGCGAATTGCCAATACCAACTCGCCATGGTTGGCTGGAGTGCAAGTGGGCGATATCCATGCCATCCCAGTGTCACACGGTGAAGGGAAGTTTGTCGTGACGGCTGAGGAATTTGCAGAGCTCCGTGACAATGGTCAAATCTTTAGCCAATACGTTGACTTTGACGGCAAACCAAGTATGGATTCTAAGTACAATCCGAATGGTTCTGTAAATGCCATCGAAGGAATTACCAGCAAGAATGGTCAAATCATCGGTAAAATGGGACACTCAGAACGTTATGAAGACGGTCTCTTCCAAAACATCCCAGGAAATAAAGACCAGCACCTGTTTGCGTCGGCTGTGCGTTATTTCACAGGGAAATAAAAGGTATAAAAAATGACATACGAAGTAAAATCTCTTAATGAAGAATGTGGTGTTTTCGGTATCTGGGGACATCCAGATGCTGCTAAATTGACCTATTTTGGTCTCCATAGTCTTCAGCACCGTGGTCAGGAGGGGGCAGGAATCCTCTCCAATGATCAGGGGAAATTGAAGCGTCATCGTGATATGGGGCTTTTATCAGAAGTGTTCAGAAATCCAGCTAATTTGGATAAACTAACTGGAACGAGCGCGATTGGGCATGTGCGTTATGCGACTGCTGGCGAAGCTTCTGTGGATAACATCCAGCCCTTCCTCTTTCGCTTTCATGATATGCAGTTTGGACTTGCTCACAACGGAAACTTGACCAATGCAGGATCGCTCAAGAAAGAATTGGAACAAAGAGGAGCTATTTTCAGTTCAACTTCGGACTCAGAAATCTTGGCTCACCTCATTCGTCGCAGTCACAATCCCAACTTGATGGGCAAAATCAAAGAGGCGCTCAGCCTTGTAAAAGGTGGCTTTGCTTATATCCTGCTGTTTGAGGACAAGTTGATTGCTGCTCTTGATCCTAATGGTTTTCGTCCACTTTCTATTGGGAAAATGGCCAACGGAGCGGTGGTGGTTTCGTCAGAAACCTGTGCTTTTGAAGTCATCGGTGCTGAGTGGATTCGTGATGTAAAACCAGGGGAAATTGTGATTGTGGATGACAATGGGATTCAGTACGATAGCTATACGAATGATACCCAGCTGGCGATTTGCTCTATGGAGTATATCTACTTTGCTCGACCTGATTCTAATATTCATGGTGTTAATGTCCATACAGCTCGCAAACGTATGGGGGCCCAATTAGCGCGTGAATTTAAGCATGAGGCAGATATTGTGGTCGGTGTGCCAAATTCCTCGCTCAGCGCAGCTATGGGATTTGCAGAAGAATCTGGTCTGCCAAATGAAATGGGTCTGATCAAAAACCAATACACCCAACGCACCTTTATCCAACCGACTCAAGAATTGCGGGAGCAAGGGGTGCGGATGAAACTGTCTGCTGTTTCGGGTGTTGTCAAAGGCAAACGTGTGGTTATGGTGGATGATTCCATTGTTCGTGGGACGACCTCTCGCCGTATCGTTCAGCTTTTGAAAGAAGCAGGTGCGTCTGAGGTTCATGTTGCTATTGGTAGTCCAGCGCTAGCTTATCCATGTTTTTACGGGATTGATATCCAGACGCGTCAGGAGCTGATTGCGGCCAATCATACGGTCGAAGAAACTCGTCAAATCATTGGTGCGGATAGCCTGACCTATCTTTCGATTGATGGCTTGATTGATTCTATCAGCATCGAAACAGATGCGCCGAATGGTGGTCTCTGTGTCGCTTACTTTGACGGCGATTATCCAACACCTCTTTATGACTATGAGGAAGACTATCGTAGAAGTTTGGATGAAAAGACCAGTTTTTACAAATAGACGGATAAAGACTCCCCATTAAAGGAAAGGAAGAGGAGACAAAGATGACAAATAAAAATGCTTATGCTCCACGTCTCGCTACTGACTAAAAGCTAAAGCATTTGTCAGTAGACGCTTTGCCCTATGGGACCAAAGCTAGAGCCCTGACTAGTATTTTTAGATAAAATAATTGTTTATCTAAAAATACGTCGCAATCTTCTCAAAGAAAAGGAAAAATAAAATGGCAAATAAAAATGCGTACGCCCAGTCGGGTGTGGATGTTGAAGCGGGTTATGAAGTTGTTGAACGAATCAAAAAGCACGTGGCTCGTACGGAGCGTGCGGGTGTTATGGGAGCTCTTGGTGGTTTCGGTGGCATGTTTGACCTTTCAAAAACAGGTGTCAAAGAGCCGGTCTTGATCTCAGGGACTGATGGTGTCGGAACCAAGCTCATGTTGGCCATCAAATACGACAAGCATGATACCATCGGTCAGGACTGTGTGGCCATGTGTGTCAATGATATCATCGCTGCAGGTGCGGAGCCCCTCTATTTCCTCGACTATGTGGCGACAGGGAAGAATGAACCAGCTAAACTAGAACAAGTGGTTGCTGGTGTGGCAGAAGGCTGTGTGCAGGCAGGTGCAGCCCTCATTGGTGGGGAAACAGCTGAAATGCCTGGTATGTATGGCGAAGATGACTACGACTTGGCTGGATTTGCGGTCGGCGTAGCTGAAAAATCTCAAATCATTGACGGTTCAAAGGTGGCAGAAGGCGATGTTCTTCTCGGACTTGCCTCAAGTGGGATTCACTCAAATGGTTACTCCCTCGTTCGTCGTGTTTTTGCGGACTACACAGGTGAGGAAGTCTTGCCGGAATTGGAAGGCAAGAAACTCAAGGAAGTCCTTCTTGAGCCGACTCGTATCTATGTCAAGGCTGTCTTGCCACTCATCAAGGAAGAGTTAGTCAACGGCATTGCCCACATCACAGGTGGTGGTTTCATCGAGAATGTCCCTCGTATGTTTGCGGCTGACCTAGCTGCGGAAATTGAAGAAGACAAGGTTCCAGTGCTTCCTATTTTCAAGGCTCTTGAAAAATACGGTGAAATCAAGCATGAAGAAATGTTTGAAATCTTCAATATGGGTGTGGGACTCATGCTGGCAGTTAGCCCTGAAAATGTAGGTCGCGTCAAGGAATTGCTGGATGAACCAGTTTATGAAATTGGTCGCATCGTCAAGAAAGAAAACGAAAGTGTCATCATCAAATGAAAAAAATAGCGGTTTTTGCCTCTGGTAATGGCTCAAACTTTCAGGTGATTGCCGAAGAATTTCCGGTGGAATTTGTTTTTTCAGACCATCGTGACGCCTATGTGCTGGAACGTGCAGACAAGCTCGGCGTTCTGTCCTATGCTTTTGAACTCAAGGAATTCGAGAACAAGGCGGACTACGAAGCAGCACTTGTCGAACTCTTGGAAGAACACCAGATTGACTTGGTTTGTCTAGCAGGCTACATGAAAATCGTTGGTTTAACCTTGTTGGCAGCTTATGAAGGTCGAATTATCAACATTCATCCAGCCTACCTGCCCGAATTTCCAGGAGCTCATGGGATTGAGGATGCTTGGAATGCTGGGGTTGCTGAGAGCGGCGTCACCATTCACTGGGTGGATTCCGGAGTGGATACAGGCAAGGTCATCAAACAAGTCCGTGTGCCACGTCTATCTGCTGATACCATCGAAAGCTTTGAAGCTCGCATTCATGAGGCAGAGTATAAGTTGTATCCAGAGGTTATTAGAGAATTGTTGGACAAGTAAATGAAAGGAAAAAACATGACTAAACGCGCCTTAATCAGCGTCTCAGACAAAGCGGGCATTGTTGAATTTGCCCAAGAACTCAAAAAAATTGGTTGGGATATTATCTCAACAGGTGGGACCAAAGTTGTCCTTGACAATGCTGGGGTGGAGACCATTGCGATTGATGATGTGACTGGGTTCCCAGAAATGATGGACGGTCGTGTCAAGACCCTGCACCCGAATATCCATGGTGGTCTCCTTGCTCGTCGTGATTTGGATAGCCATCTTCAAGCGGCTAAGGACAATAATATCGAATTGATTGACCTTGTTGTAGTCAACCTTTATCCTTTCAAGGAAACGATTCTCAAACCAGATGTGACCTACGCTGACGCAGTTGAAAACATCGATATCGGTGGGCCATCCATGCTTCGTTCAGCAGCGAAAAACCACGCCAGCGTAACGGTTGTGGTAGATCCTGCTGACTATGCAGTGGTGCTTGATGAGTTGTCAGCCAATGGTGAAACTAATTATGAAACTCGCCAACGTTTAGCAGCCAAGGTTTTCCGTCACACAGCAGCTTATGATGCCTTGATTGCAGAATATTTCACAGCTCAAGTGGGTGAAACAAAACCAGAAAAGCTCACTTTGACCTATGACCTCAAACAAGCCATGCGCTATGGGGAAAATCCTCAGCAGGACGCTGACTTCTACCAAAAAGCTTTGCCGACTGACTATTCGATTGCATCAGCGAAACAGCTCAACGGCAAGGAATTGTCATTTAACAATATCCGTGATGCGGATGCTGCTATCCGTATCATCCGTGACTTCAAAGACCGTCCAACCGTTGTGGCTTTGAAACACATGAACCCATGTGGAATTGGTCAAGCTGATGACATCGAAACTGCTTGGGATTATGCTTATGAGTCTGACCCAGTGTCTATCTTTGGTGGAATTGTCGTTCTCAACCGTGAGGTGGATGCTGCGACTGCTGAGAAGATGCACGGCGTTTTCCTTGAAATCATCATCGCACCAAGCTATACGGATGAAGCGCTAGCCATTTTGACCAACAAAAAGAAAAACTTGCGCATCCTTGCCTTGCCATTTGACGCTCAAGATGCTAGTGAAGTGGAAGCAGAGTACACAGGTGTTGTCGGTGGACTTCTCGTACAAAACCAAGACGTGGTCAAGGAAAGCCCAGTTGACTGGCAAGTGGTGACCAAACGCCAGCCAACCGAGACAGAAGCAACTGCTCTTGAATTTGCTTGGAAGGCTATCAAGTACGTCAAATCAAACGGGATCATCGTGACTAATGACCACATGACACTTGGCGTTGGCCCTGGTCAAACCAACCGTGTGGCTTCTGTTCGCATCGCCATTGACCAAGCTAAAGACCGCCTTGACGGCGCCGTTCTTGCTTCGGATGCCTTCTTCCCATTTGCGGATAACGTGGAAGAAATCGCTAAAGCAGGTATTAAGGCCATCATCCAGCCAGGGGGGTCAGTCCGTGACCAAGAGTCTATCGAAGCTGCTGATAAATACGGCTTGACCATGGTCTTTACAGGCGTAAGACATTTTAGACATTAAGATTTTATTCATTTTTCGTTAAATTTATTTTATCGTATACCAGTATTAATGATAAAAATTTTTAAAATATAGAAAAAGCACTCAAGTCAAAGTTGAGTGCTTTTTTGATAGTTTAAGTTACACAAACTATGCAGATTCTTCTATAGAAAATTTATCCTAATTTCTTTCATTCAAAAGCTTGTCTAACAGCAAATCTTTTCTAACACTGTCAACGATTCTATAATTAGCTTGCCATAGTGTTTTGCTTTTTCCAACTTGTTGAGGGTTAGTATCTGTGTCGAAAGTATTTTGTACCAGTCTTGTTCCAGCGATTTTCCATACATCTTTAGGATCGAATTCCCAACTGATTTTTCCATCGGACTCTCTAAGTAATGCTCTAAAGGCACCGAAAATAGGCATCAAAAAACCAGTAGAGATATTGTAATTGATAGATTGTTCAGTGAAGTCGGTATAATAACTTCCAGATCCCTCTACTCCACGAATTCTTCCGAATGCTGCATTCTTTCCTTCAGAATTTTTATATTCTTGGTATTTGTTAGGAAGTTCCTTTTGAATTAGCTCATAAAGATCAACTAGGTCAGGAAGAAAAGGTGCTAATTTTTCATAGATATTATTGTCTGTTCCGAATTCCTTTTGGTAATCTTTGAATACTGCTTGTTTTCCAGAATATGCAGATACTGGTGCAGTACTATCGTCTGGAAAACGTTTAATATTGAAAGTAAACATCAAACGAATTAATTCAGCAATTGGAATTCTTTTATTCTCGTTATCTTTATAAGCAATCTCTGAGGCGTATTGCTCATTTGACAACGAGTCTTTAATTAGATCAAACTTATCATCTAGTTCAAATAATGCGATATCACTAACTTGAGCAGAAGTGTTTCGTGCATCAGCTATACGTGAAACTGTCAATTGTTCACCGACAATAATTTCAAGCTTGACAAATTTATCTAGTCCGGAGTGAATCTGATCTCTATTATCTATAATCGCTTTGTATGTATGACCACCATCCAGGATTCCGTAATTTTGAGGATCATCTCCTAAATCTAAAGATACCAAGTTTTGATTGGGTGTGAATTTGAATTGTTTAGCAACAATTACTATTCCCCGATTATTGATATCGAAATCAGTGTCAGGCGACTTGACAGCATTAATTAACGATTTGGCAACTGCTGTAGTCATTTTAGGTTGTCTCGGATTGACTTCCATCGGTAAGTTGGAAGGGAGATCTCTAAAGTTGAGATATACAAAATAGGTAGTGACACCTTTTTGTGAGGGGGATTCGATAGTTCGAACGGCGCTAGCCTTAAAATTAAATGTTGAGCTCATAGTAAGCCTCCTAAAAATTTATTCAGCAAGTTGATTTTTCAATTGCTATACTAGTATTATATCTTTTTTTAAAAAAAAATAAAGGAACCTAGGTTCTTTTTGTGTTATAATAAAAATATGACTTTGAGAAAAAATGAAACACAACACAGAGAAATAGGAAATTTAATAAGAAAACACAGAGCGAGCTTAACAGACTTACCAAAATCTAGACAGGGATTTATAGATGATCGTAGCCAAAAATTTTTTGATTGCGATGATTGGATTAGTGAAAAAACGCTATGTAACTACGAAAATGGTAAAAATATTCCATCGTTAGAAAATATTCGTAACCTATCTATTGCTTTAGAAATTGATGAGCTTGAACTTGTTAAAGAAATATTGGACTTGCTTTAATCAATTTCTATTTCAACTTAGATTTAAGAAACCTTTCTATATTAAAAAATTAATTTGTAAACATAATCCATCGAAGCTGCTGACAAATACGGCTTGACCATGGTCTTCACAGGAGTAAGACATTTTAGACATTAAAAAACGAAAGGGAAGAAAACAGTTTCTTTCCTTTTTTGGTTTAAAATGCTAAGTGAAACAAGATTAAAACGAACGTTTGTGATATAATATTAGTAAATAATTCGCAAAAGAGGTTGAGAGATGAAGCTGTTAGTTGTCGGTTCTGGTGGTCGTGAACATGCGATTGCTAAGAAATTGCTTGAATCAAAAGACGTTGAAAAAGTCTTTGTAGCTCCTGGAAATGATGGGATGACTCTAGATGGTCTGGAATTGGTGAATATCTCTATTTCCGAACATTCTAAGTTAATTGAGTTTGCAAAGGTCAACGATATTGCTTGGACCTTCATCGGGCCAGATGATGCCCTTGCTGCTGGGATTGTAGATGATTTTAACCAAGCTGGGCTCAAAGCTTTTGGTCCGACTAAGGCTGCAGCGGAGCTGGAGTGGTCCAAAGATTTTGCTAAGGAAATCATGGTCAAATACGACGTTCCGACAGCAGCTTATGGTACATTTTCAGATTTCGAGGAGGCTAAGGCTTATATCGAGGAGAAAGGCGCTCCTATCGTCGTCAAGGCAGATGGTTTAGCGCTTGGTAAGGGTGTCGTCGTTGCTGAGACAGTCGAGCAAGCTGTCGAAGCCGCTCATGAGATGCTCTTGGACAATAAATTTGGTGACTCAGGTGCGCGTGTGGTCATCGAGGAATTCCTTGACGGAGAAGAGTTCTCTCTCTTTGCCTTTGTCAATGGGGACAAGTTCTACATCATGCCAACGGCTCAGGACCATAAACGTGCCTATGACGGCGACAAGGGCCCTAACACGGGTGGTATGGGAGCTTATGCGCCAGTTCCTCACTTGCCACAGAGCGTGGTTGATACGGCGGTTGAGACTATTGTCAAGCCAGTTCTTAAAGGAATGATAAAAGAAGGTCGTCCGTATCTTGGTGTCCTTTACGCAGGGCTTATTTTGACTGCTGACGGTCCGAAGGTTATAGAGTTTAACGCTCGATTTGGAGATCCCGAAACTCAGATTATCTTGCCTCGTTTGACATCTGACTTTGCGCAAAATATCACGGATATTCTCGATGGCAAGGAGCCAAACATCACGTGGACGGACAAGGGTGTGACTCTGGGTGTGGTTGTCGCATCCCAGGGCTACCCGCTAGACTATGAAAAAGGTGTTGAATTGCCAGCAAAAACCGAGGGAGATATCATCACCTACTATGCAGGGGCTAAGTTTTCGGAAAATAGCAGAGCACTGCTCTCAAACGGTGGACGTGTCTATATGCTCGTCACCACAGCAGACACCGTCAAAGACGGCCAAAACATTATCTACGGCGAACTCAACAACCAAAACATAGAAGGACTCTTCTACCGAACAGATATCGGAAGCAAGGCTATTAAGTAAAGATATAAGAATAACGCGACGAAGTCGCCAAAACCGATAATGGTCGTTTGATTTGCGAGCATTAGCGAGCTGATATAGAGCAATCACCGCCGTTGTGAAAGAACGATTGGATTATAAGCCAATCGTTCAGGGAAATCGGAAGACCTTGGGCTTCCGATTTAGGCATGAGACACCTTTGGTGGCTGCTGCCGTCCCTCACAACTTAAGGTGATTGAAAAAAGAAAGGAAAGAAAAGGAATATTATGATTAAACCAGTAATTTCCATTATCATGGGCTCAAAATCCGACTGGGCAACCATGCAAAAAACTGCCGAAGTCCTGGACCGCTTCGGTGTAGCCTACGAAAAGAAAGTTGTCTCTGCCCACCGTACTCCAGACCTCATGTTCAGACATGCGGAGGAGGCACGTAGCCGTGGTATCAAGGTCATCATTGCAGGTGCTGGTGGCGCAGCCCATTTGCCAGGAATGGTTGCTGCTAAAACAACCCTTCCAGTCATTGGTGTGCCCGTCAAATCTCGTGCCCTTAGTGGCGTGGATTCGCTCTACTCTATCGTACAGATGCCGGGTGGCGTGCCTGTTGCGACTATGGCTATCGGTGAAGCAGGAGCGACCAATGCGGCCCTCTTTGCCCTCCGTCTCCTGTCAGTAGAAGATCAGGCTATCGCGACAGCATTGGCAGATTTTGCAGAAGAACAAGGGAAAATCGCAGAGGAGTCTACAAATGAGCTCATCTAAAACAATCGGAATTATCGGTGGTGGTCAGCTGGGTCAGATGATGGCCATTTCTGCTATCTACATGGGGCACAAGGTTATCGCGCTGGATCCTGCGGCGGATTGCCCAGCCTCTCGCGTGGCGGAAATCATCGTGGCACCTTATAACGATGTGGATGCTCTCCGTCAGTTGGCTGAGCGTTGTGATGTCCTGACCTATGAGTTTGAGAATGTAGATGCTGACGGTTTGGATGCTGTTATCAAGGATGGCCAGCTTCCTCAAGGGACAGACCTGCTCCGTATTTCTCAAAATCGCATTTTTGAAAAGGACTTTCTCTCAAACAAGGCCAAAGTCACCGTTGCACCTTACAAGGTTGTGACCTCAAGTCAAGACTTGGCAGATATCGACCTATCGAAAAACTATGTCCTCAAGACGGCGACCGGTGGTTACGATGGCCATGGTCAGAAGGTCATTCGTTCGGAAGCAGACTTGGAAGAAGCCTATGCGTTAGCAGATTCAGCGGACTGTGTTTTGGAAGAATTCGTCAACTTTGACCTTGAAATTTCTGTCATCGTGTCAGGAAATGGCAAGGACGTGACGGTTTTCCCAGTTCAGGAAAATATCCACCGCAACAACATTCTTTCAAAAACCATTGTGCCAGCCCGCATTTCAGAAAGTCTAGCTGAAAAAGCCAAAGCTATGGCTGTGCGAATCGCAGAACAGCTTAATCTGTCTGGAACTCTTTGCGTGGAAATGTTTGCGATGGCTGATGACATCATTGTCAACGAGATTGCCCCACGACCACACAACTCTGGGCACTACTCTATCGAAGCCTGCGACTTCTCCCAGTTTGATACCCATATCTTGGGCGTTCTCGGAGCACCATTACCAGCTATCAAATTGCATGCGCCTGCAGTCATGCTCAACGTCCTCGGCCAACACGTCGAGGCCGCTGAGAAATATGTCGCAGAAAATCCAAGCGCCCACCTCCACCTGTATGGTAAAATAGAAGCGAAGCCCAACCGCAAGATGGGGCATGTGACTTTGTTTAGTGATGTGCCGGATGAGGTGGAGGAGTTTTAGGAGGAAGGGTATGAACTGGAATGAAATAAGTAAACTATATGAAACAGATGAAGATTTCATGTATGAGAATGCAATTCTTGTTTTTGACACATCGTCACTTTTAGAATTATATTTTTACAGCACAAATTCGGCGGTTGAAATTCTTGAAAAATGTAATTATCATTTTAAGGACAGGATATTTTTGCCCAATCATGTTAAGTTTGAATATGATAAAGACCGTGAAATCATAATAAAAAAACAAACATTAGGTTATCAAAATGTTTTTAATAAGAATGATAGTATTGGATTTTTTGCAAAGATTATTTATCAACAAGAAATGATAAAAAGAATCATAACTGATACTAACAATGCGATTAAGAACTTTGAACAACAATTCGGAAACAGACAAACCCATCCTTACTTTTCGTCCGAGTTTATTGAAGAATTTAAAACAGAGGTTAGTAATTTTACTTTGAAACTTGCTGATATAGAAAATTCTAAAATTTTTATTGATTTTGAAGATAAGCTTAAGGATGAGACAGAAGCTCGTATTACTGAAATAACTAATCAAATTGAACAAGATAATCTGAAAGAATTTATTGAGAATAATTTTACAATAGGCGATGATTACTCGTTTCCCGAACTTATGGACATAATTAGTGAGGGAGAATTAAGATATTCGGCCTCTATTCCACCAGGTTATATGGATGCAGAAGAAAAACAAAGTATTCAAGTATATGGGGATTTAATAATTTGGAAACAAATATTAAAACATGCTCAATCTCAGTCTAAACCAGTTATATTTGTTTCAGATGATACTAAAGAGGATTGGAATGAAATTATAGAGGGGGAAGAAGTAAATAAGAAAAGGAAGCGTACAGATTCCAAAAGACCAAGGTATGAGATTTTAATGGAATTTAAAGATATAGTAGGGAAGAAAATAAAAAAGCTAAAATTATCTGACTTTTTATATGAATTAAATGGACAGTTAGAAACTAAGTTTGGTAGTTCAACTATTTCGGAAATTAAATATAAATCTTTGAAAGAAACCATTGAAGATGAAGCATTAAATTTTGTTAGAGTTTTAGAGAGAGAGATTGAAGAAGTTCAGGGTGATGGATTAGAGCCAGATGATGCATACGATTTTTATGAAATAGATAATTTTACTAATCTATCTTCTATTGATAAAATCAGTTTGAATGATCTTGGTGAAGGTTTATATCAAGTTGAATACTTGGCTACATTTGACTGTAATATTGAATGTGAATACTATGAATACTGGGGGCGAGATGATGATACTAAAGAAGAAATAACATCTCCACCGAGTATTATTCGTGCTTCAGGTGAACTGTTAGTTAAAATAAAGCGAGAAATTAGAGTTTGTTTTGGTGAAGACTTTAATCCTGTTATTGAGGATGAGGAAGAACCATATTTTGAAATTATTGAAGATAATCGAGAGGTCTATAAACATTCATGGGAGGATGACTTTTATGATGAAGACGATTATGACTACTACTAGTAATAAATAATTATAAATTTTTTATAGAAAGGACTGGCACAAGCAAGTACAACTGAACCTGGACGAAAAGCTAAGAATATAGATAAAACGCCTCGGGGACAAATGTCCATCGTTTATTTCCTAAAACTCAGTTGCTTCTTGTTGCCCTTAATATTTTAACAATGATTAACCGTTACTCTCGCCCTGAAATGGCGAACATTTGGAGTGAAGAAAATAAATACCGTGCTTGGCTTGAGGTGGAAATCTTGGCTGACGAGGCATGGGCTGAGTTGGGGGAAATCCCTAAGGAAGATGTGGCTTTGATTCGCGAAAAGGCGGACTTTGACATCGACCGTATTTTGGAGATTGAGCAGGAGACGCGCCATGATGTGGTGGCTTTCACGCGTGCGGTTTCTGAAACTCTTGGTGAAGAGCGCAAGTGGGTTCACTATGGTTTGACTTCTACCGACGTGGTGGATACTGCCTATGGTTACCTCTACAAGCAGGCCAATGACATCATCCGTCGTGACCTTGAAAACTTCACCAACATCATCGCTGACAAGGCTAAGGAGCACAAGTTCACCATCATGATGGGTCGTACCCACGGTGTGCACGCTGAGCCGACAACTTTTGGTCTTAAATTGGCCACTTGGTACAGCGAAATGAAGCGCAATATCGAACGTTTCGAGCATGCGGCTGCTGGTGTAGAAGCTGGTAAGATTTCTGGTGCGGTTGGGAACTTTGCCAACATTCCACCATTCGTTGAAAAATACGTCTGCGACAAATTGGGTATCCGTGCTCAAGAAATCTCTACACAGGTGCTTCCTCGTGACCTTCACGCTGAGTATTTTGCAGTTCTTGCCAGCATCGCAACTTCTATCGAGCGTATGGCAACTGAAATCCGTGGTTTGCAAAAGTCTGAGCAGCGCGAAGTGGAAGAGTTCTTTGCCAAAGGGCAAAAAGGTTCATCTGCAATGCCTCACAAACGCAACCCAATCGGTTCTGAAAATATGACTGGTCTGGCGCGTGTTATCCGTGGTCACATGGTGACAGCCTATGAGAACGTGGCTCTTTGGCACGAACGTGATATCTCTCACTCATCAGCTGAGCGTATCATCACACCAGATACGACTATTTTGATCGACTATATGCTTAACCGTTTTGGCAATATCGTCAAGAACTTGACGGTCTTCCCAGAAAACATGATCCGCAACATGAATTCTACGTTTGGTCTGATCTTTAGCCAACGTGCCATGTTAACCCTGATTGAGAAAGGCATGACCCGTGAGCAAGCCTATGACTTGGTGCAACCAAAAACAGCCTACTCTTGGGATAATCAAGTAGACTTTAAACCGCTTCTCGAAGCAGATCCAGAAGTGACATCACGCCTGACTCAAGAGGAAATCGACGAAATCTTCAACCCTGAATACTACACCAAACGTGTGGATGATATCTTTGAACGTATCGGACTTGGTGATTAATCCTAACAATAAAAAGCGAGATTAAATCTCGCTTTTTTGTATGCTTGTCGAAGGGGGTTAATCTTCTTTTCTCTTAGTGAGTCCGTAGGCTGCTAGAGTCGCCATGAGTCCTGCTGCGACCAAGCCTGCAGAGTCTTGACTTCCTGTTGCAGGGAGTTGTTTTTCATCTGCTTTGGCAGTAGTTGGTGCAGTTTGCTCAGCTTTCTCAGCTTTCTCAACGGCAGTGCCGACTTCAACAACTTGAGTGACCGTTTCCTGTGTTACCACGCTATTGACAAGCGTTCTTTCTTCTTTTCCATCAGCACTAGTGCTTACAGAGTAGAAGGCAGTACGGTGGCCGTTAGCCCCTTTAGTAACAACTTGCGTTTGTCCTTTTGGTAATTGAGGATTTTCACGTGTCACAGTAGTGAATGGAATTTCTTCCTCTTGGATATCCAGTCTTGGTTTTGTTTCTGCGGCTGGAGCAAGACCGTGTTCGTCTCCTACATGGGTTACAAGGGTTCCGATTTCAATAACTTGGGTCACTGCTTCTTGAGTCACAAGGCTATCTACAAGAGTTTTCACTTCCTTACCGTCAGCACTAGTGCTTACAGAGTAGTAATGGCTGCGACGACCGTTAGCGCCTTTAGTAACGACTTGAGTCTTCCCTTTGAGCAAGAGTGGATTTTCACGTGTCACGGTAGTGAATGGAATTTCTTCCTCTTGGATATCCAGTCTTGGTTTTGTTTCTGCGGCTGGAGCAAGACCGTGTTCGTCCCCTTTGTGCGTAATAGGGGTGCCGATTTCAACCACTTGGGTCACAGGTTCTTTGGTTACTTGGCTATCTAGTACCGTTTCTGTTTGTTTCCCATTTTCAGTAAGGACAGAGATGTAATGAGTGCGTTCGCCCTCTACACCTGGTGTGATGATCTTTTCCTGACCGGCTGGGAGGTTCGGATTTTCCTTCTTGATGACCTCAAATGGAATCTTTTCTGCTCTTGTGATGAGTTCCGGTTTGGTTTCAACATTGGCAGCTAGTTCGTTTTCATCGAGGCTTCCTGAGTGGGTTGCCGCTGGTTTAAGGCTTAGGCGGGCTGCTTTGAGCTTGGCTACGAGAGCGTCTAACTCGGCTTGTTTGTTACGGTTGAGGTTGTAGTTGAGAGCTTCTTTCGCTGCATTTAGGGCCTCCAAGCTTTCCTTGCTGTATCCATCCAAGTTTGCAGGGATTTGAGCAAGTTCCTCACGGAGGGCATTGTAGTTAGCGCGGAAGTAGTCTTTATTATTGTCTGCAAAGGCAGTCATGAGTTCAAAGATTTCTTCTTCCTTGTACTCAGCACTTGGTCTGTCTGCCCAGATAGCAAGCATGCTTCCGACGGTTGGAAGGTCTACCTCAGGATATTTGGTAGATGCAAGCTGGTTAAATGGTGTTTTTTTAGTATTTTCAATTGCTTTTTTGAGGAAACCACCACCATCTTCAGGTTTCTGGCCGAGAATGTAGTACCAGTCTCCGTTGGTGTTAAGGAATTTGTAGCCTTTGCTTGCCAGGTACTGAGGAGATGCAAGGTTGTAACCCCACCATCCCTTAGACCAGTAAGAGATGATGACATCCTTGTCAAACTCAACATCATCCTTGTCCTCGTAGTAGAAACCATCGTTGAAGGCCATTGGTTGAAGGCCTCTTTCTTTGGCCATAGCAGCAAGAGTGTTAGAGTACTCAGCAAACTTGCCATAGAGTCCATACCATTTGAGGTAGTACCAGCCTTGCGCGTTGGTAGCATCATTGGCATATTCGTCTGTACCGTAGTTGAAGATCTTAGTTTTGCCTGCAAAGAAGTCCATGTACTTGCCGATGAGGGCTTTGACAAAGTTAATCGCCTCTTCGTTTTCAAGGTCCATGGTTGTTTTGGATACCTTGTCAAAGTTGGCTTGAGGATTCTTGATTCCAAGTTTTTCCATAGCGACGAGCATGGCATCCATGTGACCTGGGCTGTTGATCGCTGGGATGAGTCCGAGGCCTTTTGATTTTGCGTACTCGATCAATTCAGTGATTTCAGCTTGACTAAGAGTGGTACCATTTGGATCATCGTAGTAAGCTTTTGTTCCTTCTATGATAGCCTTCTTGACATCATCGCTTGCATAAGTTTTTCCGTTAGCTGTGATGGTCATGTCATCAAGGAGGAAGCGAAGTCCATCGTTTCCTAGGAGAAGATGCACATCAGAGTAGCCGAGCTCGCTCGCTTTGTCTACGATACGTTTGAGTTGGTCGAGCGTGAAGTACTTACGTCCAGCATCGATAGAGATTACTTTGTTCTTGGCAAGCTTTTCAACTTCGCGTTTCGCGTCTTCTTCTTTTTGAGCTTCTGGTGTGAAGGTCAAGTTGCTGACAGCTTCTTGGAGTTTCGCGATTGCCTGGTCAATCGTGTCTTGTTGGGCGCGACTGAGGTTGCTATCGAGTGAGCGAATGGCTTTTTCAGCTTCTTTTACAGCTGCGACACTTTCTGCAGTATAGCGGTTAAGGTCTGTTGGGACTTCTTTCAGAGCTTGTTCAGCAGACTCATAATCAGCTGCGAAGTATTCAGCATTGGCATTTGCGAAGCTACGCATGAGTTTGAAGAGGCGTGATGGTGAATAGCGTGCAGATGGGGTATCCGCCCAAGCAGCTACCATACCCCCGATGAACGGGATAGTAGCTCCATCAGATTTTGGTACAGAAGTGATTGGAGTGTTCTTGATACCATTGAGTCCTTGGTCGAGGTTGTACCATCCTTGGCCATCGGCATTTCGTCCGAGGACGTAGTACCAAGCATCGTTGGTATTAAGGATTTGGTGGCCTTTTTCAACTAGAAGTTTAGAAGAAGCGACGTCGTATCCGCCCCATCCACCAGTCCACATAGAAACGATGATATCTTTGTCAAAGGTTCCAAAGCTAGTGTCGCTATTATAGTAGATACCATCGTTAAAGGCCATTGGTTTGAGGCCGTGAGATTTGACGATGCGAGCAAGGTCGTTTGCGTAGGCGATAAATTTGTCATAACCCTTGTCAGGGAATCCATCTTCTGGATACCACTTGTAGGCTTGAAGAACGCTCCAGCCTTTGGCGTTTGTAGCATCATTGGCGTACTCGTCTAGTCCGATATTGAAGATGTCAGATTTGCCAGCGAAGTAAGCAGCATACTTGTCGATCAGAGCTTTGGTAAATGCAACAGCCTCCTTGTTATCAAGGTCAACGGTACGAGCAGATTCCTTACCAAAGTAGTTGAAGTTCGGTTTTTGGATGCCTAGTTCTTTCATGGCATGCAAAATCGCATCCATGTGACCAGGGCTGTTTACAGTTGGGATGAGGCCAATACCTTTGTTTTTAGCATAGTTGATCAAGTCCGTCATCTGAGTTTCTGTCAAATGGTTGCCGTTTGGATCCTTGTAGTAGGCATCGGTTCCGTTTTCGAGTGCACGTTTGACATCGTCACTTGCATATGTTTTGCCATTGGCTTTGATCGTCATGTCGTCTAACATAAAACGCATGCCGTCATTTCCAACTAGTAGATGAAGATCAGTATAACCGTAGTGTTTGGCTTTGTCGATGATTTCTTTGAGTTGGTCTGGAGAGAAGTACTTGCGTCCAGCGTCGATTGAGATCATTTTTCGTTTTGCCAGTTTTTCATTTACCTGAGCTGCACGTTCCGTGCTAGGAGTGGCTACTGCAGGTGTGACGGCTTCATTTTTCTTTTCTGAAGGAGTACTTTCGGCAGGAGTTTCAGCTGGGGCAGGACTCTCTTTCTCGGCAGTAGGAGTTGGAGTAGCATTTTCTGTCACAACTGGTGCGCTTGACTCTTCTGTTTTTGGAGTAACTGTTCGAGGAACCTCCTGGTCTTCTTTGACCTCCTCTTTTACAGGTTTGTCAGCCTTTTCTTCCAGTTTTTCTGGAACCTTGGAGTCTACAGCTTCTTTGACTGCTTGTGGACTCTCCTGAATCGTTTGGACAGTTTCTTCAGCTGTTGGAGCTGGAGTAATTCCGTCGGCAGATACGACTTGGGCGCTAAAAGCAAATCCTATAAGTACAGAAGCCGCCCCAACCGCGTATTTACGGATGGAGAAGCGCTGTTTCTTTTCTAGTTTCATGACAAAACCTCCTTGTTATTATCATATATGATAGCGTTTACATAAAACCAATTTTATTTTATTATCTAAGGAGTAAAATGTCAAGTGGGTTTATATAAGAACTATAATAAATAGAGGAAATCATAAGATTTAGGAGAAATTTGCTAATAAGGGATAAAACAGAGAAAAAACCAAACGAAAATTTAACTTGTTTTTAGTAAAAATGCTACTAATTAAATAAGAGCCCTTCATAGCGTTTTCACAACTTCTTTCTCGTGCTATAATGAATAGAGAAAAAGCCTGAGCTAGGCTCAGGCTTTTTCTTAATGACCTCGATTGCATGAGATGAATTTGATTTTGTAGTAGTCCGCTCGCTTATAAGTTTCACTATAGGCAAGGACTTGGCCAGTGGCCTCAAGTTTTGTAGTCTTCGTTTGGAAGACAGTTGGGAATTGTGTATCGATTCCGAGTACAGAAGCAGCATGCTCTGGTGTTGGGAATGCGATTTCGTTGATTTCCTCAAAATGTTCATCACTCATGTGAATGCGGTAATCCAATTTGAAACGTGTATAGATAGAGCTATAATAGTCAAGATTTGGATAGTTGGCATTGATGTATTGCTCAGGAATATAAGATGTGTGGTAGATGTATGTTACGTCGTTTGTCTGACGAATACGTTCAATCTTATAGTAGAATTGATCTCCACGTAGTCCAAGTTTATCTAAATATTCAAGTTTGTTTCCGCGCTCGATAGAAAGGACAGTAACTTTATCGTCTTTTGTTTCAAAGATTTCAACATCTGAAAACTCAACGAGTTTGTGCTTGCGGGCACGTGAGACGAAAGTACCTTTACCTTGTTGGCGGACAATGTAGCCGTCTTTAGCAAGGTCGTTCAAGGCACGAACAACTGTGATTGAACTCACATCGTACATCGCGATCAATTCGGCTTCTGTATAAAATTTATCTCCACTTGCAAATTGACCAGAGATGATTTTGTTTTTTAATTCATCTTTAATATATTGGTATTTAGGAATAGCCATAAATTTCACCTCGATTCTCTTTCTCCAATTTTGATTTTACCACAAATATAGAGAAAAGAGTAGTATTAAGGTCAAAAAATTAAAATAATAGACTAAAAATGTTATTTTACATGTAAAAAAATTCATTTGATGTTCTTGTGAATTATCATACATAAAAAGATCGTTTTCATGCTATTTTTAGATAATTTCGGTAAACGGTAAGTAAAAAAATAGAAAAATTTTAAATAATTTTCTAAAACCTATTGACAAATGCAAAAGATTTGATTATAGTTAATATTATAATAAATGAAAGCGCAAACTTAATTCGTCAGAGGTAATAACATGACAAGATTTAAAATTGAGGACGATTTCTATTTAGACGAAAAACCGTTCAAGATTTTGTCCGGCGCCATTCATTATTTTAGGATTCCAGCAGAGGATTGGTATCATTCTCTCTATAACTTAAAGGCGCTTGGCTTTAATACAGTCGAGACTTATGTGGCTTGGAATTTACACGAACCTGTTGAAGGGGAGTTTGATTTTGAAGGTGCCAGAAATTTGGAGAGATTTCTTCAAATTGCACAAGATCTGGGTCTCTATGCCATTGTACGCCCGTCTCCATTTATCTGTGCGGAATGGGAATTTGGTGGCTTGCCGGCTTGGCTCTTGACCAAGGACGTGCGAATTCGCTCGTCCGACCCAGCCTATATCGAGGCTGTTGCTCGCTATTATGACCAATTATTGCCAAGGCTTGTGCCTCGCTTGTTGGATAATGGCGGAAACATTCTTATGATGCAAGTCGAAAATGAATATGGCTCTTATGGAGAAGATAAGTCTTATCTACGAGCAATTCGGAAATTGATGGAAGACCGAGGGATTGATTGCCCACTCTTTACTTCAGATGGTCCATGGAGGGCTACTCTGAAAGCCGGAACCTTGATTGAAGACGACCTCTTTGTGACAGGGAACTTCGGCTCTAAAGCTCCGTACAACTTTTCACAGATGCAGGAATTCTTTGATGAGTATGGTAAGAAATGGCCCCTCATGTGTATGGAATTCTGGGATGGTTGGTTCAACCGTTGGAAAGAACCCATCATCACACGGGATCCTAAAGAATTGGCAGAGGCTGTTCGAGAGGTATTGGAGCAAGGCTCTATCAACCTTTACATGTTCCATGGTGGTACAAACTTTGGTTTCATGAATGGTTGCTCGGCTCGAGGAACTCTAGATTTGCCACAAGTCACATCTTACGACTATGATGCCCTTCTCGATGAAGAAGGAAATCCAACTGCTAAATATCTAGCAGTCAAGAAGATGATGGCAACCCACTTCCCAGAGTATCCACAGTTGGAACCACTTTACAAGGGAAGCATGGAAATGGAATCCATTCCATTGGTTGAGAAAGTTTCCTTGTTTGAAACTCTGGATAGTCTGGCAAGTCCAACTGAAAGCCTCTATCCAAAAGCGATGGAAGAACTTGGTCAAAGTTATGGCTACCTTCTTTATCGTACCGAAGCAAGTTGGGATGCAGAAGAGGAACGTCTCCGTATCATCGATGGGCGTGACCGAGCTCAGCTCTTTGTAGATGGTCAGTGGATTGCTACTCAATACCAGACAGAGATTGGTGAAGACATCTACTGTCAAGGCAACCGAAAAGGATTTTCAGAGATTGACATTTTGATCGAAAATATGGGGCGTGTCAACTACGGTCATAAGTTCTTGGCAGATACGCAACGTAAAGGAATTCGTACAGGTGTTTGCAAAGATCTACATTTCTTACTGAATTGGAAACAATATCCACTGCCACTGGATAATCCTGAGAAGATTGATTTTTCAAAAGGATGGACAGAAGGACAACCAGCCTTTTACGCTTTCGACTTTACTGTTGAAGAGCCGAAGGATACCTACTTAGACTTGTCTGAGTTTGGTAAGGGAGTTGCCTTTGTCAACGGGCGTCACCTAGGGCGTTTCTGGAACGTCGGCCCGACCCTCTCACTTTATATCCCTCATAGTTATCTCAAGGAAGGTGCTAACCGCATCATCATCTTTGAAACTGAGGGCGAATATAAAGAAGAGATTCATTTAACTCGTAAACCTACACTAAAACACATAAAGGGGGAAAACTTATGACAATTGTAGGATGCCGTATCGATGGACGTTTGATCCACGGTCAAGTAGCCAATCTTTGGGCTGGAAAACTAAATGTTTCACGCATTATGGTTGTAGACGACGAAGTTGTTAACAACGATATTGAAAAGAGTGGTTTGAAACTTGCGACACCACCAGGTGTGAAACTCAGTATCTTGCCAGTTGAGAAAGCAGCAGCAAATATCCTTGCTGGTAAATACGATAGCCAACGTCTCTTTATCGTTGCACGTAAACCAGACCGTTTCCTTGGTTTGGTCGAAGCAGGTGTTCCGCTTGAAACACTCAACGTCGGCAATATGTCTCAAACACCAGAAACTCGCTCTATCACACGTTCTATCAACGTGGTAGACAAGGATGTGGAAGACTTCCACAAACTAGCAGAAAAAGGTGTGAAACTCACTGCTCAAATGGTTCCAAATGATCCAGTTTCAGACTTTTTGAGCTTATTAAAATAGGAAAAAATTTTTAGGAGGTCATTGTTATGATACAATGGTGGCAAATTTTACTTCTCACTTTGTACTCAGCTTATCAAATCTGTGATGAGTTGACAATCGTTTCATCTGCAGGTTCCCCTGTATTCGCTGGTTTCATTACCGGTTTGATCATGGGAGATGTGACAACTGGTTTGTTTATCGGTGGTAGCTTGCAGTTGTTCGTTCTTGGGGTTGGTACCTTCGGTGGTGCTTCTCGTATCGACGCAACTTCTGGTGCGGTTCTTGCAACAGCATTCTCTATCTCTCAAGGTATTGATACAGATCTTGCGATTACAACAATCGCTGTACCAGTAGCAGCACTTTTGACATACTTCGACGTTCTTGGACGTATGACAACTACTTTCTTTGCACACCGTATTGATGCTGCGATCGAACGCTTTGACTACAAAGGTATCGAACGCAACTACCTACTTGGTGCGCTTCCATGGGCTCTTTCTCGTGCCCTTCCAGTATTCTTCGCCCTTGCTTTCGGTGGAGAATTCGTACAAGGTGTTGTAAACCTTGTTAAAGAATACCAATGGGTTGCAGACGGTTTGACTCTTGCAGGTCGTATGCTTCCAGGTCTTGGATTCGCTATCTTGCTTCGTTACCTTCCAGTTAAACGTAACCTTCACTACCTTGCTATGGGATTCGGTTTGACAGCTATGTTGACTGTTCTTTACTCAAACGTAACAAGTCTTGGTGGAGCAGTTGCTGGAATCATTGGCACTCTTCCTGCTGAAGTTGCTGAAAAAATTGGCTTTGTTAACAACTTCAAAGGATTGTCTATGATCGGTATCTCTATCGTGGGTATCTTCCTTGCAGTTGTTCACTTCAAGAACAGCCAAAAAGTTGCTGTAGCAGCACCTTCTACACCATCAGAAAGTGGGGAAATCGAAGATGACGAATTCTAATTACAAACTAACAAAAGAAGATTTTAATCAAATCAACAAACGTAGCTTGTTTACTTTCCAATTAGGTTGGAACTATGAACGTATGCAAGCTTCTGGTTACCTTTACATGATCTTGCCTCAATTGCGTAAAATGTATGGGGATGGAACTCCTGAATTGAAAGAAATGATGAAAGTTCATACTCAATTCTTCAATACTTCTCCATTCTTCCACACAATTATCGCTGGTTTTGACCTTGCCATGGAAGAAAAAGATGGTGTGGGTTCAAAAGATGCCGTTAACGGTATCAAGACAGGTTTGATGGGACCATTCGCTCCTCTTGGAGATACAATCTTTGGTTCACTTGTACCTGCTATCATGGGATCTATCGCAGCAACTATGGCTATCGCTGGCCAACCATGGGGTATCTTCCTTTGGATCGCAGTTGCAGTTGCATATGACATCTTCCGTTGGAAACAATTGGAATTTGCCTACAAAGAAGGGGTTAACCTTATCAACAACATGCAAAGTACTTTGACAGCTTTGATTGATGCTGCATCTGTACTTGGTGTCTTCATGATGGGTGCTCTTGTAGCGACAATGATCAACTTTGAGATTTCTTACAAATTGCCAATCGGTGAAAAGATGATTGACTTCCAAGACATCTTGAACTCAATCTTCCCACGTTTGCTTCCAGCAATCTTTACTGCCTTTATCTTCTGGTTGCTTGGTAAGAAAGGTATGAACTCTACTAAAGCGATCGGTATCATTATCGTTCTTGCAGTAGGTCTTTCATTCATCGGTAAATTCTTGCTTGGAATGGGCGCATAATTTATGAGTAAATCATTAATTTTGGTGAGTCATGGTCGTTTCTGTGAAGAACTTAAAGGTAGCACAGAAATGATCATGGGTCCACAGGACAACATTCATACAGTGGCCCTTCTTCCAGAAGATGGTCCAGAAGAATTTACTGCAAAATTTGAAGCTGCTATCGAAGGATTGGATGATTTCCTAGTCTTTGCGGACCTTCTCGGTGGTACACCATGTAACGTGGTAAGCCGTTTGATCATGGAAGGTCGCGACATTGAACTCTACGCAGGGATGAATCTTCCAATGGTGATTGAATTTATCAATGCGAGCCTTACAGGTGCAGATGCGGACTACAGGAGCCGTGCTGCAGAAAGCATCGTAAAAGTCAACGATCTGTTAGCGGGCTTCGATGATGACGAAGATGAATAAGATGTGACTTAGAGCATCTTATATAGAATATACATGGGAATGGGAGTCACTCCCATTCCCATATTTTCAATAGGAATGAAACAACAATAGATTAGAGGAACTCTATGCTAAATTACACAAAAGAAGAATTACTTGAACTGGGTGCAGAAATCACGACTCGTGAGATCTACCAACAGCCTGATGTATGGAAAGAGGCTTTTGAAGCTTATCAAGCAAAACGAGAAGAAATTGCAGCATTTCTGAAAGGAATTGCTGATAAACATGACTATATCAAGGTTATCTTGACGGGTGCTGGTACTTCTGCTTATGTGGGAGATACCTTGGTACCATACTTTAAGGAAGTCTATGACGAACGCAAATGGAATTTCAATGCCATTGCGACAACTGATATTGTTGCCAATCCAGAAACCTATCTGAAAAAAGATGTGGCGACTGTCCTTGTTTCCTTTGCTCGTAGTGGAAATTCACCTGAAAGTGTGGCAACGGTTGATTTGGCTAAAGCCTTGGTGGATGACCTCTATCAAGTGACCATTACATGTGCTGCAGAAGGGAAATTGGCTCTTCAGGCTCATGGCGATGATCGCAATCTTTTGCTCTTGCAACCAGCTGCTTCCAATGACGCTGGATTTGCCATGACTTCTAGCTTTACGTCTATGATGCTAACAGCTCTCTTGGTCTTTGATCCTACAGAATTTGCTGTGAAAGCTGAACGTTTTGAAGTTGTGTCTAGCCTTGCCCGCAAAGTTCTAGACAATGCAGCAGATGTTAAAGAGTTGGTTGACCTCGACTTTAATCGTGTTATCTACCTAGGCGCTGGTCCTTTCTTTGGACTTGCTCATGAAGCTCAGCTCAAGATTTTGGAATTAACAGCTGGTCAGGTGGCGACTATGTATGAAAGCCCAGTCGGCTTCCGTCACGGTCCAAAATCATTGATCAACGAAGATACAGTTGTTTTGATCTTTGGTACAACGACAGACTACACTCGCAAGTACGACTTGGACTTGGTTCGTGAAGTGGCTGGTGATCAGATTGCTCGTCGTGTTGTGCTCTTGAGTGATCAAGCCTTTGGTCTTGAAAATGTCAAAGAAGTAGCCCTTGGTTGTGGCGGTGTCTTGAACGATATTTACCGTGTCTTCCCTTACATCGTTTATGCCCAACTCTTTGCCCTATTGACTTCACTCAAGGTAGAAAATAAACCAGATACACCATCTCCTACAGGTACAGTAAACCGTGTGGTACAAGGTGTTATCATTCATGACTATCAAAAATAAGGAAGTGTCTATGAGTAAATTACAATTAAGTTCCAATAAAGTAGCCTGCTTGCAAAAACTCTCTGACGAGAATGGAATCATCTCAGCTCTTGCTTTTGACCAACGTGGTGCTTTGAAACGCCTCATGGCTCAATACCAAACAGAAGAGCCAACAGTCGCTCAAATGGAAGAACTTAAAGTTTTGGTTGCAGATGAATTGACAAAATACGCATCCTCTATGCTTCTTGACCCTGAGTATGGACTTCCAGCTACAAAAGCTCTTGCACCAAATGCTGGTCTTCTCCTTGCTTATGAAAAAACGGGTTATGACACAACTAGCACTAAACGCTTGCCTGACTGCTTGGATGTTTGGTCTGCCAAACGCATTAAAGAACAAGGTGCAGACGCTGTCAAATTCTTGCTTTACTACGATGTAGACAGCGCTGACGAACTCAACCAAGAAAAACAAGCTTACATCGAACGCATCGGTTCAGAGTGTGTGGCGGAAGACATTCCATTCTTCCTTGAAATCCTCGCTTACGATGAAAAAATCGCTGACGCAGGTTCTGCAGAATACGCCAAAGTAAAACCACACAAGGTTATCGGCGCTATGAAGGTCTTCTCAGACCCACGCTTTAACATTGATGTCTTGAAAGTGGAAGTTCCAGTCAACGTCAAATACGTTGAAGGCTTTGGCGATGGTGAAATCGTTCATACACGTGAAGCAGCAGCAGCCTTCTTCAAAGCACAAGATGAAGCGACTAACTTGCCATACATCTACTTGAGTGCAGGTGTATCAGCTAAACTCTTCCAAGAAACACTTGTCTTTGCCCACGAATCAGGCGCAAACTTCAACGGTGTTCTTTGCGGCCGTGCAACTTGGGCTGGATCAGTTGAAGCCTACATCAAAAACGGTGAGGCAGCAGCTCGTGAATGGCTACGCACAACTGGATTTGAGAACATTGACGAACTCAACAAAGTTCTTCAAACAACAGCGACTTCATGGACTGAACGTGTAGAAGCATAAAAACAAGAATAGAAGAATCCCTTTTTGTTAAGAAGCTACTTAAGGTTTTCTGACAAAGGATTCTGAAAATAGAAACTACAACCATAGATGGTGAGACACTCTCTATGGTTTGTTTACTTAAGAGAAATGGATCAAAGGAGAGAAGAATGAAAGCATACACAGAACGTGTATTTGGAAATCATGAGGGCAAGGATGTCTTGGCTTATCGCTTTGAGACTGATGGTGGTTACCAGCTTGAAGTTATGACTTATGGTGCGACCATCTTGCGCTATGTCACACCTGACAAGGCTGGAAACTTTGCCAATGTGATCTTGGGTTTTGATGATTTTGATAGCTATGTAGGCAATAGTCCCAAGCATGGAGCAAGTGTAGGTCCTGTAGCGGGCCGTATTGCAGGTGCGACATTTGAGCTCAATGGTCAGACCTATAATCTTGAAGTCAACAATGCTAGCAACTGTAACCACAGTGGTTCAACAGGTTGGGATGCGAGCTTGTTTGAATTGGTCGATGTGAGCGACCATGGCTTGACCCTCTATACAGAGCGTACAGATGGCACAGGAGGATTCCCTGGTAATCTCAAGATCTGGATCAGCTATCACTTGGAAGAAACTGGTGCCTACGAAATCAGCTACAAGGTAACGACAGATCAGGATACGCTTGTCAATCCAACTAATCACAGCTACTTCAACTTGTCTGGTGATTTCACGCAGACAGTTGACCGCCATGTCTTCCAACTAAATACGGAGGGCATTTACCCAATCGCTCCTGACGGTGTTCCAGATAAGACTCCAGATGCTACTCGTGATGTGGTGAAACACATCTACAATGGTGCTTTGCTCAAGGATATCTTTGCAGAGGACGATGAGCAAATTCAGTTGGTATCTGGTTTGGATCACCCATTTGCCCTTCCTGCAGGCCATGACAATGCTGGTTTCCTTTATGACCAAAACTCAGGTCGTTTCCTACTTTTCAAGACAGAGGCCCCTTGTTTTGTGGTCTACACAGCAAACTTTGTGGATGAGAGCGTACTCATCGGAGGCCAGCCAATGGTGCAGCACAATGGGATTGCCCTTGAAGCGCAAGCTTTACCAGATGCCATTCACAGCAACCTCAAAGACCAAGTCATTCTCAAAGCAGGGGAAACTTTCACCAGCAAAACTCGCTACGAGCTTGTTGTAAAATAAAAAGAAGAGCTGGTTTCCAGCTCTTTTGAGTTGTCTTCGTTGACATTTTATCTCAATAGTGTATAATTGATGTAATACATAAAGTTACAACAAAAAAGGAGACACCCGATGACTTATGCATACCAAAGCCATATTTACCTAGCAGAGGCGGTTCTAAATGTCAAGGACTTGACGAGTCAAACGGCTTTTTATCATCAGATTATTGGCTTGGAGATTTTATCCCAAACAGAGACAGAAGCGATTTTGGGACTTGGTCGAAAAGCCTTGGTTCACTTGATTCAGGCAGAAAAGGCTGGCGAAGTAAGGGAGCATTATGGGCTCTACCATCTAGCGATTTTGTTGCCGACACGAAAGGCCTTGGCAGATGTCTTGAAGCACCTAAGTGACTTACGGATTCCTCTGGTCGGGGGTGCAGATCATGGATACAGCGAGGCTATTTATCTAGAGGATTTGGAAGGAAATGGCATTGAACTCTACCGTGATAAGCCAGTGTCTTCATGGGATATTCGAGAAGACGGTCGTATTATCGGTGTGACCGAAGCCCTTGCGGCACAGGACATCTATGAGTTAGGGGAAAAGGTGGATCCCTTTATCCTAGCTGAAGGGACGAGAATGGGGCATATCCATCTATCGGTTAAGGATAGTCGTGCGGCGAGCCAGTTTTATCAAAAGGCGTTAGGGCTAGAGGATAAATTTAGCATTCCTAGTGCTAGTTGGATAGCAGCTGGGAAGTACCATCACCACCTGGCTGTCAACGAATGGGCTGGAAAAGGGCTGGCTCCGCGTGAGCAAGGCTTACCAGGCTTGGCCTACTATGTCCTTGAGGTCGAAAGCAAGGAAGAACTCTTGGACATCGTTAAGCAAGCACAAGAGCTAGAAGCACCAATCAAGTGGCTAAATTCGAGTGAACTGGATCTTGTAGACCCAGATGGGATTGTGACCCGCATTCGCTTGGCACGATGAAACGAGGAAAACACATTATTTATTTTAGAGACATAGGAAAAGGCGGACAAGCTCGCATTCTGTTTTTAGAATGCGGACTTGTTTGCTTTTTTATGAAATGACGAAACCTTTCTTGGATCTAGCAAAGGTATCTGCCGGGGATATTTTCCCTTTTCTGGGGGTTCATGCTATAATACTAATAAACTTTTCTTTCTCTAGGAAGGCAAACACCCAAAATCGGCTAGAATGCTGGCAATCGTTGTCACGATGCTTTTTAGAGAAAGTAGGACTTTGTTTGAACATCCGTATTGAGTTTAGGAAATGGTAATAAGATGGACACAAGTGTAAAAAATTTAATCAGTATGGGCCCTCTGGAGGACTCTTTTATCTATTATGATTTGGGGAATCAAGTATTCTACAGTGCAAAACAAGGCATGAATTATTCAGCCATTGCAGCCCCTATTGCAATCTATTCCTTGCAACGGCTGTCAAAGTTGCTCAACCAAACCTTTGGAGATGTCTCCTCCCCTTTCAATCTGATTTTCTTTATCCTGATGTCTCTGTTTTTGGTTTTCGGGACCATTCTCCTTGCCAAATCTACCCGACGCAACATGAAGACAGATAGATTTAGAAAAGTCCGGCTCACAAAAGCCAATATCAAAACACTTAGGAGAAAATCTAGGGCGTTGACAGTAGTTGGCTACATTTTTGTTTTAATAACGATTTTTTCAGCCTATCGTTATCTGGCTGTTTCTGATTTTCAATTTTTAATTATGTACATGTTAGGGATTGGTATTCTTACATATATAGTTTATGATTTTCGGATGAAAACGCGCAAACGATTGTTCAAGGAGCTGATGGAGACATTACAGGACGGTAGCCGAGGGAAAGAGGGAGAAATGTAAGATGAGAAAAATCATTTATATAGGCCAAGGATGCCAGCAATCCGTCTACTATAACACAAAGACGAGAGAGGCTTTAGCGACAGAATCTAGCGCCTCGTCAGAAACCGACTGTGCCATCAGTTCAAAAAAATCCAAGTGGCCTTGGGTTGTCTTCTTTGCTTTCTTGCTAGTTGCCATTATCGGTATTTGGATTCGTTCCTTGATAGCGCCCTTTAGATTGAGTGAGTGGATGGCGCCGATCCATCTAGCCGCAATCCTTTTCGTTTTTATCGGAAGTGTTTATGGATTTGAAAAACTGTTCTACAGTGGGGCTAAGTCGCTTGTCCCAGCAAGTGAAGAGCAGTTTAAAGATGCGGTTGAAAGTAGTACTTTTTGGAGGAAGTCACCAGATAAGGAACCAACAGTCGATAAAATCATCTTGTATCTATTTGTTATCCTTGTTCTTCTATTTGTTTTTGTTATTGTTGTGTTCTTTGCCATACCTGGGACCTTCATTCCTTACTATGAGCATGAATGGTTTGAACCGTCCATGTTCATGGTACCAATCGGAGCAACGATCGTCCCAATTAGTGTCGTACTGCTCTTGTTCCAAAACAATCCAATCCGCTGGCTGTTAGCCGTACGAAAATACAAGCAGGGGAAGGTATTATTTGGGGAAGAGAAGAACTAGAAACACGAGAGAAACGCTATTACCATTACCAGTGGTTGGTGATGGTGATGTTTTATCAACAACCTATGATAAAATTGAAGTTTCTGATTATAGTGATTAGTGAAAACTGTGGTGATTTTATATGAGAAAAATAATTTTTATTGGACAGAGCGGTGATAAGGCCGTTTACTATAATACGCGAACAAAAGAGGCTCTTGTAGCAGATAAGAGTGCATTGTTAAATACAGAAGGGGCTAGGAGATCGAATAGGGGGATTGCTCCTTTAATTGCTATATTCTCTTTGTTAGGTTTACTCGGAGGATTTGTTGCAATACCAATTTTCTCAGGCCTTCGTTATAATAGTGGGATGGTTCCTATTTTTATTCTTTGTCTTTCCTTTATCCTATTTGGATTTATATGGATGATGGAAGTCGCCTTATATAAAGGAGTGAAACGAGTCCAAGGAGCAACAAAGAAAGAGTTTAAAGAAGCAGTTTATTCAAATTTGTTCTGGGAAAATTTTAGTGAGAAAAAAGCGACGTTTGCGAAAATGTTGGCTTTTATGATTGTCATGCTACTAGTTTTTATGACTACTATAGTAATATTTGCTGCTGCAATTCCGGGCACTATTGACTCATTCAATAAGCAAGAGGCATTTGATATACAAATCTTTTTCTCGCCTTTAGCAGGTCTCTTTCCTGCCTTGTTGTACCTTTTCTTATTCCAAAACAACCCTATCCGCTGGTTCTTAGCTGTGCGAAAATATGAACAGGGGAAAGTGATATTTAATGAAGAAATAGAAAAGAGAGGATGATAATGTCACAAGAGAGATATTTGCAGATCAAAAAAGAGCATCAAGTTCGTAAGTTTGTGGGGCGTTTCCTCTTCATTCTTCTCGCTATACTCGATGTTCTACTGGTATCAACTCATTCCAATTATGTCCCGCTTGTAACGGTGGCTATGGTAACAATTGTGCCTTTTAATCATTTTCTACTTGGTCCTCTTAGGAGACAGAAAAAAGCCATAGAAAAAGAGCATCCAGAATGGAAAATACTCAGTACAAAGGGAGTAAAGGTTCCCTCGACTGAAGCCAATAAAAGAACCTTGGCTAGTATTGGGACTTTGATTGCCTTACTCTTGTCTTTCGGACTAACCTATAAACCTGTAAAACAGCCGGACGACCAAGTAAACAAGCCGCCTAAGCTTGATTCTAAAACGCCTGAAACGTCCAAGTCTTCTGAGTCTGAGTCGTCCAGTTCCACTAAGACCAAAGAATCCAGTTCCTCAGAGTCGAAATCCTCGTCTTCGACTGAACAAAGTTCTAAAACCGAAAGTTCAGGAACAAAACCGTCAAAAAGCGAATCCAATAATCCTTATTACCAGATTCCAGAACTTACTGACGAACAGGTGAGAGATATCATATCGAAATCTGTAAAAGATTTGAGAGAAAAACAGTCAAAAGAAAAATCCGAAGAGTAGACTCGAGAGCTTCAATGTCCTTCTGGATGAGTTCGTTTTGGGATTTTACTGTATAAAATAACAGGAGGAGTTCATATGAATAAAGAAGTGATTGGTTTGATAGTTGGGACAATCGTCATCTTCCTATCTTTTGTATTTGTGTGTGGGACCTTTCTTTTCCTCTATCTTCGGGATCAGAAGTTGGTCCGCCTTGCCAAGTCATCCGTACAGGGAACGGTTATCGGCTATAGCCGTTTTCGTGAGGGGTATCCACCTATCGTCGAATACACGGTGGATGGGATTGCTTATAAGAAAACCTTGCAGTATTTTATGTTCAAAACGGTCACAATTCCGTGGGGGACTACTAAATTTTTAAAGGACTATACAAGAGAAGATATGCTGGCACCTTCGATCACTCGCTACAGCAACTCCTTTGTTTCCTTCAAACGCTTGATGCAGACCCATTTCCCCCTTCATTCGGAGCTGACAGTCTGGTATGATCCAGACAAGCCGACCAGGGCCTATGTCGAACGTTACAGCGGAATGGACAAGTTTTACAAGTGGTTTGGTATCGGATTTGGGCTGGCTCTAGTTCTAGTCTATGGGATAGTGATCCTAGCCTTTTTGTCCAATTTGTCCAAGATATACGCATAAAGGTCAGTTGGTTGAAAGGAAACGTGACTTCCCATCGAGCTTCAAGGAGGACAGAGTTTCTTTTCCATTTCCATGCTTATCAATCTTTTCTATCTGATACAGAGGAGAGGTTGCCTCCTACAAATACAGACAGGAAGTGAATTTTGACAAAGCCCCTTATTCGAGATATAATGAAGAAAAAGTGACCAAGGATAAATTAATGACAAACTCAAAGTACATCACACGCCTGAAACGTTCAGAGGGCCAGTTGCGTGGGATTCAAAAGATGATTGAAGAAGATCGTGACTGCGCAGATATTGTTACGCAGTTGACAGCAGTGAAATCTAGCGTTGAGCGCGTGATTGAGATGATAATTACTGAAAATCTCACAGGCTGTATCAACCAACCACTAGACGACCCCGAGGCTCAAAAGGAACGCCTAGAAAAGGCCATCCGATACCTGATTAAACGGAAATAAACTAATTTGCTATTGATAAACAATGCAGACAAAGGTATTTAAGTCTATTTCGATAAAGAAATCATGTCGGACAAACGGATGAGTTCCCCCAATACCAATGAGCAACCTCTTTTTAGATACCATCAATGTGTTTCGTTTTTTAGAAGCGGCGGGCTACGAGCCCTATATCAGTGGGTTGCAGAAATGAAAAAACCGATTAAGGAACTTAATCGGTTTTTTGCTTATTCTACTTGACCGGGCCAAGCATTCATACCACCTTCTACATTGATAACGGTGAGGCCTTGGGCGCTTAGAAATTCACAAGCAGATGCGGAACGGACTCCACCTTGACAGATGACATGATATTCCTGGTCAGGTTTGAGTTCTTTGTAACCTTGCTCCAAGGTACTTAACGGAAGATTTCTTGCTCCTGGTGCATGTCCTGCTTGGAATTCATGCACCTCACGTACATCGATAAGGTTTAGATTTTCATTTAGGTATTTTTCATAAAAGTCAGCCATGCTGATACTCGTTTCCATATTCGACTCCTTCTGGATTAGCCATTTTATATAGTGAATAAGCGCCATCAAGGTTTTGGACGGCAAATCCTGCCTGCTGGAGGATACGCTCTGTGATATAGTTGCGCAAAACGCTGTGGCAGCTAAGGATGTAGGCTTGGTTCTTGTCTGGTTCACCCAAGATCTCCCTTAGTTCATTTAGGGGTTATGGATGGTATCGACCTTGGGTAGCTCCCCTGAAATTCGCCACTTGTCCGCACATCTAGGGATTATTTGCCCTTAGTCAGATCGTCTTCGAGCGGACACCTTGGATATTGTCGCTCAGACCTTCGATAAGGTTCAAGGCTGTGTAGCCAATTATTTTATACTTCTAGATGACCTTACCTGTCCAAGCGCTCATACCGCCTCGGACATTGATGACATCGTAGCCTTTTTTCTTTAGCTTCTTCGCAGCTAGTTTGCTTCGCACACCAGAATGACAAATGACATAGAGTGTTTCTTTTGTCGCTGGTGTGTAAGAACCGATTTCCGTTAAAGGAACATTTTTGGCATTTTTGATATGACCTCTACGGAATTCCATAGGCGTCCGAACATCCAGTAGCTGAATCGGTTCCTTAAGTTTAGCTTCTAACTCGCTGGTAGAAATACTGTCAATTTTTGTAAATAATAAGTGAAACATAGGCACCTCCACATATACCCTTATGGGGTATATTAAACCATGAAGTCAAGCTTTTGTCAAGCAAGTTGTTTTGACTTAGGAGAGGGATTCGTTTCGAGAGTCTAGAAAGCAGGCCATTCTTGACCTTTCGGAGGCTTTTTGATATGATGGGGCCAAAGTAAGTATGAGGTGATAAGATGGCTAGCGAATACCAGAAAATGATAGCAGGGGAGCCTTACCGTCCGTCGGACCCAGAATTACGGGTCTTGGCGCAGGCTTCTCGCCAAAAACAGGCTGCCTTTAACAAGGAAGAGGATCCCTTGAAGGGAGCTGAAATCATCAAGACTTGGTTTGGCTCAACTGGGCAAAATCTCTATGTCAATCCACGTCTGGTGGTCGATTATGGGGTCAATATCCATCTAGGGGAAAATTTTTATTCTAATTGGAACTTGACCATGCTGGATGTTTGTCCGATTCGCATTGGGAACAACGCTATGCTTGGCCCCAACTGTCAGTTTTTAACCCCACTCCATCCACTGGATCCGCATGAACGCAATTCAGGGGTCGAATACGGCAAGCCCATCACCATTGGAGATAATTTCTGGGCTGGAGGTGGGGTTATTGTCCTTTCTGGGGTGACATTAGGAAATAACGTGGTGGCAGGAGCGGGGGCCGTGATTACCAAGTCCTTTGGAGACAATGTCGTCCTAGCTGGCAATCCTGCGCGTGTTATCAAGGAAATCCAAGTAAAAGAAAACTAAAAAGAACAGCCTGGGCTGTTCTTTTTATGAGCTTTAGTCTTATAAATTTTTCTTCTTTTTGGCTTTCTTGGTCAAGGAGATATCGCACTGGGGAATCTTGGTTTAAAAAATCTATTAAAGGTATTTTAGCGTTCAAAAATTGTTTTTAGCAGTCCTTTCTAAAAATTACTAGGCGAAATCTAATCCAAACTAAATTTAAGGAAACTTTCAGAAAAGTTTTAGTTTCGTTTCAGGAATCTTCTGTAGACTGTCTAGCTATATCATACGAAGGAGAGGAAAAAGGTATGAAATCAAAAAAATGGACCCTACTCGCAACGAGTTTAACGGCAATGGTGCTGATGGCAGCATGTGCCCAGTCAACAACTACATCCAATACCAATGCAACGACAAATAGTGCCACAACAACTGCAACAAAGACAAACCAATCATCCTATTTTACAGAGAAGGACAATGATACTTCTTATGACGAAAGCACAGCTTCTAAGATTGAGTTATCTGGCTCATCAGCAAACGTCTTTGGGGATGGCGTGACAGTCTCTGAATCAACAGTGACCATCACAAAATCTGGGACCTATGTGATTTCAGGTCAGTCTGACGGAGTGCAGATCAAGATCGAGGCAGATAAGTCTGCAGATGTTCATCTAGTCCTAAAAGGCGCGACCATGACCAATACCAATGCAGCGATATCTGCGACATCAGCTGGTCATGTCTACTTGACTCTAGCAGAGGGAACCACCAACAGTCTCTCTGACTCAAGCTCTAACAGTGACGAAAAAGCAGACGCAGCTCTCTTTTCTAAGGTGGATTTGACCATCAACGGGAAAGGAACTCTCAATGTAGATGGCAAGAAGAACAATGGTATCAAGGCCAACGACACCCTCCACATCACGGGTGGAACCTATAACATCACAGCAGTTGGCGATGCCTTCAATGTCAATGATGAACTCAACATCACTGGTACGACCATGACCATCGATGCCAAAGAGGATGGGGTCAAGGTGGACAATGACGAGGATACTTCAGTTGGGACCATGTACCTATCCAACAACAACATCACCGTCACAGCAGGAGATGATGGCATCCACGCATCTGGAGACCTCGTCATCGATAGTGGTACCTACACCGTCAAGAATTCGACAGAAGGACTTGAAGGTAAGTCAATCACTATCAACGGTGGGGATATTAGCATCTACTCAACAGATGATGGAGTCAACGCAGCTAACAAAAACGCCCAACAGAATGAAATCTTCTTCACTATGAACGGCGGGAATCTGACTGTAGAAGTCGGCCAAGGAGACACAGACCCAATCGACTCAAACGGCAATATTACGGTCACAGGTGGGACCATTAAAATGACTGGTCAAACAGGTTTTGACTTTGATGGAACAGCGACCTACACAGGTGGAGATATCTATCTCAACGGTGAAAAACAAACGGAAATCGTCAATTCTATACCTGGAGGCGGTGGACCAAATGGAGGCCCTCAAGGCGACGGTCCAGCCCCTGGCGGACAAGGATAAAAAAGAATCTCCTTTCTCGAAAGAGAAGGGAGAGTTTTATGTAGGAAGGATTTTCTAGAATAAATACCAATCCGGAGTTGAGAACTTCTTGGTCTGTTTCATATAAAAACGGATAAAGTGAATTTCCATAGCTAAGGTTATCAAGGTTGCTATTGTGATGACAGTAGTAGGATTGGCTGAGAAAAGTAGAGGAAGAATAGGCCTTTAAAAAGTGGACAGGAAAGACCATTTCGGAGTATAGAGAGGAAGTTCAAAAACATTTTTAGAAATAAGACATGTGCATCATAAACATCAGATACGAATCTGGTGTTTTATTTTTTTAAAGAATTTAACCCTTTCTCTTGACAAGTGAGTGATTACTCACTATAATAGCTTCTGTGATTTAAAAAGTGAGTACCCACTCACCTAGGAGGAAGCATATGAAAAAATTGCTACATTTACAAGATTTAGTAAAATCTTTTGACCAACAAATAGTTCTGAATCATGTCAGCTTTGAATTGCAGCTAGGAGAAATTATAGGATTAATTGGTCCGTCTGGTGCTGGTAAATCAACTATGATTAAGACTACGTTAGGAATGGAAAAGGCTGATGGAGGCCTAGCTTTAGTGTTAAATCACACTATGCCCAATCGTCATATTTTAGGAGATATTGGCTATATGGCCCAATCAGATGCTTTATACGAGTCCTTGTCTGGTCAAGAAAATCTGGAATTTTTTGGTCAGCTAAAGGGGCTTTCTAAAAAAGACCTAAAGGCGGAAATTGCTTATATAGCTCAAGTAGTAGATCTGACAGACTACTTAAACAAGGCGGTATCTGGTTATTCTGGAGGAATGAAACGGCGTTTGTCACTGGCTATCGCGCTTTTAGGAAATCCTCAACTCTTGATTTTGGACGAACCGACAGTTGGAATCGACCCTTCTCTTCGAAAGAAAATCTGGAAAGAATTATTCGCGCTTAGAGACAATGGGGTTGGGATATTAGTTACTACCCATGTTATGGATGAAGCAGAGTTGACGGATAAGGTCGGCTTATTATTAGGCGGAAAAATCATTGCTTTTGATACACCGCAACACTTAAAAGAAAGTTATCAAGTTTCAAGTATTGAAGAAGTATTTTTAAAAGCAGAAGGTGAGTAAAATGAGAACAATAGCGATTGCAAAAAAAGTCATCAAAGAATTACTTCGCGACAAACGAACTCTAGCTCTGATGTTTATAGCACCTGTTTTTATCATGTGGTTGATGAACCTCATGTTTTCAGCTAGTACAACCGTGGATGTCAAGTTAGCAACACAGGATCTACCAACTGGTTTGGTAACGAAAATGGATGAGCTCGATCATGTGGACGTCGAGACTTATCAAGACTTAGATCAAGCCAAAGAAGCGCTAGCAAATGAAAAAGTCGATGCTGTGATTTCTTATAAAGACGGTGAGTACCAGGTCGACTACGCAAATACGGATGCTTCTAAAACAACTATGACACGACAAGTGTTACGAACGAGTATCGCCAGTGAAGGCACCGATCAGTTAGTATCTCGTGTTAAACAAGCTCTTCCACAATTGGACTCGGACGCAAAAACACCAGAAATCAAGGAGTCTTACCAGTATGGAGATGAAAATACAAGCTTCTTTACCAGCATGATTCCGGTTTTGATAGGTTTTGTAGTTTTCTTCTTTGTCTTTTTGATTTCAGGTATGGCGCTTTTGAAAGAGCGCACCAGTGGAACACTAGAACGTTTGTTAGCAACACCAGTGAAACGATCTGAAATCGTCTATGGCTATATGTTGTCTTACGGTATTATTGCGATTTTTCAAACGGCAGTTGTCGTTTTAGCAGCAATTTGGCTACTAGATGTAGAAGTTGTAGGAAGTATTTTAAATGTTATAATAGTTAATGTGGTACTGGCTCTTGTAGCACTAGCTTTTGGAATTCTCTTGTCTACTCTAGCAAAATCAGAATTCCAAATGATGCAATTTATTCCTCTCGTGATTATGCCCCAACTTTTTTTCTCAGGAATTATTCCATTGTCATCCATGGGAGAATGGGCTCCAACTGTGGGGAAATTTTTGCCATTAACCTATTCTGGTGATGCAATAAGCCAGATTATTCTTTACGGGCACAATCTTGGTGATATTTTGTCAAATCTTGGTGTTTTAATGGTTTTCTTGATCATTTTAACAATTCTTAATATTGTTGGATTGCGTCGTTATCGTAAAGTTTAGAAATCAACATAAATAATGCTAAAAAGGTGTGAAGATTAGATGGATAAGACTGTTTTTGAATCGTTTGAAGATTACTTAGAAGAAGCGAATTACCCTCAAGGAAAGAAAAAAATCATGCAGGCAGCAGTGGATCTCATATCAACCAGGAGTTACCATGGGACCTCAACTCTTCACATAGCTGAGCGTGCTGGACTAAGCCAAGCAACTTTGTTTAAGTATTTTAAGACGAAGGATGATTTACTGACGGCTATTTTACATCCTGTAGTCCCAGGCATTTTCGGCAGTTTTTTTGAGGAACTCTTAGCTTTTGAAACGACAGAAGAGAGGGTTCGTTATCTCGTCCATGATCGTATGAGCTATCTCAAAAAAAATCGTGCTTTGATGAAAATCATTCTGCAGGAGAGTTTTTCAAATAAAAAACTAAAAAATGAACAGATTTTTATCTGGAGTGCTATTCAAGATAAACTTCGAGTGCTTCATAAGGAATTGCTAGCAGATCCACGTGTAAATCCAGAGTTAACGATTCCTCAAATGGTTCGTATTTGTGTTGGTCCATTGTTGGCTTACTTCGCTCAGCTTTATATCGTTAGTGACAACGGAGAAATAAAGGAAGAAGACCTAGACTTATTAGAAAAACAGATTTTAGGTGGTTTGTGGAAATAGAGTAGGCCTAGACAAAATGGAGGCTAGATTCTATTGGTTTGGCTTCTTGTACAAGATAATATAAAAGGGTATACATTACCTGATGCAGATTTGTGCTTTTTTATTATTGAATTTGGTATTTTGGTGATAGTCCTCAATCACTTTACTAAAACAGAAACCGACTTCTCCAGCGGTGCAACGATTTCTCAGGTGTATGGAAGAGGAGATTTCTGGCTTGCTAAAGACAACTCCTTGACACTCCGTCAGCTTTTGATACAATAGTACAAAATTACAGGAGGTGGGCTATGATTCAGAAACATGCGATTCCCATTTTAGAGTTTGATGACAACCCCCAAGCGGTCCTTATGCCAACACATGAGGGGCTAGATTTAAAGTTGCCAAAGAAGTGCATCTATGCGTTTTTGGAGGAGGAGATTGACCGCTATGCCCAGGAAGTAGGGGCGGACTGTGTTGGTGAGTTCGTTTCGGCCACCAAGACGTATCCAGTCTACGTCCTCAACTACAAGGGCGAGGAGATTTGTCTGGCCCAGGCGCCCGTAGGCTCTGCCCCAGCGGCCCAGTTTATGGATTGGTTGATTGGTTATGGTGTGGAGCAAATCATTTCCACTGGAACCTGTGGTGTCCTAGCCGATATAGAGGAGAATGCCTTTCTCGTCCCTGTTCGCGCTTTGCGAGATGAGGGGACCAGCTACCACTATGCAGCGCCTTCTCGTTATATGGAGATGCAGCTTGAGGCTATCTCTGCCATTGAGCAAATCTTGGAGCAAAGAGGCATCCCTTACGAGGAAGTCATGACCTGGACGACAGATGGTTTTTACCGAGAGACGGCTGAAAAGGTTGCTTATCGTAAGGAAGAAGGCTGTGCTGTTGTGGAGATGGAGTGTTCTGCTCTTGCGGCAGTAGCTCAGCTACGTAGGGTTGTCTGGGGGGGATTGCTCTTTACCGCAGATTCCTTGGCGGATCTAGACAACTACGACAGTCGTGATTGGGGCTCTGAAGCTTTTGACAAGGCACTCGAACTCTGTCTTGCCATTGTGCACCACATGTGAGTGTTCTGACTGTTTTTATGGTAGAATGTAGCTATGTTATTCAAATCTTTTTTGGAAAAAATCAAGACGACGCTGTCTCGGTTATCACCAGCCCGTCGCATCTTTTTAAGTTTTGCCTTAGTTATCTTCTTGGGCTCGCTCCTTTTAAGCCTTCCCTTTGTGCAAGCAGGAACGTCACAAGCGACCTACTTTGACCATCTCTTTACAACTGTGTCCATGGTCTGTGTGACAGGGCTCTTCACCCAGCCGGTGGCCTCTACTTACAATATCTGGGGCCAGTTGATCTGCATGATCTTGATCCAGATCGGTGGTTTGGGGCTCATGACCTTTATCGGAATCTTTTATATCCAAGGCAAGCAAAAGCTCAGTCTTCGTGGTCGTGAGACCATTCAAGAAAGTTTCAGTTATGGGGAAACTCAGTCTCTAAAGGACTTTATCCGCTCGATCTTTCTGACGACTTTTCTGGTGGAAGGGATTGGTGCCTTTCTCTTGAGTTTCCGCTTTATTCCTGAGTTTGGCTGGGGGCGAGGGATTTTAACCTCTATCTTTTTGGCCATTTCAGCTTTCTGTAATGCTGGATTTGATAATTTTGGAAGTACGAGTTTGCTAGCCTTTCAAACGGACCCCTTGATCAATCTAGTCATTGCAGGTTTGATTATCACGGGTGGGCTAGGATTTATGGTCTGGTTTGATTTAGCGACCCAGTTTGGAAAAAAGAAAAAACGCCACCTGCGTTTCCATACCAAGTTAGTTCTCTTTTTAACGGTAGGAATTTTACTCTTTGGAACCGTATCGACTCTCTTAATTGAGTGGAACAATCCTGGGACGATTGGAAATCTCAGCGCTCCAGAGAAACTACTGGTTAGTTTCTTCCAGACCGTCAGCATGAGAACGGCAGGATTTGCTTCCATTGACTACACCCAGGCTCGACCAGTTACCTTACTGATATACATCTTGCAGATGTTTCTGGGAGGGGCACCTGGAGGGACAGCAGGGGGGCTCAAGATTACGACCTTCTTTGTCTTGTTGGTCTTTGCTCGTAGCGAATTGTTGGGCTTGCCCCATGCCAATGTAGCTCGGAGGACCATTGAACCCCGAACCGTGCAAAAATCTTTCAGTGTCTTTATTATCTTCTTGCTGACCTTCTTGCTGGGCTTGATCCTACTAGGGATAACAGCAGAGGGAAATCCGCGCTTTATCTACCTCATGTTTGAGACCATTTCAGCCCTTGCAACAGTTGGGGTGACGGCAAATTTAACACCAGAGTTAGGTAAGTTAGCCCTCAGTATCGTTATGTTGTTGATGTTTATCGGCCGTATTGGTCCCTTGACACTACTGGTCAGTGTAGCGGAATACCAGCCAGACAAGAAAGATACGATTCACTATATGAAGGCAGATATCACTATCGGATAAGAAAGGAAAAACGATGTCAGATCGGACAATTGGAATTTTAGGCTTGGGAATTTTTGGGAGCAGTGTTTTGGCTGCCCTAGCCAAGCATGACATGAATATCATTGCTATTGATGACCACGAGGAACGCATTAATCAATTTGAATCAGTGTTGGCGCGTGGAGTAGTTGGAGATATCACGGATGAAGAACTCCTTCTATCAGCGGGGATTGACACCTGTGATACCGTAGTCGTCGCAACAGGTGAAAATCTGGAGTCCAGTGTTCTTGCGGTCATGCACTGCAAGAGTTTAGGAGTGCCGACCGTTATTGCCAAGGTCAAAAGCCATACGGCTAAAAAGGTGTTGGAAAAAATTGGTGCAGACGCAGTCATCTCACCAGAGTTTGAAATGGGGCGCTCATTAGCACAGACCATCCTCTTTCATAACAGCGTAGACGTCTTTCAGCTGGACAAGAATGTATCGATTGTCGAGATGAAAATCCCCCAATCATGGGTAGGTAAAAGCCTCAGTCAGTTGGATTTACGTGGGCGATACAACCTCAATGTACTTGGTTTTCGTTCCTACGAAAATGCTCCTCTGGATGTCCAATTCGGACCCAATGACCTCTTGCAGGCAGATGCCTACATCATGGCAGTCATTAATAACCAACATTTGGACACTCTAGCTGAACTGAGTGAGTAGGAGAGGAAAGGCTACTCTCTTTCCTAATAATTAACGAGTCAATATAAGTATTTTATAAGAGGGATTTAAGAAAAATTTTAACTTTTTCTTAATCCTTTTTAATTTTAGGAGATTATACTAGAGTCATCAAAAAAAGAAAACTCTAAGGAGAATCCTATGAAATTCAATCCAAATCAGAGATATACTCGTTGGTCTATTCGCCGTCTCAGTGTAGGCGTTGCTTCAGTTGTTGTGGCTAGTGGCTTCTTTGTCCTAGTTGGTCAACCAAGTTCTGCGCGTGCTGATGTCGTCAATCCGACTCCTGCCCAAGTCGTGCCAGACGCTGCTTCGGTGAGTGAAAAGAGCGACTTACCAGCAGAGGTTCTCAAAAAAGCAGTCGATGTAGCTCTTCCTTCAGAACAGTCTATTCCAACACCTAAAGCAAGTGTGGATACCACAAGCTCTTCAGAAAAAGCGGACGCAACTGCTAAAGAGCCTGCAGTAGTGCCAAAAGAAGAAGTGCAAGCACAACCTGACTCTAAGAAACAAACAGAAGATGCAGTTAAACCTGTGGAAAGTCCTGCGTCTACAGTTTCTGGACAAGACCGTGAAGTCAGTGAAGCGCAACCAGCGACCACCCCAGCTGAAGTGCAAAAGGGTGTGGCCGACAACACCAAAGACACAGTAGATGTCCCAGCTAGTTACCTTGACAAAGCCAATTTCCCAGGTCCATTCACAGCGGGTGTCAACCAAGTCATTCCATACGAATTCTTCGCTGGTGACGGCATGTTGACTCGCCTGATCTTGAAAGTCTCTGATAAGGCTCCATGGTCAGACAACGGAACAGCTAAAAATCCTGCTCTCCCACCAGTAGAGAAATTGGGCAAAGGCCTTTACTTCTATGAAGTGGATTTGGCTGGCACTCAAGGAAAATCTGACAAGGAACTACTTGACCTTTTGAAACAAAACGGCACTCAAAGCTATAAAGCTACTATCAAGGTGTACGGTGCGAAAGACGGCAAGCCTGACTTAACTAACCTCGTAGCGACTAAAGATTTGACTGTTAATTTGAATGGCTTGACCACACCAAATCAGGTCAAAGAGTCTGTTGTTAACAATGTCAAAGACATGATTGATGTTCCAGCTAGCTACCTTGATAAGGCTAAGGTTCCTGGACCTTTCTTGGCCGGTGTCAACCAAGTCATTCCATACGAAGCTTTTGGTGGAGATGGTATGTTGACTCGCCTCTTGTTAAAAGCTTCAGACAAAGCCCCATGGTCAGATAACGGAACGGCTAAAAATCCTGCTCTATTGCCACTTGAAGGCTTGGCTAAAGGCCAATATTTCTACGAAGTGGATTTGAATGGCAATACGGTTGGCAAAGAAGGACAAGCCCTTCTAGATCAACTTCGAGCTAACGGAACACATACATACCAAGCTACTGTCAAAGTGTATGGTTCTAAAGACGGCAAACCTGATTTGACCAATCTGATTGCTACTCGTCAAGTAACGATTCAGCTTCGTGGAAAAGAAATGGCGACAATACCATCTCAACAAGGTCAGATGAATACGAAGCCTTCTGAAACAGGCTCTACAGGTACGACTGAGGGTATGATGGGTACAAATCACCATATGTCAGATATGAAGGTCGATCAACCAGCTTCTAGCCCAATGGCTAATATGATGAAAAAAGATGATAAAGCGATGCTACCAAATACTGGGGAAGCTAAAACGGCTACAGCTGGCCTTGGTATCTTTGGTCTAGCCTTGGCAGGTCTTGTTGGACTTTTGGGTTTAACAACCAAACGAGAAGATTAAGATTCAAATCACTTAAACATTAGGGAAAATAGTGTTATACTAAAGCAAGTATAACACTGTTTTTATCGAAGGAGTGTCAGATGAAAAAGACAATTTTGCTGGTTGATGATGAGATAGATATTCTAGATATTCAAAACCGCTATCTTATACAGGCAGGTTACGATGTTTTGGTCGCCCATGATGGTAAGGAGGGATTAGAACTTTTCAGAAAAAAATCTATCGACCTCATTATCACAGATATCATGATGCCCAATATGGACGGTTATGATTTTATCAGCGAAGTTCAGTATATCGCTCCGGATCAACCCTTCCTCTTTACAACTGCTAAGACAAGCGAACAGGATAAGATTTATGGCTTAAGTTTGGGGGCAGATGATTTTATAGTCAAACCCTTTAGCCCACGCGAATTAGTTTTAAGAGTGAATAATATCTTGCGTCGCCTTAGCCGCGGAGGAGAGACAGAACAGATCGAGTTTGGTGACTTAGTAATCAACCATGTGACTCATGAGGTTCGCATTGGGGAGCAACCATTGGAATTGACAGTAAAATCCTTTGAACTTCTATGGGTATTAGCCAGCAATCCCGAGAGAGTCTTTTCAAAGACGGAACTTTACGAGAAGGTATGGCAGGAGGACTATGTGGATGATACCAATACACTCAATGTTCATATCCATGCTTTGAGGCAAGAGTTGACCAAGTATACAAATTCAAATGCTCCTGCTATCAAAACTGTCTGGGGTTTGGGTTATAAGATGGAAAGACCAAGAGGTAGAAAATGAAATTAAAAAACTATATTTTAGTGGGGTATCTAGTGTCGACTCTACTAACGATTTTGGTCGTTTTCTGGGCAGTCCAACGAATGTTGATCGAGAAAAGCGAAGTTTACTTTCTAGTTGGAATGACCTTGATTGCTAGTTTCATTGGCGCTGCAGTGAGCATCTTTCTCTTGTCGCCTGTTTTCTCTTCTCTGAAACATTTGAAAAAACAAGCTCAGGATATAGCAAGCAAGGATTTCAGCACAGAAATTGAAACCAAGGGACCATTAGAATTTCAAGAGCTGGGCCAGGCTTTTAATGACATGTCCCACAATTTGCAAGCCACCTTTCAATCACTTGATGAGAGCGAGCAAGAAAAGAGAATGATGATTGCGCAGCTCTCTCACGATATTAAAACTCCCATTACCTCCATTCAGGTTACTGTGGAGGGAATTCTAGATGGAGTGATTAAGGAAGAGGAGCGACTCCACTACTTAGCCACGATTGGTCGGCAAACCGAGCGTCTAAACAAGCTAGTGGAGGAATTGGATGTTCTGACTCTTAACACCCAACCTCAAGATACTGCTGATGAAGAAGTCGAAGAGGTCTTTTTAGATCAGCTGTTGATTGAGTCAATGAGTGAATTTCAACTCCAGATTGAACAAGAGGAGCGAGATGTTTACATTCAAGTATCACCTGAGTCGGCGAAAATCAAGAGCCATTCTGACAAACTTTCTCGCATTCTGGTCAATTTGTTAAACAATGCCTTTAAATATTCAGAACCAGGAACCAGAATCGAGGTTCTTGCCCAATTAACAGAACAAGAGCTGAGAATCAGTGTGAAAGACGAGGGTCAGGGAATCCTTCCTGAGGATTTGGAAAAGATCTTTAAACGACTTTATCGTGTAGAAACTTCGCGCAATATGAAGACAGGTGGACATGGATTAGGACTTGCGATTGCACGCGAACTAGCCCATCAGCTTGGTGGCGAAATCACAGCAGAAAGTCAATATGGCTTAGGAAGCAAATTTACATTCAGCCTCAATTTGAAATAAAGCTGTAAAATCCCTTTACATATCTAGCTTTTCATGGTATAATAGCCTTTGTGTGAAATAGCAGCAGGAAAGCATGAAGCTCGTCAACAGGTGTCTTATGACAAGTAACCTTGGCTGTTTAGGCGAAGGGCATCTGCACGAATCAGGGCTTTCTAAGTGACTATTTCCGCCAAATATTATTTATATCAGGAGGACATACATATGTCACGTTATACAGGACCATCTTGGAAACAAGCTCGTCGCCTTGGCCTTTCACTTACAGGTACAGGTAAAGAATTGGCACGTCGTAACTACGTACCAGGACAACACGGACCAAACAACCGTTCTAAATTGTCAGAATACGGTTTGCAATTGGCTGAAAAACAAAAACTTCGTTTCACTTACGGTGTAGGTGAAAAACAATTCCGTAACTTGTTCGTACAAGCTACAAAAATCAAAGGCGGAATCCTAGGTTTCAACTTCATGCTTCTTTTGGAACGTCGTTTGGATAACGTTGTTTACCGTCTTGGTCTTGCGACTACTCGTCGTCAAGCTCGTCAATTCGTAAACCACGGTCACATCCTTGTTGACGGAAAACGCGTTGATATCCCATCATACCGTGTAACTCCAGGTCAAGTAATCTCAGTTCGTGAAAAATCATTGAAAGTTCCAGCAATCCTTGAAGCAGTAGAAGCTACTCTTGGACGTCCAGCATTCGTATCATTCGATGCTGAAAAATTGGAAGGTTCATTGACTCGCTTGCCAGAACGCGACGAAATCAACCCAGAAATCAACGAAGCACTTGTCGTTGAATTCTACAACAAGATGCTTTAATTTTAAGAAATATCTTACAGAAAGCCTACAACAGTGGGCTTTTTGCTTTGTCTTAAAAGGTTGATTTCTGGGTTTGCTTAGATATTTGCTAGATTGATTTCATTGCTGCTTCAAAGAATGAGACGGCTTTTTTTGCGTTCTCTTTTGAGAGGTAAAAAGAAGCGTGACCCTCCCACAGCTATAGAGCTTTTAGGCGGGAAAACCACACTTCTTTCTTGAATTAATTTTACATCATTTTGACTTAAAAAACAAATAGAGGCGTCCCACCTCCTACCGCAGAAAGATCTGTTTCAAGGGGAGATGGAAAACCTCTATTCGTTAATTTAATTATAGCCTAAAAAACTTTTAAATACAAGGCTATTGAGATAGTAAGGGGGAAAAAAGAAGTAACCATCATTCCGACCACATAGTAGACAGGGGGGAACAAGATTACTTCCTTTATTTACTTAAGTATACAACATTTTTACAAGAAAGCAAAGTAGCAGGTTAGTCTAATGGGGTGCTTGTTGTACTTTAGCAAGTAAGGTGTGCTATAATGCTTTTAACAGGAACTAAAAGCCATTAGTAAATAACTAATATTGGGTCATATTGTTCCGATGTTAGAGAGAAGGAACTTAATGAAATTATGGGAATATGTTGATAAAAATGTTCGCCTTATTTTAGAAGATGGGACCTCCATCAAGGGTAGGGTGGTTGATTGGTTTGACGGTTATGATTTAGATGGTCCTGACGAAATAGTTATAGGTGATCGCTCATATCCTGAAGATATTATCAAGAAAATCAAAATTATTAGTGCTTAGTTCAACCTAGGCGATTTTATCGACTAACTATAAAAAGTATAAGAACTATCGAAAAAATAGCAGAGAGGAAAATAAATGAGTAAACAGCTTTGGAAGTATCTTCGATCAAGGGTTCAGATAGTCACTAATTGCGATAAGATAATCAAGGGACGTGTCATAGACTTTGTTGACGAAATGGACAATGATGAGCAAGATGAAATCACTATTCTCATTGCTAATCCTAGTCCAGATGAAGCTACTGAAATTTCTCTCTTTGAGAGTGAGATTGTCTCGATTAAAACAATCTCATAGGACTTAGAACAATCTAGGTGCTTTTACCTGCCTTATTTGAAAGAAAACACTATGGAAAAGGATTTAGTTTATATGGCAATATTAGATGATTTACAAGAGTTATATGACAATGGTTGGGATGCCTCTTTTGATTATAATGGTCAAGTATGTGGGATTTTTCCTAATTCTGTTCATGATATTGTAGTGGTGATTGGAGATAAGGAATACCAGGTATCATCATTCATTGATCTGATTTCTCTAAAAATTGACGATAACACTTTAGTAGAAATTATGGATGGAATTGAAGTGCAGTATTATTAAAATAAAAATCATCTTTGATGAATGAACTGCACCCCAAAAATTAGATTTTGTCTGTTAAATTTTTGGAACGTAGCTCAATATGCTACAACGTTCTTATTAGGAGGGGAAGGGTAATGGGTTATAGTCAACAAGTATTAGACATGCTCCAGCAAACAGTCAGTGGTCAGATTGATAATTTTTGGGATTTTTCCTTTACGTTTAACGCTCTTTTTGGAGAAGATGCGGAATTTTCCGAGGCTTGGGATAATGAAAACTCTGAAATGTTTGACGCTCTCAATGACTTTGAGTTGATGATATTTTTAGAGGAACATGATCCAAGCGACAAACAAGGTTTTATCGATTTCTTAACACCTTACTACGAAAAAGCAAAGCAATTAGCCAATATTGAAAGGAATATTTAAATGACACTCTGGAAATTTAACCGTACAGATGTAATTATCACGTTAAAAAATGGCGCGGTAGTTAGAGGATTTGTAGAAGACTATTGTGACGCCTCTGACAATGACGAGGAGATTGACTCCTTGCTGGTAGATGTTGATGGAACTCTTTATGAATATTTTGAAGATGAAATCGTCAGCATCATAGAAAGCTAGTAGTGGGAATAGAATCTAAGGAAAAAATCTTGTTTGTTGAGATTGTTTTAGTTGGGATGGTCCTATATGAAAAAGGATGAAATTAAAAAATATTTAGACAAAGATCTTGAATTTAATTATAATAGCCGAGGTGCTTGCTTTTTATCGAGTATATGTGTAGTTGGTTATGATTATGAAGGTCAGCAGTTTGATACAATTGATGAAGCTATGGAAGCTAAAGTATTTGACGGGAAAAGCTTAGTAGATATATGGGATGAAGTTTTTCCACAAGTTTTTTAAAATGAAAAGCACCTTTGATGAACTGCACCCCAAAAGTTAGATTTTTTCTGTCTAACTTTTGGGGTGCAGTTCAAATGTATGAGATATTTTTAGTTTTGATTTAATTTCGATATTTTTCCGGAAAATACTTATTTTTCGGAAAGTCAAGATTTTGTTATTATTTATGATATACTGGTACCGTAATTATATCCTTACAGAGGTTAAGTAAGGGTTTCAGTACACGTCAATAGATGTCAAAATATTGATTTTAAGCGATTTTTGATTTTTGGAAACTCATTATATCGCACTACAAATCAATAAAAACTCTACCTTTTACTCTACCTTTTTTAGATAAATATATCATCTGGATATTGAAGTTAAGCCCTGCTATCATTTCGATGGCAGGGCTTTTTAATGTTTGGGACACTACCTTCTTATCTATATTTTGATGGAGCTGAAGTTGACATCTACAAAGTTTAATGTTAAAATACATTCAAAAATATATTTGAATGAGGTGCTTTATGGTTCAAAATGTTGTTACTTCAATAATCCTGTATTCTGGGACAGCCGTAGACTTACTTATTATCCTAATGTTATTTTTTGCCAAAAGAAAAAGCAGAAAAGACATCATTAACATCTATTTAGGACAATTTCTAGGCTCTGTTAGTCTAATATTGCTAAGTTTACTTTTTGCATTTGTCTTAAATTATATTCCTAGTAAAGAGATTTTAGGTTTGCTCGGTTTGATTCCAATTTTCCTAGGACTCAAAGTTTTGCTTTTAGGAGATTCTGATGGAGAAGCTATTGCAAAAGATGGTTTGCGCAAAGATAATAAAAACCTGATTTTTCTAGTCGCTATGATTACTTTTGCAAGTTGTGGTGCTGACAATATTGGTGTTTTTGTCCCATATTTTATTACCTTAAATTTAGCGAATTTGATAGTGGCTTTACTTACCTTTCTAGTCATGATTTATCTCTTGGTTTTTTCTGCCCAAAAATTGGCACAAGTCCCTTCTGTTGGAGAAACTTTGGAAAAATATAGCAGATGGTTTATTGCCGTTGTTTATTTAGGACTGGGGATGTATATCCTGATTGAAAACAACAGCTTTAACATGCTAAGGACTGTGTTCGGCTAGGAGAAAAAATTATGAAAAAAGATAGTATCTGCCAAGTGAATATTATAAATCAGCAAAATGTTACAACCGCAACGAACTACCTTGAAAAGGAAAAAGTCCAAAAATCACTTCGTATTTTATCAAAGTTTACCGATAATAAACAGATAAATATCATCTTTTATCTCCTTGCTGTTGAAGAACTCTGTGTCTGTGATATAGCCTGTTTACTAAATCTCAGTATGGCATCTGCCTCCCACCATCTTCGTAAACTAGCCAATCAAAACATCTTGGATACTAGAAGAGAGGGGAAAATTATATATTATTTTATAAAAGATGAGGAAATCAAAGACTTTTTTAATCAACTAGGATAACAACTATTTTTACTACTTTATCATGATTATATATAGGACTTATCTATGAAATTTTTTGATAAAAATTACTCACATGAAAGACTACTCGTAGCAAATCTTTAAGAAAAAAGTATAATTTAAAGCAAAGCGACCTAGGTAATGCAGGTCAAGTTAGCCAAGTTTAAAAGGGAGAAATCTGAAAGAAAATGTATCTTTGATAGTAGTCATTTATTGTGAAATATGATATATTTATTGATTAGATGGATGAATATTTCTAAAGTTAAATAAAATATGACAGATACATGCTTTTTAGTGTATCTTGTTTGTACTCAAAATATGAAGTGACTATCCAATATTTAAGATTAATAAATATTATACGATGAGATAGAATACTACAAAATGAAAGGCAACGTAATCTGATGAAGAAAGATAGATTAATTGCATTGACAGATGCTGTTCTAGCAATTATTATGACCATTTTGATTTTAGAGTTAGAAAAACCAACGACACCAAGTCTTCAAGCTTTTTGGGATTTACGGCAAAATTTCTTTGCTTATTTTCTTTCCTTTTTCTGGTTGGGATCGTTATGGATGGCACTAAACACATTATGGGAAAAGGTTGAGAAAATTTCCTCAGAAATTATTTGGTGGAATTTGTTTCTACTCTTGGAGCGGCAGGAGTTCTCTTTGGAGAATTTCATGCCATCCAAGATACCAGTCTGAATGATGTGGTGGACCGGATCTATATAAATGTCAAGGATTTACCGTTTCAGTCCTTGGGAGCTTTAGCTAATATCCTGTCTGATGTTAAGAAGGGACTGATTCAAGACAGTCATATCTGGTCTTTCTTCCAGTCATTTTTCAAACAATATCAGTTGATAATCAGCTTAAATCAGATCTATCAGTTTGTCTATCTTTCTCTGATGGAGATCATGTCCTATCTTCACTTTGATTATTGGAAAAAACGGCTCGGTCAGGAGCTAGTATGAATAAGGAGAACAAATGAGACGTTTAAAAATGTTATGGCATATTATACAGGTTACGGGTTTTACTCGGTTTGCTCTGAGTTTTGTGACCTTTGTTTTTGGGTCAGGAGGCGTGCTTTTCCTAGTTGAACCTGCTATCACAAATTACGGAGACGGTCTTTGGTATGCTTTTGTGACTTCGACGACTGTCGGCTACGGGGATCTCCTAGCTGTGACCTTGATTGGAAGGATTACCAGTGTCTTCTTGACGATTTATGGGCTCATATTTTTTGGCTGTTTATCAGCTGTTATTATTAATTATTATACCGATTTAAATAAGGAAAGAGGAGAGGACAAATGACTGCCAATTATTCAACACGGGAATACCGTGAGAAATTATACGATGACCTTCATGTTCGATTGAGAGATACAGCGATTTTGATGTGTGCAATTTTTATTGCCTCTATCGGTCTAAATATGAATTCAACAGCTGTTATTATTGGAGCCATGTTAATTTCACCTCTCATGACACCGATTGTTGGACTGGGATTCGGTTTAGCTATTTTTGATACGCGTTTAATCAAGCAATCTCTAGAGGTTTTATTGACTCAAGTGTTGGTCAGTTTGCTTGTCTCGACTCTGTATTTCTGGATTTCTCCCTTGTCTTATGCAAGTAGCGAGTTGATCGCACGAACCTCTCCAACCATTTGGGATGTTCTCATTGCTATTGCTGGTGGGATTGCTGGTGTGATCGGTTCAAGGAAAAAAGAAGCAAACAATATCGTGCCAGGAGTAGCCATTGCTACAGCTTTGATGCCGCCTATCTGTACTGCTGGCTATGGTTTAGCTAATGGGAATGTACGATTTTTATTGGGGGCTCTCTATCTTTTCTTGATCAACTGTGTCTTTATCATGCTAGCCAACATTGTTGGAACAAGAATTTTGATGAGAAAATCTCCTTTAACTTCATTTAAAGAGCTGAGCATTAAAATGAGAATTGGCTTGATTTCTTTGATTGTATTGTTGATTCTTCCAGCTAGCTATTCGGCAGTTACTCTGACAATAGAACAAGCGCGCAAAGAAGGGATCAAACAGTTTGTAGGAAAAGAGTTCGCCAATTATACGGTTATTAATCAAGTCTACAAGTCAAGTAACAATGAATTGGTCTTGACGGTTGTTGGAGATCCGATTTCAGAAGAAGAATTAGAAACACTCCACCAAAAACAAGCCTCTTACGGTATTCAATCTGTTCAATTGAAAGTGAATCAAGTTCAGAACTCGCCAACATTAGATAGTGAAGCGACCAAGGAATTTTATGAAAACATTGACAAGTATATTGATCAAAAACTCTCTGAAAAAGATTCACAAAACGATCTCGTAAAAGAAAATGAAGCAGACAAGGATTGAGGACAATGAACTGAATCGGTTTTTACGCCGTGTTTTTCTTGTATCTTCCTCTTTCTTACTTATAGCAGGTTGTTTTTGCTTGAATAAGAAATAAATTAGAAGTTCTATCATCTAAGAAAAATGATGAAAAAAATCATTTAACTAATGGTGTGAACGTTTAGTGTTTATCAGCTCCATTCTCTGTAATTTTGGGGGTAAAATCCACACCATTTAGATAAAATTAGTTGAATTTGATTGGAAAAACGCTTTTATAAAAGCGGAGAAAAGTCTTGATATTACGCTGTTTTTAGTCCAACTGAAATTCATACTTTCCAAACCAGGTCTTACGATTTGTAAGTAAAAGAGCAAATAAAAAAGAGGAGCTTGACACTAAAGTTCCTCTTCTTTTTAAATAAACGAATCAGTTTCTTATTACATAAAAGGTAGTGAAAAAGGTAGTGATTCGATTGATTCATATCGCAATGTAGTGAAATTTCGAAATTCAAGAATTGCTTTAAATCAAGGTTTCTAAAGTCTACTGACGTGTAGTGAACCCTTATTTAACCTCTGTAAACACAACGTGTTTGCGAAGTTTTGGTGAGTATTTCTTCAATTGAAGACGGTCTGGAGTGTTACGTTTGTTTTTAGAAGTAAGGTACAAGCGTTCACCAGATTCTTTGTGTTCAAGTGTGATATTTACGCGCATGGTATCTCCCTTCTATTATTCAGCTGATGCAGCTTTAGCGATTTTACGTCCTTTGTAGTATCCTTTAAGTGATACACGGTGAGAACGTGAGTAATCTCCAGTAGTTTCGTCAAAGTTTACAGATGGAGCTGTTACTTTGTAGTGGGTACGACGTTTGTTTTTCTTCGCTTTTGAAGTGCGACGTGCAGGTACTGCCATTTTGATTTCTCCTTTTAAGATATAATTCAGTTAGGTTTGATTTTCATCAACTTTAATAGTATATCAAAACTTTTTTGTAAAGTAAAGTTACTTGACAAAAAAAGATGAAAAAATTAGAAGCTAGTAATCGAAATTTTCTGAAAATTCAAGAATTTTATTCTGTTCTTCATGCGGAAATTGTGCTATAATGGTAAAAACTGAAATGGGAGGGAACAAATGACAGAATTAGATACACGTCACCGCAGTAGCGTTTATGACAGTATGGTTAAATCACCAAACCGTGCTATGCTTCGTGCGACTGGTATGACAGATAAGGACTTTGAAACACCGATTGTGGGAGTGATTTCGACTTGGGCGGAAAATACACCATGTAACATTCACTTGCATGATTTCGGGAAATTGGCTAAAGAAGGTGTCAAATCTGCAGGTGCTTGGCCGGTACAGTTTGGAACCATTACCGTAGCGGACGGGATTGCCATGGGAACGCCTGGTATGCGTTTCTCTCTAACATCTCGTGATATCATCGCAGACTCTATCGAGGCGGCTATGGGTGGTCACAACGTCGATGCCTTCGTCGCTATCGGTGGCTGTGATAAGAACATGCCTGGTTCTATGATTGCCATTGCCAATATGGATATTCCAGCTATTTTCGCCTATGGTGGAACCATTGCACCGGGAAATCTTGATGGCAAAGACATTGACTTGGTGTCTGTTTTTGAGGGTATCGGAAAATGGAACCACGGTGACATGACAGCTGAGGACGTGAAACGTCTCGAATGTAATGCCTGCCCTGGCCCTGGTGGCTGTGGTGGTATGTATACAGCTAATACCATGGCGACTGCTATCGAAGTTCTAGGGATGAGCTTACCAGGCTCTTCATCTCACCCAGCTGAATCAGCTGACAAGAAAGAAGATATCGAAGCAGCAGGACGAGCTGTTGTCAAGATGCTGGAGCTTGGTCTCAAACCATCAGATATCTTGACTCGTGAAGCTTTTGAAGATGCCATCACTGTAACTATGGCTCTCGGTGGTTCTACAAATGCCACTCTTCACTTGCTTGCTATTGCCCATGCGGCTAATGTTGACTTGTCCCTTGAGGACTTCAATACGATCCAAGAACGTGTGCCTCACTTGGCTGACTTGAAACCATCTGGTAAGTATGTCTTCCAAGATCTCTACGAAGTCGGTGGTGTGCCAG